>CAYLVP010000004.1:20065-23289 GCA_964387155.1 uncultured Rhodobacterales bacterium | reverse complement strand
ACCGCGCTGCCGCCGACCGTGCCGCGCAGGAACAGGCCGCCCGCGCGCAAGAGGCGCGCGAGCAAGCTGCCCGTGAACAAGCCGCCCGTGAACAAGCTGAAAAAGAGCAAGCGGAACGCGACCGCGCCGCCGCTGAAGTGGCCCGCCAAGCCGAGGAGCAGCGCGCCGCCGCCGACCGCGCCGCCGCCGAGGCCCGCGCCCAGGCCGAAGCCGCTCAAAGAGCCGCTGAAGAAGCCGCAGCCCAGGCCGCGGCGGAGCTCGAACGCGCCAAGGCCGGTGCTGTCGCCGGTCTCGACGCCCCTGACGCCGCCGCCCTCTTGGCCCAGAACACCCCATCACAGGCTAAAAAGCCCGGCCTTTTCGGGCGGCTCCTGGGGCGCGGCGAAAAGCAGACCGTCCTGCGCCGTGAGCTTGATGACGATATGCTCGAGGCGCTGGAAGAGCTGTTGATCGCCTCTGATATGGGCGTCGATACCGCGCTGCGCGTCACCGCCAACATGGCAGAGGGCCGTTTCGGCAAGAAGCTCTCCACCCGCGAGATCAAGGAGCTTCTGGCCTCGGAAATCGCCACCATCATGGAGCCCGTCGCAACGCCCATGCCTCTCTACCCCAAACGCCCGCAGGTGGTGCTGGTCGTGGGCGTCAATGGCTCGGGCAAGACCACGACGATCGGCAAGCTCGCCAGCCAGTTCCGCGCTGCAGGCAAGAAGGTGGTCATTGCCGCAGGCGACACGTTCCGCGCGGCCGCCGTCGAACAGCTGCAGGTCTGGGGGGAGCGCGCGGGCGTGCCCGTCCTGACCGCGCCCGAAGGCTCCGACCCCGCAAGCCTTGCCTTTGATGCCATGACCAAGGCCGAGGCCGAGGGCGCGGATCTCTTGATGATCGACACGGCCGGCCGGCTGCAAAACCGCGCCGATCTGATGGAAGAGCTGGCCAAGATCGTCCGCGTGATCCGCAAAAAGGATGAGACCGCGCCGCATAACACGCTGCTGGTGCTGGATGCGACCACCGGGCAGAACGCGCTCAATCAGGTCGATATTTTCCGCAAAATCTCCGATGTGTCAGGCCTTGTGATGACCAAGCTCGACGGCACGGCCAAGGGCGGCGTCCTCGTGGCTCTCGCTGATAAGTTTGGCCTGCCCATCCATGCCATCGGGGTGGGGGAGCAAATCGACGATCTCGCGCCCTTCGATCCCGAGGAGTTTGCGCAAGCCCTGACCGGCATCGCCGCGGAGTGACCCTTAACCCAATATTAAGGTTAACGCGGCCCCCGCGCAGGCTTGGGCGCGCAGCCCGCCTCATCATTGTTCCAAAAATATCCCCCCCGGAGGGTCGCTTGCCCTCCCGCCACCCCGGCTGACAGATGAGCGACTGGCTGATCTCCCTTGAAGGCACGGCGGATGGGCACGACCTCGCTCTTGGCCTCGCGCTCCTTGCCGCCTTCCTGCATGCGCTGTTCGGGGCGCTGCAAAAGGGCCGCCACGATCCCTGGCTCAGCCGTGGCGCGATTGATCTCAGCTATGGGCTGATCGCCATGCCTGTCGCACTGTTTGTGGTGCCCTGGCCGGAACCCCATATGTGGCCCATCTTCGCGGGCGCTTATGTCATCCACGCACTCTATAAGCTGCTCCAGGCCTTCGCCTATTCCAAAGGGGCCTATACGGTGGTCTACCCGGTGGTGCGCGGCACCGGGCCGCTTTTTGCGGTGATCGGTGCCTATCTGATCTTCGGGGAGCGTTTCACCGCTGGCCAATGGGTGGGCGTGGCCATTCTGCTGGCGGGCATCTACGGGCTGGCGCTCTACAATCTGCGCACGATCACCGTGGACCGCGCGACGCTGGTGCCCGCCCTGTGGCTCGCGGTGGCCACGGGGCTCTTCGTGGCGCTTTACACGACCTATGACGCCTATGGGATCAGGGCCACGGCCGACCCGTTCACCTTCCTTGCCTGGTTCTTCTTCATTGACGGGCTGTTCTTTATGCCGCCCATCGCCGCGTGGCTCTGGCTCAAAAACCCCGACCGGCCCGCACTGGGCCCCTTGATGCAGCGCGGGGTGCTGGGCGCATTCATTGCGTTTTTCAGCTTTGGCTCCATCATGCTGGCAACAAGGCTCGACAAGGTGGGGGAGGCTGCGGTACTGCGCGAGACCTCAACGGTCTTTGCCGCGCTGATCGGCTGGCTGGTGCTGGGCGAACGGGTTGGGCCGCGCAGGCTGGCGCTGATGGGGCTCATTGCGGCGGGTGCAGTTGTGGTGGAATTTGCAGGATAGGGTGACGATGGCAGAGAAACAGATTTCGCAAGGGCTCAAACTGGCGCTCGATCTCGGGCCAGTGCTGCTCTTTTTCATTGCCTATACGCGGCTGAAAGATGAGGTCTACACAATCGGCGGCACCGAATATGACGGCTTTATCGTCGTCACCGCAGCCTTCGTGCCCGTGCTTTTGGCCTCTATTGCCATCCTGTGGAAGCTCACCGGCAAAATCAGCCGTATGCAGGTGATGACGGCCGTGTTGGTCATTTTCTTCGGCGGTCTCACCGTCTGGTTCAATGACGAGAAGTTCTTCAAGATCAAGACAACCATCGTCTATGGCGCGTTCGCCACGATCTTGGGGATCGGCCTGCTGCTCAAAAAATCCTGGCTGGAATATGTGATGGACGAATTCATGCCGCTGACCAATGAGGGCTGGATGATCTTCACCAGACGGCTGACGGCAATGTTCGCGGGGCTTGCTGTGGCCAACGAGCTTGTCTGGCGCACCATGTCGACCGATGCGTGGGTGAAGATCGAAACCTTCGGCTTTCCCGCCGCGCTTTTTGTGTTTTTCATGAGCCAAAGCTGGCTGTTTCAGGCATATGCTGATGAGTCTGAGCCCGATGATCCGTTGGACAATCCGTGATGCGATGCCAGCAAGGCCGCCCTTTAGCGCAGTCGCAACGCACTGATAATTAACGGTATAATAATAAATCTGGAAAAGACGGAACGCAGTCGGATCACCGCGTGTTGTGTTTTCATAGGATCGCCGGGAACGATACATACCCCGGAATGCCATGATGACTAAGACTGGAGATACAAAATGAAAAAGTTGATCGCAATCACCGCAGTTTCCCTTTCGCTGGCCGCTCCGGCCATTGCTGCATCGGATCTGACACCGCAAGAAGTCGAAGAGCTGCTGGCCATGAGCAACAGCTCAGCCGCCGAACGCATCGTTGGCGACACGGGCGAG
>CAYLVP010000004.1:14430-19965 GCA_964387155.1 uncultured Rhodobacterales bacterium | reverse complement strand
CCGATCGCATCCGCGCCTTGCTGACATCTTCGCAGTGGTCGAAGACCATCCCACGCAGCCGGTTCGAGAAATGCATCATCTGGCACAGGCACAGCAGAAGAAACGCAACCTGAAACAAGTCCATAGAACCTCCATATCTGTCTTAACGCCCCGGTCAGCGCGCCCCTTGGGCAGATGCCGCACCGATCCATAGCGCAGCTTGGATGAATAGAGCGTGAATGCCCGTCAACCACTCGGATCAGGCAGCCAGACCCACGCTCAAACTGGCCCGATCATGCGGCTCTTAGCCCACATGGAACAACGTCGAAAACAGTTTCGGGTCAATGCTTTCCGCAGCGAAGCTCTCGCCCTCGGTCAGAACAGACACCGCATCATGGCTGTGCAGGCTCTCCTGATGGCTTGCCACAACGCGGAAATCGCCGATCCGTGGGTCCTTTTGCAATTCCGCACAAAAAGACCGCGCGGCGTCCTCCACAAAAATAGGGTTGGCGGCATTGAGCTCGGCAAAGGCCTGCTCATCCTCGCGCTTGACCATCACCTGGGTCTCGGTCGGTACGGCAATGCGGCAATGCTCGATCAAGTCTTCGAACCACAGACACTCCGCGTCGCACATCACCTCGACAGAAATCCGCGCAACCGACCGCTGCGAATGCGGCGTTGCCAGTTGCCCGCGGCCTTGGCGCGCATGCTCGCTCAGCTCCAGCGAACAGGGGCAGGTCGAGGAATAGACATAGTCGAGATGCATGAACTTCTTGCGCACCCCGCCCGCATCCACAACCTCCAAGGCGATGTCGTAATATTGATAGCCCTCCAGCCCTGAGCGCAGCGAGGCCACCTTCATCGGGAAAGAAAAGCGCATCTGAATACGCGCATCAAAACTGTCAAGATCGCTTTTATAGGCGTCCAACGTCCGCTCAATCACCTCATAGGAAAAGGTCGCATCCGCCTGGCCATAAAAGCTGCGCATGATGCGCGACATGTTAATGCCTTTCTTTTCGGCCTCCAGCGAGACAGAGCCCGTCACGCTGGTCTCCAGCGTCAGATCGCCATTGTCGCGGGTATGGTAGCGGATGGGCAGGCGGAAATTCGAAATCCCGACAT
The DNA here is from genome assembly GCA_964387155.1 of uncultured Rhodobacterales bacterium. Classification (GTDB taxonomy): domain Bacteria; phylum Pseudomonadota; class Alphaproteobacteria; order Rhodobacterales; family Rhodobacteraceae; genus Litoreibacter. The sequence continues at coordinate 18,864 of CAYLVP010000004.1, read as the reverse complement.
GCTGGATCAGCTGTTTGGCCCCGCGAATAAGTGATGACGGCCCGTTCTGCAGATCCGGCATGGAGGCTTTATAGGCCGCATCCACCTCAAAATCTTCCGGGTAAGCGCGCGCGAGGGCAGGGTAGCCATCCGCAGCACTCGGCGTCAGCCGCGAGATCATCGGATCAAGGTCCGAGACTTCCAGTTCGGTTGAGCCCTGCGCCCAGCTGCGCAGCAGCTTCAGGGCGTCTTCCGCCTCCTGGCGGGTTGGCAAGCGGTCAATATCCGGCGTGTGGACGTTCATATCAGTCCCCCCTTTGGTTCGCGCATCTCTTTATATGGGGCAACCCACCCCAATTTCCAATGACGTGTAAAAACCATTACGCGACCAGCCCGTGATCGGATCTATATAAATCCGACCAATGCCCGCCTAATCATCATTGTTCCACAAATATCCTGAGGGTTTGCCCTTGCGGCTCGGGAGCAAAGCTCCCGAAAGAGCAAAATCAAAATCTGCCGCCGCAGGCGGGCCAAGATATCAAACCGCGTCCAAGGCCTGGCGCAGGTCGGCCAGCAGGTCGCCGGTATCCTCCAGCCCGACAGACAGCCGCACAAGACCGTCCGAAATCCCCAAAGCCGCCCGTTGATCCTCGCTCAACCGCTGATGCGTGGTCGTCGCGGGATGCGTCACCAAGGATTTGCTGTCGCCCAGATTGTTCGAGAGCGTCACGATCTGCAACGCGTTGAGGAACCGAAACGCGCCCGGCTTGCCGCCTGCGATATCAAGGGCAATCACCGTCCCGCCCGCGTCCATCTGCCGTTTGGCCACGTCATATTGCGGATGTGACGGCAAATGCGGGTAGGCCAGCTGCGCCAGCTTGTTATGTCCTTCCAGTGCGCGCGCAATTTCAAGCGCTGAGGCCGCCTGCGCCCCGCAGCGCAGATGCACCGTCTCAAGCCCTTTCAGCATCACCCAGGCATTAAAGGGCGACAGCGCCCCGCCGGTATGTTTCAGGTAGGGCTCGGCCACACCGCGCACGAAGTCTTTCGTGCCGCAAATCACGCCGCCCAGACAACGGCCTTGTCCGTCAATATGTTTGGTGGCGGAATAGATCACCACATCCGCCCCATCCCGGATCGCATGGCCGAAAACCGGCGTGGCAAAGACATTGTCGACAATCACCACCGCGCCTTGCGCATGGGCAATCCCGGCCACGCCGGCCAGATCCACCACTTCCAGCGTCGGGTTGGCCACCGTCTCCAGAAAAACGGCCTTGGTGTCCGATCTCACAGCCGCGCGCCAGGCGCCCAGATCGGTGCCATCGACAAAGGTGACTTCAACACCGTAGCGGCTGAGCACCTCTTCGAGGATATAGAGGCAGGAGCCAAAAAGCGCGCGCCCGCTCACCACATGATCACCCGCTTTCAAAAGCCCGCAGAGTGCGCCATTGACCGCGGCCATGCCCGACGCTGTGGCAAAAGCGTCCTCGGTCCCTTCAAGGGAGGCGATCCGGTCCTCAAACATCCGCACGGTTGGGTTGCCGTAGCGGGCGTAGATGAACTCGTCATCGCCTGCCGCGACAAAGCGCGCCTCGGCGGCCTCAGCACTCTCGTAGACAAAGCCCTGGGTCAGGTAGAGCGCTTCGGCCACCTCCCCATATTGCGAGCGGCGGGTGCCGGCATGTACGGCGCGGGTGCGGGGCGACCAATCTGTCATAGCATGTCTCCAACAGGGCGCGGCGCGCCCCAAATAAAAAGCCTCCACCGGGAAAAGGGGGAGGCTTTGCCGCAAAGGGCCTGTCGTCCATCCTCTTTAGCGGCATTTTTAACGTGGCCCGCAATCCGGTAACAAATCGCCACGGGCTGTCAGATACGCCCAAGGCCGCACGGGGTCAAGATTGCATGGGGCCTATCCGTAGAGCCCCGCCACCCGTCCGCGCAATTTGACCAGCGCTGCGACCGTGTCGATGGTGGGGGTGGGCGTGCCGGTCAGCAGGCCAAGCTCCTGAACCGAGGAGACGAGCGCGTCAATCTCCATCGGGCGGCCCGCGTCCAAATCCTGCCACATCGAGGTGCGATGCGCCCCCACCGCCGCGCCGCCATCAATGCGCCTGTCCACATCGATGGGGAATTTCACGCCCAGCGTTTCAGCCACCTCCTGCGCCTCTACCATCATGGCGCGCGCGACGGCGCGGGTGCCGGGATCGGTACAAAGCACATCAAGCGTTGCATGGGTCAGTGCCGAGATCGGGTTGAACGACAGGTTGCCCCACAGCTTCACCCAAATCTCGTCGCGGATGCGCGGGCGCACGGGCGCTTTCAGCCCGGCTGCCCCAAGCGCCTTTGACAGGGCAAGCGCGCGCTCGGACTTCGTGCCGTCAGGCTCGCCCAGCGAAAACCGGTTGCCCTCGATATGGCGGATCGTGCCGGGCGTGCTGACCTCTGCGGCGGGGTAGACAACGCAGCCCAGCACCCGGTCGGGGCCAAACCCGTCCCATTGCGCGCCGCCGGGGTCGACGCTTTCCAGACGGGTGCCGTCATAGGCCCCGCCCAGCTTGTGAAAATACCACCAGGGCACGCCGTTGACGCCGCTTACAATCGTGGTGTTTGGCCCGATCAGCGGCTGCATGGCACCGACCACGCCGGGCACGGAATGGGCTTTCAGCGTCACGATCACGTAATCCTGCACGCCCAGCGCCGCCGGATCATCAGAGGCCGTGACGGGCGCCGTCACCGGCTCTTGCCCCTCTTCAAGAAGCGTCAGGCCGTTCGATTGCATCGCGGCCAGATGCGGACCGCGCGCCACAAGGCTCACATCCGCGCCCGCCTGCGCCAGCTTCACGCCCATATAGCCGCCAATGGCACCCGCGCCGAAAATACAGATCTTCATGGTCTAACCCTCCGCCAGGCCCAGCTTCTCGGCCATGCCGATCCGCTGAATCTTGCCCGTGGCCCCTTTGGGGATTTCATCAAGAATGACAAATCTGCCCGGCACTTTGAACTTGGCCAGCCGCTCGGCGGCAAAGCCCTGCATGTCGCGCTCTGTCAGGGTCGCGCCCTCGCGCAGCACCACGGCGGCGGCAATGTCCTCGCCCAGTTTCGCGTGCGGCGTGGCGAAGCAGACGACCTGCGCAATCTCGGGGTGGCTCAAAAGCACCGCGTCAACCTCCAGCGGGCTGATCTTCTCGCCGCCCCGGTTGATGATCTCCTTCAGGCGGCCCGTCAGATGCAGGTAGCCATCCGCGTCAAAGGCCCCTTGGTCGCCGGTGCGAAACCAGCGCTTGCCCTCGGCGTCAAAGAAGTTATCCGCATTGGCCTTGGGGTTGCTTTCATATCCCAGCGTCACGTTCGGCCCGCTGATCACGATCTCCCCGGTGGCGTCGGCGGCCAGCAGGCGGTTTTCGGTCTCGGCGGCGATGCGCACCTCGGGGCCGGCGGGCTTGCCCACCGCGCCGGGCTTTTGCGCCGCAGGGGGCAGCGGGTTTGAACACATCTGGTGGGTGGCCTCGGTCATGCCATAGGCCTCGATCACCGGCGCGCCAAAGGTGGCTGCAAGCTCTTCCATCACCGGCGCAGGCAGCGAGGCCGATGACGAGCGCAGGAACCGCAGCCGCGCCCCCGCAATCACATCACCATTGCGCCCGGCGCGGGCCAGGATCGCCTGATGCATCGTGGGCACAGCCGTGTACCAGGTTGGATCAACTTCTTTAAGCTGGCCAAAAAAGCTCAACGCGTTAAAGCCCGGCGCGCAGCTGATCTCGCCGCCTGCCGCCATCGTGGCAGAGACAGCGGCGATCAACCCGTGAATATGGAAAAGCGGCATAACGCTGAGACACCGATCCTCAGGGGTCAGGGCCAGCGAGGCGCGGATGTTGCTGGCCGAGGCGTAGACATTTGCCTGGCTCAGCGGCACGATCTTGGGCCGCGAGGTGGTGCCCGAGGTGTGCAGGATCAGCGCCACGTCTTCTTCACCGGGGGAGGCCGCGTCGGCCGGGGTCCCCGTGGCCTCGCATTGCAGCGAAAACGCGCCCGCCGCAGCGTCTTCGTGGCGCTGCAGCCGGATGATCTTGATGCCCAGCCCCTGCGCCGCCGCCACTGCGGGGCCGTCCTCATCTGCTGCAACGATCAGCGCTTTGGCGCTGAGATCTTCGAGGTAAAACGCGTATTCGTCTTGCTTATAGGCGGGGTTCAGCGGCGCGGTGGTGGCGGTTTGCGCCACGCTCAGGAAGGCGGTCGCCATCTCCGGCCCGTTGGGCAGCACAATGGCGACCCGGTCGCCGCGCCCGATGCCAAAGCCATGCAGGCTGGCCGCCACATCGCTTGAAAGCGCACGCAATGCGCCGTAGCTCAGCCAGGGGCGGCCCGGCGCGCCGATGGCCTGCGCCTGTGCGGCGTGGTCTGCGATCAGGGCTGAAACTGTGTTGGGCATGTCGCCTCCGTCTTCGGGTCCGTCTT
>CAYLVP010000004.1:0-14330 GCA_964387155.1 uncultured Rhodobacterales bacterium | reverse complement strand
GGCTGGGGCCGGTCAGTCCACGGTCACGCTCAGGCGGCCCAGCCCGTCAACCGTCAGCTCCATCACGTCGCCCCGCGCCACCGGGCCCACGCCCGCAGGCGTGCCCGACAGGATGACGTCGCCGGGGGCCAGTTCGAAATAGCTGCTGAGGTAGGAAATGATCTCCGGCACTTTCCAGATCATCTGGTTCAAATCGCCATCTTGGCGCAGCTCGCCATTGACGCGCAGCCGGATCGCGCCTTGGGAGAGGTGGCCGACCGTCTCAACCGGGTGCAGCGGGCCGCAGGGGGCGGAGCGTTCAAAGGCTTTGCCGATCTCCCACGGGCGGCCCGTTTTCTTCATCTCGCCCTGCAGGTCGCGCCGTGTCATGTCCAGCGCAAGCCCATAGCCAAAGACGCAGTCCAGCGCGTCCTCCAGCGCGATATCGGTGCCGCCGGATTTGAGCGCCACGTAAATCTCTGCCTCGTGATGCACGTTCTGGCTTTTGGCAGGGTAGGGAAAGCGGCCAGACGGGTCGAAATTGTCGGGGTTCTTCTGGAAGAAAAACGGCGTCTCCCGGTCGGGGTCATGGCCCATCTCGATGGCATGGGCTGCGTAGTTGCGCCCGATGCAGTAGACCCGGCGCAGCGGGAACACCGCGTCGCTGCCCGCAATGGGCAGGGTTGCGACGGGCGGTTGGGCAATGGCGTATCTGGTCATCCGGCCCCCTTGATGGTGCTTTATCCTACAGGTCCGACCTAGCGCGACGGCCCGCCAAGATCAATCGCCCTGCCGGCTTCGGCAAAATCCCGTCGTATACGACGGTATACTGTCGACGTCGCGCGAATGATTATGTATGAGAGCGGCAACCGCAGCCCTTGGGAGCATCTTATGACCGATATCATTTATACCAAAGTCGACGAAGCGCCGGAACTGGCCTCCGCCTCCTTCCTGCCGATCATCCAAAAATTTGCCGCCGCCGCGGGTGTCAGCGTGGGCACCAAGGATATCAGCCTTGCAGGCCGCATCCTGGCCGCTTTCCCCGATCATCTCGCCGCCGGGCAGCGCCAATCCGACGATCTGGCCGAGCTGGGCCGCCTGGTCAAAACCGCCGAGGCCAATGTGATCAAGCTGCCCAATATCTCGGCCTCCGTGCCGCAGCTGGTCGCCGCCATCAAAGAGCTGCAAAGCCAGGGCTTCGCTCTGCCCGACTACCCTGAGGCGCCCGCCACCGACGCGGAAAAAGCCGTGCGCGCCACCTATGACACGATCAAGGGCTCCGCCGTGAACCCGGTGCTGCGTGAGGGTAATTCCGACCGCCGCGCCGCCAGGGCGGTCAAGAGCTTTGCGCAGAAAAACCCGCACCGGATGGGCGATTGGAGCGCTGACAGCAAAACCCATGTCTCTTCCATGTCGGGCAATGATTTCTTCTCCAACGAGCGGTCCGCCACGCTCGACAAGGACGCGGTGGCCAGGATCGTGCTGGAAACCGCCAGCGGCGAAACCGTGCTGAAAGAGGGCATCGCCTATCCCGCAGGCACGGTGGTCGATGCGACCTTCATGTCCGCCAAGGCGCTGAAAGCCTTCCTTGCCGCCGAGATCGCAAAAACCAAAGAGCAGGGGATCCTCTTCTCCATCCACCTCAAGGCCACGATGATGAAGCTCTCTGACCCGATCCTCTTCGGCCACGCGGTCCGCGCCTATCTCGCGCCTGTGTTCGAGACGCATGGCCCGCAGATGGAGGCGCTGGGCGTGAACCCCAATTCCGGGCTGGGCGACCTGCTGGACCGGGTCAAGGACCAGCCGCAGATCATGAGCGATATCGAGGCCTGCATGGCTGACCGTCCGCCCATGTATATGGTCGACAGCGACCGGGGCATCACCAATCTGCATGTGTCATCCGATGTGATCATCGATGCCTCCATGCCCGCCCTGATCCGCGCAGGCGGCAAGGGCTGGGGCCCGGACGGGAAAGAGGCCGACGCCAATTGCGTGATCCCCGACAATTCCTACGCGCCGGTCTATGAAGAGACGATCAACTTCTTCAAGGAGAACGGGAAGCTGGACCCCGCCACCGCCGGCACGGTGCAAAATATCGGGCTGATGGCGCAAAAGGCCGAAGAATACGGCTCCCATCCCACCACGTTCGAGATCCCCAAGGATGGCACCGTCAAGATGATCCTTGATGACGGCACCGTGCTGCATGAGCACAAGGTGGAGGCGGGCGATATCTGGCGCTCCGCCTCGACGCGGAAGGCACCGATTGAGGACTGGGTGAAGCTCGCCATCTCCCGCCAGAAGGCGGAAGGCTGTCAGGCGATCTTCTGGCTGGATGAGGCCCGTGCGCATGACGCGCAGCTGATCGCCTATGTCAAACCGATCCTTGAGGCCGAGGGCGTGGCAGGCAATTTCACCATCATGGCCCCGCGCGAGGCCACGCGCGCCTCGCTCGAGACGATCACCAAGGGCGAGAATTCCATCGCAATCACCGGCAACGTGCTGCGCGACTACCTGACGGATCTGTTCCCGATCCTGGAGCTGGCAACCTCAGCCAAGATGCTCTCCATCGTGAAGCTGATGCAGGGCGGCGGGCTGTTTGAAACCGGCGCGGGCGGCTCCGCCCCCAAGCACGTCCAGCAGCTGATGGAGGAAAACCACCTGCGTTGGGACAGTCTGGGCGAATTCTGCGCGCTGGGCGAAAGCCTGATCTTCCTGGCCGACGCCAAGGGCAACGAGAAGGCCCGCGTGCTGGGCCGCGCCGTCGAGGCCGCCACCCAGGGCATCCTTGATCACAGCCGCTCGCCTTCGCGCAAGGTTGGCGAGCCCGACAACCGCGACAGCCACTACTGGTTCGCCCGCTACTGGGCCGAAGCGCTGGCCGCCCAAAGCGACGACGCGGATCTCGCAGCCCAGTTCGCCCCCGTGGCCGAGGCGCTTGCGTCAAACGAGGCCAAGATCCTCTCGGAGCTTGCCGCCGTCCAAGGCCCGAACGCCGATCTGGGCGGCTATTACCGCACCGACGCTGCCAAGACCGCCAGCGTCATGCGCCCCTCCGCCACGCTCAACGCGATCATGGGTTAAAGCACTGGCTCAAAAGGCAAAAAGACCCCGCCAATAAGGTGGGGTCTTCTTATGTGCGCCAGATCAATTGGACATCCCGACCTGTCGCCCGGGATGCCTGATCTTGGCCGCGCTCCGGGGGCAGAACGCCCCGCCGCGTCAGATGCTACATGCCGCCGGAGGCCGCAAACCCGGTAAAGCCGCCCATGCCAAGATCGCCCAGCGCGGTCAGCGCGCCCGAGCTCAGGTCGACAAGGTAAAGACCCGCGGAGGCCGCCCCGTCGATCTGCAGGATGGCATAGGCCAGGTCCGAGCCTTCCGATTGCGACACGATGTCAAAGCCCCCAGCGTCGATGACGTCGATGGCCTCCCCGTCAATGGTCAGCAACCCAACGGTGGTCAGCTCGCCCGCGTTATTGGCCAATGTGACCAGCGCATTGGCGCGCGCGTCCAACGCATATTGCGCCGTGGACGCGGCCTTCGCGCCGTTGATGGCATTGGTGTAGGCATTGGCAAAGATCAGCGGCTCCGCGCCCGCGCTGTTATCGCCTTCAACATAGAACGCATCGGTAAAGCGGCGCACGGAATTGGCCCGTTCGTCGCCGTCACCAAACCCGTCAGGGAAATAAACGAGGTTCGCGCCGTCAGCGCCCACCGCCCGCACCGCGTCGATCTGGTTGTTGAAGTCAAAGGCCACGGCACCCTCGCCAATCTTTGCGTCCTCCATGAAGACGGCGCCAAGATCGGTCAGGGCGCCCGACATCGGGTCGATCTGATAGATCGTGCCATCCGCATAGCCCAGCAACTGGCCCGTCACGGGGCGATAGGCAAGCGCGCGCAGTGGCGTCTCCAACGCGTAGGTCTGAACCGCGTCAGGGGCCGCGATATCGGCCATGGTCACCAGCGTCGCGCCGTCCTCGGCCAGGGCGTATCCCATTGTGCCGGCATGCCCCATGCTCAAGGCGGGGGAGGCGGCTGCCAAAGCCACGGAGGTCGTGAGGGCAAGTTTCAGAATCGTCATTGCGAGTCCTTTCTGGATATCTGCAAGTGTTGACCCAGAATTTTGCGGGCCAATCACACCACTCACGTTGGTACCGCCCGAAAAGTTTCAGCAAGGCCGGTGGTTTCGGGGCCTTGGGAGGGGGCCAGGCTGGTGCAGATGGCGCGCAGAGCCGCAGCACCTCGCGCAGCCGGCCAAAAAAAAGGCCCAGCAAAACGCAGGGCCTTTCAGGCGCTGTGGCAGCGCTTATTTCTGGGTGATACGGCCGTCCAGCGCGATGGCGTTGTCGCCATTCTCCGCCATATATTCGGCCACCACATCGGCGAGGTCAGGGCCAAAATCATAGGCGTTGTCTGCGGTGGTGAACATCGCATAGCCGTCGCCGCCATTGCGCACATAGTTGTTGGAAACCAGACCATAGGTCTTGGCCGGGTCAATCGGCACAAACGCATCGCCCTCTTGCACCAGCACTTCCTTGATGCGGCCCTCATTTGGCGCGACCGATGGGTCCCAGGTGAATTTCAGCCCGGCGACCGAGGGGAAGCGGCCCTTGACCTCTTCGACCTGGCTTACGCCGTTCTCTAGCGCGTCGATGACGGTCTGGCCGGTGACCTGGAACGTGGCCAGCGTGTTCTGGAAAGGCAGCACGGTCAGCACTTCGCCCATCGTGACCTCGCCCGCATCGATGGAGGCGCGCACGCCGCCCGAATTCTGGATTGCGATGGAAATGCCCTGATCCTTCACCCGGTCCAGCATCGCGTCGGCCACCAGATTGCCCATCGCGCATTCCTGCACGCGGCAGACCGCGCGGTCGCCCTCGATGGGTGCGGCGGATTGGGCCACCACGCGGGTCTTCATCTCTTCGATGGGCCCGGCCAGCTCTGCCACGCGGGCCACGATGGCCTCATCTTCGGCCACAGAGGCATCCAGCAGGATCGTGTCACCCTCGGCGGCTGTCACATTGCCCGCGTCATCGAAGGTCAGCTTTAGATGGCCCACATATTTGGAATAGGCATAGGCCTGCACCACCGCCGTGTCGCCCACCATTTGCGGGTAGGGGGTTGCCCCGTCCTCGGTGTTTGACATCAGCGAATGCGAGTGGCCGCCGACAACGGCGTCAAGGCCGGTCACGGCCCCGGCAATCTCAAGGTCTTTCGGCAGCCCGACATGGGTCAGGGCAATGATCTTGTTGACCCCTTCGCCGGTCAGCATGTCCACATCGCCTTGCAGGCTTTCAATCTCGTCGGTGAAAATCACCGACCCCGAGGGGGAGGAGGTCTCGACCGTGTCAACGGCAAGCGCCGAGACGATGCCGATCTTCTGACCGCCGACCTCCAGCACGATATGGTTGTCGATCTTGCCTGCGAGGAGGTTGGACTGGCTGACGTCGATATTGCCCGAGATCACCGGGAAATCCACCCCGTCTGCCAGCTTGGCCAGCCCCTCATCGCCATCGTCAAACTCGTGGTTGCCCACAGCCATGGCGTCGAACCCGATCTGGTTCATGAACTCGATTTCCACGTCGCCCTTATAGGTCGTATACATCAACGAGCCCTGATACTGGTCGCCCGCGTCCAGCACGACGACATTCTCACTGGCCAGCTGCGCGCGCAGCTCGGCAATTTTGGTGGCCACGCGGGCCACGCCGCCGAAACATTCGCCAGCCGCATTGTCCTCGGCCCCGCAGGTCGAATCAAAGCGGTTGATCGGCTCGATGCGGCTGTGAAGGTCGTTGATATGGATGACATGCAACGTGTAGTCGGCCGCGGCGATCCCGGTCGACAGGGCCAAGGCGGCGGCGGATGAGAAAAGCAGACGCATAGTAGGAAATCCCCCTGTGAATGTGATTGAGGCCAGCTTGGCGGGCCGCGCGGGCAGAGTCAAAGGGCAACCTGACCTCCGGGGCTTGCTTGACGCTACGGCGGTCACGTTGCATGCAGTTTGCTATGTTGATCTACAAAATAATGACGCAGACGCAGCGTGACGCGCTGATGGCAGATGGCCAGTTCAAGGGCGCCCCGGTGGACCTTGCCGATGGCTATATTCACTTCTCCGCCGCCGATCAGGTGGAGGGCACGCTCACCAAGCATTTCGCGGGCGCAACCGACCTGCATCTGCTGGCGGTTGAGGCGGATGGGCTGGGTGATGACCTGAAATGGGAGGTCTCGCGCGGCGGTGCGCTGTTCCCGCATCTCTACCGCGCGCTGCGTCTGGACGACGTGGTCTGGCAAAAGCCGATCCCGCTTGATGACACCACCAACCGCTTTGCGCCGGTCTGGCTGTGAGCCTGCTTGAGCGTGTAGGCCTGCCGCTGTTGCGGCGCTTCGATCCCGAAACCGCCCATGGGCTGTCACTGCGGGCGCTCAATATGGGGCTGGCAGGCGGGCAGGGGCCGGTCAGCTCCGCGCGGCTCAGGACCGACCTTGCCGGGGTCGAGCTGCCCAACCCCGTGGGGCTTGCCGCAGGGTTTGACAAGAACGCGCAGGCCATCAGGCCGCTGGCGCGCACCGGCTTTGGCTTTCTTGAGGTCGGCGCGGCCACACCGCGCGCGCAGCCCGGAAATCCCAAGCCCCGGCTGTTCCGGCTCAGCGAGGATCAGGCTGCCATCAACCGCTTTGGCTTCAACAATGACGGGATGCAGGCCATTGCCGACCGGATCGAGGCGGCCCGCTCCCCCATCCCCGTGGGCCTGAATCTTGGGGCCAACAAGGACAGCGCCGACCGTGCCGCCGATTTTGCGGCCGTGCTGGAACGCGCGGGCGGGCTTGTGGATTTCGCGACGGTCAACGTCTCGTCGCCCAACACCGAAAAGCTGCGCGACCTGCAGGGCAAGGCGGCGCTTTTGGATCTGTTGCAGGGGGTGATGGCCACCCGCGACGCCCACGCGTCGGGCACGCCGGTCTTTCTCAAGATCGCGCCTGATCTGAACCACCACGCGCTGGCCGAGATCGTCGAGGTCGCGTTGCAAACGCGTATCTCCGGCATCATCGCCACCAACACGACGCTGGGCCGCGACGGGCTGGCCAGCACGCATCGCGGCGAAGCGGGCGGGCTGTCGGGCCAGCCGCTTTTTGAGCTGTCGACCCGGGTTCTGGCGCAGGTCAGCCAGTTGACGGGCGGCGCGCTGCCTCTGATCGGGGTGGGCGGGGTCGCCACTGCGCAGCAGGCCTATGCCAAGATCAAGGCCGGGGCCTCAGCGGTGCAGCTTTACACGGCGATGGTCTATGCGGGCGTCAGCCTGGCCCGCGATATCGCGCACGGGCTCGACAGGCTGCTGGAACAAGACGGGTTTTCCAATATTTCCCAGGCGGTAGGCACCGGGCGCGACGCATGGCTGTAGAGATCTGGCACAACCCGCGCTGTTCAAAGTCGCGCCAGACCCTGGCGCTGCTCACCGATCCAACGGTGCGGCTCTATCTCAAAGACGCGCCCTCTGAGGCCGAAATCACGCAGGCGCTTCGCCTGCTGGGCCTCCCCGCAAGGGCGCTCCTGCGCAAGGGGGAAGCGATCTATAAGGAGCTCGGTCTGGCCGACATGACAGACGAGGCGCAGCTGATTGCGGCCATGGCCGCGCATCCCATCCTGATCGAACGCCCTATCGTCTTCGCCAATGGCAAAGCCCGGATCGGTCGCCCGCCCGAAACAGTGCTGGATATCCAGTAAGGGTTTAGGCTTTCGCCAACCCAAGCTCTAACCGGTCAACAAGCGCGCGCCAGCCGCTCAGATGGTCCTCGCGGGTGTCAGACCCCGTCAGGTCGTGGTGGCGCAGCGACAGGGACGCGGCATCGGCTGAAATCGGGGTCACCGTCATCTCCACCCGCGTCTGCGCGCCGCGCGGCCCGGCGGGCCCGCCTTCATGCCAGGCCCAGCTATAGGCCAGATGGCGCGGGGGCGACACATGCGTCACCCGGCCCGAGACCATCCGGCGCAGCCCGTCGGGCATTTGGATCACCGCATGCCAGGGGCCGATGCGTTCGAAATTCATCCCGTTCTCGGGCACGCTCATGCCGCCATGGGTCCACCACCGCGCCATCTGGCGGGGCTGGCTGATCATCTCGAACACCCGCTCGGCGCGGGCGGGCAGGATGCGCTCCAGCGTGAGGGGGGCGGTCATTGGGGCGGTCCTGCGGATACAGGCGGGGAGGGCAGCAGCATGCCGCCCTGATGCACATCCCATGCTTAAAGAGCGGTTAATCGCCGCGCAGGCGGCCCTACAAAATCCGGGCTGTTTTGCGACAGCGGGGCCGCAATCGCGCGCGCGGGGCCGCGCTATGCGTTGACTTGGCCCGCGCATCCGGCCAAGCCTAGCCCCCATGTTTGACCTGCGCCCGGTGGGCTATGTGATCGGCCTTTTGGTGGCCTGCCTCGGGGCGTCCATGCTGGTGCCCATGGCGGTGGATATGGCGGCCGGCAACGGGCATTGGCCGGTGTTTCTGCAGGCCGCCATCATCACCGTGCTGACCGGCGCGCTTTTGGCTCTGGCGACCTCCAACGGGGTGGGGCAGGGGCTGACCCTGCAGCAAACCTTCCTGCTGACCACGCTGGTCTGGGTGGTCCTGCCGCTTTTTGCGGCGATCCCGTTCTATACCGGGGCCACGCAGGCCCGGTTCATCGATGCCTATTTCGAGGCCATGTCGGGCATGACCACCACCGGTTCCACCGTGTTCAGCGGGCTGGGCGCGCTGCCCGATGGGCTGAAGCTGTGGCGCGGGCTGATGCAATGGTTCGGCGGCATCGGGATCATCGTGGTCGCGATGGTGTTCCTGCCCGAGCTGCGCGTGGGCGGCATGCAAATCTTCCGCTCCGAAGGGTTTGATACCTTTGGCAAAATCCTGCCCCGCGCGGGTGAGATCGCGCGCAATATCTCGGTCATCTATCTGGGGCTGACCGTGGCCTGCGGGCTGGCTTATTACGCGGCGGGCCAGTCGCTGCTGGACGCGGTGACCCATGCGATGACGACAATCGCCACCGGGGGCTTTGCCAATTCGGATGCCTCTTTCGGCAGCTATCAGGGCGCGTCGGAATATATCGGGGCGGCCTTCATGATGCTCGCGGCCTTGCCCTTCGTGCGCTATGTGCAGCTGGTCGCAGGTACGGCCCGGCCGCTCTTTCAGGACACGCAGATCCAGGCCTTCTTCACCACAGCCATCGTGCTGGTCATGGTGCTGGCGCTTTGGCAGATCGCCAATGATCACAATCTGGGCGAGCGCGCCTGGCGCAAGGCGCTGTTCAACGCGGTCTCGATTCTCACCGGCACCGGCTACGCCTCCGCCAATTACGAGATCTGGGGCAGCTTTGCCGTCGCGCTGTTCTTTCTGATGGGGCTGATCGGCGGCTGCGCGGGCAGCACGTCCTGCTCGATCAAAGTGTTCCGCTTTCAGTTGCTTTTTGCCTCTATCAAGGCGCAGATCCGGCGCATCCACTCCCCCCACGGGGTGTTTCAGCCGCGCTATCAGGGGCGCACCGTGCCCGAGGATGTGCTGTCTTCGGTGATGACCTTCTTCGTGCTTTTCATGGTGTCGCTGGGGGTTTTGGCGGTGCTGCTGGGCATGACCGGGCTGGATTTCATCACCTCGGTCTCCGGCGCGGTTGCGTCGCTGGCCAATATCGGGCCGGGCCTTGGGCCGATGATTGGCCCCGCCGGCAACTTTGCCGAGATCAATGACACGGCCAAATGGCTGCTCTGCGCGGGTATGTTGGTCGGCAGGTTAGAGCTGATGGCCGTCTACGTGCTCTTCACTGTGAATTTCTGGAGGCCCTGACCCATGCCACCCGCCACATCATCTGCCCTGCAGCGACCGCTCGGCGCGCAGATCTCCCACATGCTGAAGGATCGCGGCGTCACCCATGTCTTCGGCATCCCCGGCGTCCACAATCAAGAGATGTATCGCGGCATCGAGGAGGCTGGCCTGACCCATATCCTCGCCCGCCACGAACAGGGCGCAGGCTTCATGGCCGACGGCTATGCACGCGCCACGGGGCGGCCGGGCGTGTGTTACGTGATTACCGGGCCGGGGCTGTGCAACATCATGACCCCGCTGGGGCAGGCCTATTCGGACTCGGTGCCGGTCCTGTGCATCTCAAGCTGCCTCGACGAGACCGCCGCGACCAAAGGTCAACTGCACCAGATGAAAGACCAACGCGCCGCCGCCGAAACGGTCTGCGATTGGTCGGAGGAAGCCCGCACGGCGGAGGCGGCGTATCAGCTGATCGACCGGGCGCTGTTTGAGTTTGAGGCAGCACGCCCGCGCCCCAAACACGTCACCCTTCCGATCAGATTACTTGAGGCCGAGGCTGCAGCACCTGTCACCCGGACGCCGCCGCCCTCGCATGACGAAATGTCGTCAAAGATCGCCCGAACGCTTGCCGAAGAGCTCAAGCAAGCGCGTCGCCCGCTGTTCATTTTGGGCGGTGGTTGTGTCGATGATGCCGACCAGACCCTCAAGGATGTGGCGCTGCGCAGCGCTGCTGCCTCTTTCACGACATATGCCGGACGCGGGATCATCGAGGCTGATGCGCCGCTTCATTTCGGCTCCTACCTGGCGCGGCCAAACAGCGCTGATATTGCGGCCCGTGCGGACCTCGTCATTGCGGTCGGCACCGAGTTGGCGGAAGTCGATCTTTGGCGCGACAGGCTTGGCCATGACGCGCCGATGTGGCGGGTCGATATTGATCCCGGCGTGTTGGGGCGGTTGCCGCACCCGGAGGATGTCGCCCTGAAGGTCAGCTCTGCTTCGTTTTTTGGCGCGATGGATTTAGCGATCACGTCGCAACTGACCAGCGACTGGACCACCGCCGAAGTGTCGTCCACCCGCGACAAATGGCGCGCCGAGGTCACGTCCGAGCGCCCCGGCATCGTCCCCGTGGCCGACGCGCTGCGCGATGCGCTGCCGTCCAAGACCATGATCTATTCCGACATGACCCAATTCGCCTATGCCGCGAAGGAGGTGTGGGACATGGACGCGCCGGGCCATTGGCACCATCCGACGGGCTTCGGCACGCTGGGCTACGCGCTGCCGGCCTCAATCGGCGGGGCCGTCGCGCGGCCCGGGCTGCCCACGCTCTGCATCATTGGCGACTATGGCTTCCAATACACGATGGCCGAGCTCGCCACGGCGGTGGAGCTCAAGCTGCCCCTTCCGATCATCTTGTGGGACAATGGCAAGCTGGGCGAGATCGAGGACAGCATGACCCGCGCCCAGATTGCCCCCAACGCGGTGATCCAGCAAAACCCTGATTTCCTGAAGCTGGCCGAGGCCTTCGGCGCCCATGCCGCAGGCCCCCAGACGCTGGTGGACATGCAAGAGGCCGTCCGCACCGCCCTCAACGCCGACCGCCCTACGCTCATTCGGCTGACGCCCGAAATCAGCGCCTAGCTGCTCGCCCGCTGGCACCGACCCGTGGTGCGCAAAGGCGGTTTCCACGGGTTGGTCTGTGCGGTCAACACCAAGTCACCCGAAGAGCTGTAAGTGGCGCGGTATTTCGCAGAGTGTCCAAACGCTAAAGACCCATCCCGGACGTTTGACCGTTTCAGGCCGGTCAGTTCCCATTTAAACATGAATCGCTGGCCATCGTCTCTCGTCACTTCCGCGCGGACCGGGTGAGCGGAAGACCGACCACCGACATTATCTGTCACCAGCACAAAACTGCGGGTCGGGTCGATCTCTGCTGTCAGCTTCGTTGGAACACGGTCGATGCGCGGGCTTGTCGGCTTAACCGTGCACAGCAGCGTCTCCGCGTAGCTCGCCGCGGGTATGACAAGGCAAACCGACAGCACCACCGCGCTCTTGCCAACACAGCGCCACATCTATTTGCAGCTTCCCTCCGCGCGCATGTTCAGCCCGGTATTGGCGCTCGACACGCTGGTCACGAAATTGCCAACGATGCGGATTGCGCCGGTGGTTTGGTTCAGGCGACCGGTATAGTTGACGGTGCTGCGGTAGAATTTGGTCTCCGTCGGCGGCTTCAACGCCAGCGGGATGCTGGACAGCTGCCAGCGAAACAGCAGGTCATTGCCGACATAGCGGTCAATCTCGCCATTGATGGTCGGCAGGCCGATCTTGGGGCCGACATTGTCAGAGATCACCAGCGCCCCGGGGCGGGCATTGAGGTCGATCTGCATCTGCGTGGGCGTCACCCCGGTATAGCCCCGTTTCGGGGTCAGGGTGCAGGTGAAGACCTGGGCATGGGCGGCAATGGCCGAGGCAAAGACCGCGCAGGCAGCGATAAGTGTCTTTTTCATCGATATGCATTCTTCTCAATTGCTCAGGCATGAGACCCTAGCAGATGGGCGCGCGGCTTCAATGCGAAAGGACGCGCATCACCAAAGGGCGGGGTCGTCCCAGGCAGGCGCGCATGTCACCGGGCTCTGAAGCGCGGAAAGCGGGCGCGCGCCCAGCGGCAGTGCCTGCCAGCCCTGCGGCAGGCTCAGGCGTTGCGGGGCGGGGATCAGATCGGTCGTCACGGGGGCGAACCCAAACCGGCCGTAATAGGCCGGGTCGCCATAGGTCAGCGCCACATCCGCCCCGGTCCCGCGCAGCGCGTCAAGCCCATGGCGGATCAGGCGGGAGCCTGCCCCCCGACCTTGCGCCTCGGGCCGCACCGCCACGGGCGAAAGCAGCCACACGTCCGTGCCATCCGGGCTGCCATCTGGCCACTCTTCCGCCCCGCCACAGGCACCATATCGCATCCGCGTAAAACCGATCGCGGCGCGGGCCTGACCGTTCTGCCAGCTGGAAAACACCTGCATATCCGCGCGGGGCGTGGTGGCGCATAGCGCGCGGAAGAGGGCGGCGATCCGCGCGCCTTCCTCGGCCCCTTCAGAGGCCGCGAAAGCGTCCTCAAACACGGCCGCCAAAGCCTCCGTCAGCCCGGCGCTGCCGGTTTTGATCTCTGCGCCCGCGTCATCTGGCATCAAGAAAGCCCCCGCGTATCCGGTACGCTACCAGCAGCTGATCAGCACCGTCATATCCCGCGCAATCAGTGAGAGCTCCTCTGCGGCAAGCTGTGGCCCGGCGGTGGATGCTGCCGCACTCACGCCGTTTTCCGACAGGAAGCGGGCCACCTCGGTCGATTTTATCGCAAAGCCCGTGCCGTCTGGCAGGGCGCGCTCCTGCACCATATTCGGCAGCAAAATGCCGCTCACAGCGCCGCTGTCATCAAAGACCGGGCCGCCCACATCGCCGGGCAGGGTGCGTACCTCAAGCCGCTTGAGCCGGTCGTCGCCCGTCAGCCCCCGCAGGTCCTCCAAAGTGCCATAGGTCACAGTCGGTGCGCCCAGCGCCCCTTCGTAGGAGTAGCCCGACACAGCAATGGTCGAGCGCAGCAGCCCCGGGTTGGGGGCCAGCCGCGCAAAGCCCAAAGGCACCAGCTGCTCCAAAGGTCTGATCAGGGCAAGCCCGTCGCCTGCGGCCACAAGCTCTGCCTCATAGGTGTCGTCAATCGTGATCCGCTCGCAACTATCCACCGCCTCAGCCACGGTGACGACCTGGCCGGACCTGTCCACATAAAAGCCCGAGCGCGCGGTTTTGGGCTGGCGCAGCTCCAGCCCTGCCAGCAGGTCCACCGATTGCCCCTCTTCGTTGCTGTCGGTCGCCTCAAGCGCGCCCTCGCGGGTGGTGAAGCTGTCTTGCATAATCTCGATCACGCGCGCCATGTCGCTGGCGCGGGCGGGGGGGTAGACCAGCGTGAAGCCCTTGACATAGCCGCCGCCGAGCCGGGCAAACGTGTAGCTTTCAACCCGGTCCGAAACCCCGCGCAGCGTGAAGCTGTCCGTGCGTTTGCGCCGCTCGCCGTCGACGGGCACGATCTCGAGCGTCTGCATGATCTCATAAAGCCCGCCCAGCGTGGCCTCGTCGCCCGCCTGGCTGATCAGCAAGACCTGCACGCCGCTGCCATCCTTCTCGCGGTAGCGCACAAACGGGTAGTCATAGCCTGCAAATTCCACGAGGCCCGTGGGCATGGTGATCTCGATCCCGGCTTTGCGCTCCACCAGCGGGCCAAGCCCCAGCGCGGCAAGCGCGCTGTCATATTGCTCCAGCAGCAGCGCGCGTTGCCGCGTGGTCAGCACGCCGGTCGCGTCAAAGGCGTTGGCCTGCTGCCAGCGGCCCATGGCGGCGCGGGTGCCGCGCCCGAAAGCCCCGTCAATCGTCGAGGTGTAGAAGCCAAACCACTGCATCGCGGTCTGCAAGGCGCGGCGGTCCTCGCGCGTCAGGTCTTGTTCCGAGGCGCGGGCCTCGCGCGGCGTCTCGTCCAGCGCAGCGGGCGCCGGGGCAAGGGCAGGGGCAGGGGC
>CAYLVP010000003.1:78980-88354 GCA_964387155.1 uncultured Rhodobacterales bacterium | reverse complement strand
CCTTGGAGTTGCTGTACGGATCGTGCCCGCCCATCGGCTCGTTCTCGCGGTAGCCCCAGTCCCACTCACGGTTCGCGTAGCACTTGTCCGTCGTCACCACGACCGCCGCTCGCACGCTCGTGCACGCCCGGCAGGCCTCGAGCAGGTGCACCGTGCCCATGACGTTCGTCGCGTACGTGCCCACCGGGTCCGTGTACCCCGTCCGCACGATCGGCTGGGCCGCCAAATGGAACACGACCTCAGGCGACGCCTCACGCATCGCCGCCGTCAACGCCGCGGAGTCGCGCACGTCCCCGTCTGTGTGCCGGATCACGTCGCCCACCCCCGCCGCCTCGAACAGGCTGGGCGACGCCGCCGCGGGCAGCGCGAACCCGTGCACATCGGCCCCCATCTCCGCCAGCCAAAGCGAAAGCCAGCCCCCTTTGAACCCCGTATCGCCGGTCACAAAGACCCGTCGGCCCCGCCAAAAATCGGTCATCTGCTCGGCCCTCGTGTGTGCCGCGTCCGCAGCATGGAATCGACCCCGCTGGTCCAATCTACGCCAACCCCGCACCCGCGTGAACCCCACACCCCCGCCTGCGCCACAAAATCGGGGTATCGCCCGCCCCCCGCCCCGCGGGCGGGCCCCCCCCGCCCCGCGCCGGAGCGCCCCGGCGCACGGGGCCGCGAAACCCTCAGCTTGCTTTCAGCTCCAACCGCCGCGCATGCAGGATCGGCTCTGTATATCCCGAAGGCTGGACACGGCCCTTGAACACCAGGTCACAGGCCGCCTGAAACGCGATCCCGTTGAACTCAGGGGCCATCGGCCTGTACCCCGGATCGCCTGCATTCTGCTCATCAACCACAGCCGCCATCTTGCGCATGGCGCCCATCACCTGCTGGCCATTCACCACGTCATGATGCAGCCAATTGGCCAGGGCTTGCGAGGAAATCCGGCAGGTCGCGCGATCCTCCATCAGCCCCACATTGTTGATATCGGGCACTTTCGAGCAGCCCACCCCCGCATCAACCCAGCGCACCACATACCCCAGAATGCCTTGCGCGTTGTTTTCCACCTCGCGCATAATCTGGTCTTCGGTCCACATGCCATAGGTCGCCAGCGGGATCTCGAGAATTGTCTCGACATGGCCACGCCGACCGCCGGCCAGCAATGTCTTTTGCACCGCGAACACATCAACCTTGTGATAGTGCAGCGCGTGCAATGTGGCCGCCGTGGGTGACGGCACCCAGGCACAATTGGCGCCTGATTTGGGGTGCTCGATCTTCTGCTCAAGCATCGCCGCCATCATGTCCGGCATGGCCCACATGCCTTTGCCGATCTGCGCACGGCCCGATAGGCCGCATTCCAAACCAATATCGACATTCTGGTTCTCATAGCCGCCGATCCAGGCCTTGCGTTTGATGAAATCCTTGCGCGAGAACGGCCCGGCCTCCATCGAGGTATGAATTTCGTCACCGGTCCGGTCAAGAAAACCGGTGTTGATGAACGCCACGCGATGTTTGGCCGCGCGGATACATTCCTTGAGGTTGACGGTCGTGCGCCGCTCCTCATCCATGATGCCGATCTTCACCGTATATTGCGGCAGCCCCAAAGCGGCCTCCACGCGGGTGAAAAGCTCATCCGTAAAGGCCACCTCGTCAGGCCCGTGCATCTTGGGCTTCACCACATAGACCGACCCGGTGACAGAGTTCCCGCCCTCACGTTTCAAATCATGCATCGCAATCATAACTGTGACGAGCGCGTCCATCAGGCCTTCGAACACCTCGTTGCCGTCGCGATCCAGAATGGCCGGGTTTGTCATCAGATGGCCCACATTGCGCACCAGCATCAGGGCGCGGCCCTTGACGTGACCCTCTGCCCCATCGGGCTTTGTGAACGCCAAATCGGGGCTCAGCGCCCGGGTGATGGCCTTGCCGCCCTTCTCAAGCCGCTCCTCCAGATCCCCCTTCATCAGTCCCAGCCAATTGCCATAGGCCTGCACCTTATCTTCGGCATCGACGCAAGCGACAGAATCCTCGCAATCCATGATCACAGACACCGCGCTTTCCACCCGCACATCGGCCAGCCCCGCCTGGTCCCGGCTGCCAATCATATGGGTGCGATCAAAGATCAGCTCGACATGCAGAGCGTTGTTGCGCAGCAGCACAGCGTCTGGGGATTTGGGATTGCCACGATAGCCCACGAATTTCGAGGGCTCAGCCAAGGGCATGTCATCGACCATCAAGGCCCCGTCCCGGACCGAGTAGCGCCGCGCATCGGCGTGGCTGGTACCATCGAGCGGGAAGGCTTCATCCAGAAAGACCCGCGCACGTGCCACGACGCGGGCGCCCCGGCCCTTGTCATACCCGCCAGCAGGCGGGGCGGAGCCCATCGCGTCGGTCCCGTAAAACGCATCATAAAGCGAGCCCCAACGCGCATTTGCAGCGTTCAGCGCGTAGCGCGCATTGGTGATGGGCACGACCAGTTGCGGCCCGGGAATAGAGGCAATCTCGTCATCGACATTGGCCGTCTCGATCTGAAAATCGGCCCCCTCCGGCACCAGATAGCCAATCTCTTCGAGAAATGCCTTATAGGCCGCATGGTCATGGGGCTTGCCCTTTCGGGCCAGATGCCAGCTGTCGAGCTTGGCCTGAATGGCCTCGCGCGTTTCAAGCAAGGCGCGGTTGCGCGGTCCCATCTCATGAACAAGCTCTGACAGGGCGTCCCAGAACGTGTCTGGCGAGACGCCGGTGCCGTTGAGGGCTTGGGTTTCGATGAAATCGGCGAGCGTCGTGTCGACTTGCAGCTCGGCGCGCGGGGTTCGGTTCGTCATCTGGAGGTCCTTGCAGTTTTTGGGCGCAAGTTTCCTATACGAAACGACCTGACCGATTGCAATCAACTGGTCAAAAGAAATGACCAATTCATGATTTCTGTCGTCTACACCGCTCTGAACAGTAGCGCACCTCGTCCCAGACCGTCGCCCATTTCTTGCGCCAGGCAAAGGGTTTGCCGCAGGTGGCGCAGGTCTTGTGCGGCAGCTCTGCTTTCTTGCGCATTTTGGCCATCATGGCCCTCCTTCGCGCTCAATACAACACGCGAGCACGAAAAAGCCGGGCCGCAAAGCAGCCCGGCTTCCCAAATCCCTTAACGGGCGGAGGTCAATCCGCCTCGCTCACCGCGCCTGTGCGCCCGTCAACAACCGACGCATCGCGCGGCGTGTCGCCGTTGAAGACGGTCCATCCGATCAGCGCAACCAACATCGCTCCCGCAAAGCAGACAGCCAGCGTCATGCCTGTTAAAGGCACATTGTGGCGGCGTGTTTGTGTCTCTACGTTTGTGTTTGGTGCAGACATTGTCCGCTCCTTTCCTGTGTTGGTTCCCCCGCGCACAATGGTGAGTTGCGCGCTTTGCTTCGCCGACATAACGTCAAACCCCAGCAACTGTTCCCAAAAATATAATCGCTACAGGATCCGCTTGATGAAAGATGCCGCCGCCCCCGTCCCTTTGGAGATCTTTCTCAAGGATTACACGCCGCCCGCGCATCTCGTGGACAGTGTGGAGTTGACCTTCAAATTAAACCCCACCGCCACGCGCGTGATCAGCAAGATCGCGTTCCGTCCAAACCCCGATGCGACAGACAAGACATTTTATCTGCATGGCGAGCAGCTAAAACTGATATCCGCATCCATCGACGGGTCGGATGCCGAGGCCAAGGTGACCGACCTTGGGCTTACGGCCCAGGTCCCTGACGCGCCCTTCCTCTTTGAGGCCGAGGTCGAAATTAGCCCCTCCACCAACACCGCGCTGGAAGGGCTCTACATGTCGAACGGGATGTATTGCACCCAATGCGAGGCGGAAGGCTTTCGCAAGATCACCTATTACCCCGACCGCCCGGACGTGATGGGAGTTTTTACCGTCGCCATCGAGGGCGATGAAAAAATCAAACTGTCCAACGGCAACGATCTGGGGGGCGGCAAGTGGCACGACCCGCATCCCAAACCCGCCTACCTCTTTGCGCTGGTTGCCGGTGACCTCGTAAATCTGCATGACACATTCACCACCAAATCGGGCCGCCATGTCGACCTCAACATCTGGGTCCGCGACGGCGATCTGCATAAAACCGCCTTCGGCATGGACGCGCTGAAACGCTCGATGAAATGGGACGAGGACGTCTATGGCCGCGAATATGATCTCGATCTATTCAACATCGTCGCTGTCGATGATTTCAACATGGGCGCGATGGAAAACAAGGGGCTGAACATCTTTAACTCGTCGGCCGTGCTCGCCTCGCCCGACACCTCCACCGACGGCATTTTCGCGCGGATCGAGACGATCATCGCGCATGAGTATTTCCACAACTGGACTGGCAACCGCATCACCTGCCGCGATTGGTTTCAGCTGTGCCTCAAGGAGGGGCTGACCGTCTACCGCGACCAGCAATTCTCCGGCGACACGCGGGGCCATGCGGTAGAGCGGATAAATGACGTGCTGACCCTGCGCGCCCGCCAGTTCCGCGAAGATAACGGGCCGCTCGCGCATCCGGTCCGGCCAGAAAGCTTTGTCGAGATCAACAATTTCTACACAGCCACCGTCTACGAGAAAGGCGCCGAGGTGATCGGCATGCTCAAGACGCTTGTGGGCGATGAGAAGTACTACGAGGGTTGCGACCTTTATTTCACCCGCCATGACGGGCAGGCCTGCACCATCGAGGATTGGCTGACCTGTTTCGAGGACGTCACCGGACGTGACCTGAGCCAGTTCAAGCTATGGTATTCTCAGGCCGGCACGCCGCGCGTGGCCGTAGAGGACAGCTTTCAGGATGGCACTTACACGCTGACTTTCACACAATCGACGCCGTCTACGCCAGGCCAAGGCACCAAAGAGCCCAAGGTGATCCCCATCGCCGTTGGCCTGCTCAATGATCAGGGCGTGGAAATCCACCCAACCAAAATCTGCGAGGTCACTGACGAGGTCCATAAGTTCCGCTTCACCGGGCTCGACGCGCGGCCTGTGCCTTCAATCAATCGCGGCTTCTCCGCCCCCATTATCTTGCAGCGCAACCAGACCAACGCAGAGCGCGCTTTTCTCCTCGCCCATGACACAGACCCGTTCAACAAATGGGAGGCCGGCCGCGCCTTGGCACGCGACGTCATGATCCGCATGGTGACTGAGGACGCGACGCCCGATCAGGATTACCTCGACGCGTTGATCGCCGTGGCCCGTGACACGACCCTCGCGCCGGATTTCAAAGCGCTGTGCTTCTCTGGCCCGTCCAATGACGACATACAGCAAGCGCTGGTCGATGCAGGCGTGACCCCGGACCCCACCAAGATCTTCCTCGCCGGTCAGACTTTCAACATGGCCATCGCACAAGCCATGCAAGACCTGCTGCCGCGGATCTACGCTGAAATGCAGATCGATGGGGCCTACCGCCCGGTGGCCGAAGACATGGGCAAACGCGACTGGGGCAATGCAGCCCTCGCCATGCTGTCGCGCCTTGATGGCGGGGCGCAGGCCGCCCGTCAGTTTGAGAATGCGGATAACATGACCCAGCAGCTTGCCGCACTTGGCTGCCTGCTGCGGGAGGATGTGGGCGAGGCGCAAAACCAGGCCTTTTACGAGCAATGGAAGGACGACCGGCTGGTGATGGACAAATGGTTCGCGATGCAGGTGGCCCACGCCAAGCTGGACCGCGCGGCACCCAAGGCCGCCCAGATGAGCCAGCACCCGGACTTCACCATGACCAACCCCAACCGCTTCCGCGCCGTCTATGGCGCACTTGCGGGCAACGCGGCGGGTTTTCACGACCCATCCGGGGAGGGCTACCGCGTGATGGCCGATGCGCTGATCGCGCTCGACAAGATGAACCCGCAAACCACGGCGCGCATGTCCGCCGTATTCGAGACCTGGCGGCGCTATGATGCCGACCGGCAAGCCATGATGCGCGAGGCGCTGCAGCGGATTAAGGCGACCGAAGGCCTCAGCCGAGACACGACCGAGATGGTGACGCGTATTTTGGGCGATGACGCGCCTGCCGCGTAGCCTCTGCAGGGCTGCGCCGAGCACTGTTTCTTAACCACGACAGATCGTTTCCGTCTCTGCGGCTAGTGGCACGGCGCTATTCTGGCTAAAACAAGGCGAAAGTTTGTAGACGGTATTTGTTTTCACGTCAGTTTTGCTTGCCGCAATCGCTGCGCTTCTGCCTCTGGGAAGCGCGGCAACCGCCGCCACAATGTCCAGCACGGATGTCTAGGCCGACACCCCCACGACTGACGATCTGCACAACAGCACTACCGAGATCTTTGCGCGCGTCGGAGGCAAACATCGCGAAGACCCGTGCATCCCGACAGGTTCCATGCCATGCAAATTGTCAAACTTCGCGTTTGGAGATTCGTATGTCTGGCACAGCCATCACCATCGCCCAGCAAAAGGGCGGCAGCGGCAAAACCACCCTTAGCGCCAATCTGGCCGTGGCCTTCACCCGTTTGGGCAAGAGCGTGGCAATCATCGACACTGATCCGCAAGGCAGCCTGGGCCGCTGGTTCATGGCCCGGCGCGAGATCATGGAGGACCCGGGCCTGCATTTCGCGACCGCCTCTGCCTGGGGGATCGAATATGAGGTGGGCAAAATGATTGACGAGGTCGATATCGTGCTCGTCGACACGCCGCCCAAAGCCGATAGCGACCTGCGCCCGGCATTGCGCAAAGCGTCTTTGGCGCTGGTGCCGGTTGCCACCAGCCATGTTGACCTCTGGGCCACCGAAAGCGTGCTGGATCTCGCCAAGCGCGAACGCACGCCTGCAATGTTGGTGCTCAACCGCACACGGACAGGCACAAGGCTGGGCCGCGAAATCGCCGAAAAAGCTGCCGAGGTTGACGCTGAGCTGGCCCAGGCCACGTTGGCCAACCGGATCATCTATGCCGAAACGCTCGGTCAGGGCCGCTCCGTTTTCGAGGGGGCCGCAAAGGGCCCAGCGGCGTTGGAAGTCACGGCGCTCGCCGAAGAGGTGCTGACGCGTCTCGCCAGTGATCGCTGAGCGCATACGAAAAAACTGGGGGCATGCCCGGATCAGGTCAAAGAAATGTCGGCTTTCCCCCCTAGCCCAAGCTCTGCTTTAATACGCTCTTCATCCGTAACGACAGGTAGCAAGTCCATGGCGCGCAACAAATCCATCCTCATCACCGGGGCCTCCTCCGGCATCGGAGCCGCAACAGCGGTACTCGCCGCCAAACATGGCTATGATATCGGCATCCACTACAACTCCGACCTGAAAGGCGCGCAGCTGGTCGCACAGATGTGCGAGCAGGAAGGTGCCATCACCCATATGTTTCAAGCGGATATGGCACAAAGCGCTGACATCTCCCGGCTCTTTACCGAATTTGATGCGGCCTTCCCCGCGCTTTATGGGCTGGTGAACAATGCCGGCATCGTCGACCGGCCGCAGCGTGTCGATGAAATGTCGGCAGAGCGGCTGACCCGCATGACCCAGATCAACCTGATCGCCCCGATGCTCGTCGCGAAAGAGGCGGTGTTGCGCATGTCCACGGCCTATGGCGGCGACGGCGGGGTGATCATCAACACCGGCTCAGCGGCAGCGCGGCTGGGCTCTGGCGGGCAATATGTGGATTACGCAGCCACCAAGGCGGGGATAGATATTTTCACCAAGGGGCTCAGCGACGAGGTCGCGGCGGAGGGCATCCGCGTCGTGGCCATCCGCCCCGGCCTGATCGAAACCGCGATCCATGGCAAGGGTGGCCTGCCCGACCGATGCGACGACCTTGCCCATATGGTCCCCATGAAGCGAGCAGGTGACGCCGAAGAATGCGCCCATGCCATCCTGTTCCTGCTTGGGGAGGGCGCGAGCTATATCACCGGCACCTCCATCGACGTCTCGGGCGGGCGGTAGACCTGCCCCCCCGGGTAGACATCACGCCATCAGCAGCGATCACGCGGTCCGTCCGGTCCTACCCCGGGTCTGGCCGCGCGGCAGGCCGGACGCTCGATAGCAGACGGCAGTATTTCTGTTTCCGGGTAAAGGCCGCCATATCCTGACGCTTGCTGCGCCGCGTCATCGGCCCCCAATCTGCCCCCACCCCGGCAGAGCGGCCATTCTTCAAAGCCACCACACCGTCGCGCGCCACGGTTGTCGCCATGATCCGCACGGCGCAGCTTAGATTGGCCGTGCCGACGCGCAGCGCCTCTCCGCTGCGGGCCCGGCACCCGTAGCCCCGGGCCGTGCCGGGCAGAATTTGCGTGAGCCCATGCCATTTGCCCCCGCCCCCCACAGCGCGCGGCTTATACGTGCTTTCATGTTTGACCAGGGCCGAGATCATGCCCGTCCAGAACGCCGCCCGCTTGTCAGGCCCGTTCTTGGGATAGGCCGGGCACCAATCCGCAATGTCGGCAGGCACCGTTTCAATCAACGCGCGACCGTGCGATTGCACGGCAGACATGGTGGCGCGGGTCCAAAGATCGCCCTTGGGGTGAAAATCCCAACGCGCGCGTGGCACGTAATCGGGGCGGAGCTGCGGCCGCATGGGCTCACTGGCCGCGACTACGTCTCTGGCCTCTTGCGCCACAGCAGGCGCAACAAGCAGAAGGGACAGAGCGACAAAAATCAAAGCGTGGCAGCGCATGGGATGCGAAGAAAGCAGACAAAACCGAAGCTGACAAATAAATTCTCGCCGCAGCGCCTCTGACGGTCTGCCGGTGCCTGCAAATCCGATTGAAACCCGGCAGCGCTTTGGCTAGGTGAATGCAACCCATTCTCGACCACAGAACCTTTCGGGGGCCCCATGCTTGACCTGACCTACGAGACGCCGAAACCCAAGACCATCGCCGGGGCCAAGCAGGATTGGGAGCTGGTGATCGGCCTTGAGGTCCACGCCCAAGTCGCGACCAACGCGAAGCTTTTTTCTGGCGCGTCGACGCAGTTCGGGGCAGAGCCCAATTCCAACGTGGCCTTTGTGGACGCAGGCATGCCCGGCATGCTGCCCGTCATCAACGAGGAATGCGTGGCCCAGGCCGTGCGCACAGGGTTGGGTCTGAAGGCGGATATCAACCTTTATTCGGCCTTTGACCGCAAAAACTATTTCTACCCCGACCTGCCGCAGGGCTACCAGATCAGCCAGCTCTACCACCCTATCGTGGGTGAAGGTGAGGTGCTGGTCGATATGGGCCCGGGCGTGGCCCGCATGGTGCGGATCGAGCGTATCCACCTCGAACAGGACGCAGGCAAATCCATCCATGACATGGACCCAACCATGTCCTTCGTTGATCTCAACCGTACCGGCGTGGCGCTGATGGAGATCGTCTCCCGCCCCGATATCCGCGGCCCGGAAGAAGCCGCCGCCTATGTGAGCAAGCTGCGCCAGATCATGCGCTATCTGGGCA
>CAYLVP010000003.1:0-78970 GCA_964387155.1 uncultured Rhodobacterales bacterium | reverse complement strand
TGGATTTCTCCCAGCTAGGCACGCGCTGCGTGATCAAGAACATGAACAGCTTGCGCTTCATCCAGCAAGCCATTGAAGTAGAAGCAAAACGTCAGATCGCCATCATCGAGGCCGGCGGCGAGGTGACACAGGAAACCCGCCTCTATGACCCCGATAAGGGCGAGACACGGTCGATGCGGTCCAAGGAAGAGGCGCATGACTACCGCTACTTCCCCTGCCCCGACCTGCTGCCTTTGGAGATCGAACAAGACTGGGTTGACGACATCGCCGCCTCACTGCCTGAACTGCCGGATGAGAAACGCGCGCGGTTTATGGGCGATTTTGGCCTGTCGGAATATGATGCATCGGTGCTGACCGCCGACACAGCAGACGCCGCCTATTTCGAACAAGTGGCAGAGGGCCGCGACGGCAAGCTGGCCGCCAATTGGGTGATCAACGAACTGTTTGGCCGGTTGAAGAAGGACGAGGACAAAGCGATCACACAGAGCCCCGTCTCGCCTGCGCAACTGGGTGGGATCATTGATTTGATCACCTCTGACGCGATCTCCGGCAAGATCGCCAAGGACCTGTTCGAGATCGTCTATACCGAAGGCGGCGACCCCGCCGAGATCGTTGAAGCGCGCGGCATGAAGCAGGTCACTGATACCGGCGCCATTGAGGCGGCGGTGGACGAGATCATCGCGGCCAATCCTGATCAGGTTGCCAAGGCCAAAGAGAACCCCAAGCTTGCGGGCTGGTTCGTGGGGCAAGTCATGAAGGCCACCGGGGGCAAGGCCAATCCGAAAGCCGTCAACCAGTTGGTTGCCCAAAAACTGAACAGCTGAGAAGCGCACAGCCTAACCATCGCGACTTTTTTGTCACATCTGACAAATCTTGGCGTTTGCCGGATGAGTAAGGTGTTTCTACGATCGAATGCCGCCTTTACCCTTACAATAATACCTCAAGGGTCCCGCAATATTCCGGGGCCACCCTGATTTTAACGAGTGATTTGTTTCTCGCTGACGTCTTGCTTCCGGCAGCCAAGGCGCGGCCGACCGGGCACGCGGCACGGCTATGGCACGCAAGCCATACTGCCCCATCCTTAGATGAACCGACCCTTCGTCGCCCTTGATCGATCAACATCCCGGTGCTACGCCCGCCCCCTGAACCACTCTGGGGAGAGGGCCGATGTCAGCATTCGAATATCAAGTTGTCCCGGCACCACGCCGCGGCAAATCGGGCCGTGGGATCAAAGGCGGGCCTGCGAAATTCGCCAATGCCATCACCGATTTGATGAACGAAATGGGTGCTCAAGGCTGGGAATACCTGCGAGCTGACACGCTGCCCTGTGAGGAACGGCAAGGGCTGACTTCCAAAACGGTGAAATACCATTCCATGCTGGTCTTCCGCCGGGCCACCGATCCATCCGGCGTCGATGCCACCATGCTGGCGCTGGAACATCACGAAGACAGGTTGGAAGACTACGCGGATCTTGAAGAGCCAGAGGCACAAACCGACGAGGTTTCGGAGCTTGACCAAGACCCCGCTCAAGAGCCCGCGGATGAAGACCAAGCACGCGCCTAACGCGGACGGCCTAGCTGCCGTCTGAGATATCCAAAGCAAGCGCGTGAATGCGCGCGATAAGATCCGGCCCTATCGCAGTATGCACGGCCCGATGGCGGGCGATACGGGATTGACCGGCAAAGGCCTCAGACACGATTTTCACGTTAAAATGGCTTTCGCCCCCTTCCTGAAACCCGGCATGGCCGCGATGCGCTTCACTGTCATCGACAACTTCCAGCAGGCGCGGTGCGAAGGCAGCGTTCAGCTTTTTCTCAATTTCTGCAGCTATCCCCATTTTTCTCTCAATTGCCTCTTCAACTTGCCCGCAAAAACCCTAAACTCTGTCGCTCCTATACGAAAGGCATGTTCATGGCCCGCGCTCCATTTGATCCATTCGAATTTGATATCTCGGTGTCCACCGACAAGAAGAAGCGTGCCAAAGGCCGGCGCGGCATGTCGGGCGCGGTTGAGACATCGCAGCGTCAATGCGAGGCCCCGGGCTGTGAAGAACAGGGTCAATATCGCGCGCCCAAGAGCCCTGACGTGCTGGATGATTATTATTGGTTCTGCAAGGCCCATGCGCGCGAATACAACCTGAAGTGGAACTTCTTTGAGACCCACACGCAGGAAGAGATGGAGCGCCAGATGTCCTCGGACAAAGTCTGGGAACGCCCCACCAAACCCATGAAAAAGGGCGAAGAGCAGCGCGCATGGTCGCGGTTGGGCATCGACGATCCCATGGCCGTGCTGGGCGAGAACGCCACGCGCAATCCTGGCCGCAATGGCGGCAATGCCGGGCGCAAACTGCCGCCCACCGAACGCCAGGCGCTCGAGATCCTCGAAGGCAAGCCCGACATGAGCAAGAAGGACCTGCGCAAACTCTACAAGTCCCTCATCAAAGTGCTGCACCCCGACATGAATGGCGGCAACCGCGCGGATGAGGACCAGCTGCAACAGGTCGTCTGGGCCTGGGACCAGATCAAGGACAGCCGCAACTTTGCTGAATAGCTTGGCCAATCAGGTCATTGTTTTGAAAATTCGAACAGGGGGCTGCGTCCCGCAAGGTCAGCACCACGGGATGCTCTTGAAATGCCGCCCTTCCCCTTGCCCTCATCCGCAATATGTTGCATCCCCGCGAAGGTGAGATCAGAGGACAGTGACATGGCGGATGGCAGCATGGATTTGAACGCAAAACCGACCGAAGACATCTCGGTCCGGGAGGTGTTCGGGATCGATAGCGACATGACGGTCAAAGGCTTTGCCGACCGGACCGAGCGCGTGCCAGAGCTTGATTCCACCTATAAATTCGACCCTGACACCACGCTGGCCATTTTGGCCGGATTCAACTGGAACCGCCGCGTGATGATTCAGGGCTATCACGGCACCGGCAAATCGACCCATATCGAACAGGTGGCCTCTCGGCTGAACTGGCCTTGCGTGCGGGTCAATCTCGACAGCCATATCTCCCGCATCGACCTGATCGGCAAGGACGCGATCAAGTTGAAAGACGGCGTGCAAGTCACTGAATTTCAAGAAGGTATCCTGCCCTGGGCGCTACGCACCCCGACCGCCATCGTGTTTGACGAATATGATGCGGGCCGCGCGGATGTGATGTTCGTGATCCAGCGCGTCCTCGAAGTGGACGGCAAGCTGACGCTCTTGGACCAGAACAAGGTGATCGAGCCGCACCCCTATTTCCGCATCTTCGCGACAGCCAACACCGTAGGTCTTGGCGACACGACGGGGCTCTACCACGGCACACAGCAGATCAACCAAGGCCAGATGGACCGTTGGTCGCTGGTCACCACGCTGAACTACCTCAGCCATGACGCCGAAAGCGCGATCATTCTTGCGAAGAACCCGACCTACAACACCGAAAGCGGCCGCAAGACAATCGGCCAGATGGTGACAGTGGCCGACCTGACCCGCACCGCCTTCATGAATGGCGATCTCTCGACGCTGATGTCGCCCCGGACCGTGATCGCATGGGCGCAAAACGCGCTGATCTTCAAGGATGTGGGATACGCTTTCCGCACGTCTTTCCTGAACAAATGTGACGAGCTGGAGCGCGAAACGGTGGCCGAGTTCTACCAGCGCTGCTTTGACGAAGAGCTGCCAGAAAGTGCTGCCAGCATCAGCCTGGGCTGACCAAAACGGCAATCCCGGCGGCAATACAGCCTCCGCCTTGGCGGGGGCTCTTCTGATTCAGAAGACCAGATTGTTTCGAATAATCTAAAATTTGCCCCAATTTCGTCCGATTATCCCTGCAACTCTGAACGCAGTAACCAGGTGTGCATTGATGAAAGGACCTCGCGATGAAGATGATTGTTGGCGCTGAACTGCCCGATGACTACGAGCCGGTGCATACTGATCTGGCCTCTGCCGCGCAAATCCTGATCGCGCATAGCCTGTTGCCCATGTTTGCCGATGCAATGACCGACAGTCTGGCCAAGGCCAATGTGGCAGGCATCGTGACCGAGCTGAGCTTTGTGTTCGACGAGGGCGAGATCGAGATTGGCGGCCGCACCTACCGCCCCCGCTTGGCTTTTATTGACGAGGCGGGCAACCCTGTCCCTGGCCTTGCCGCGCTTGATGATATGAACAGCCTTGTCGGCGAGCCCTTCGACATTGACCCCGAAGCCAAGATCAGCTTCGAGGAAGAAGAGTATGTGGAGGACACGCCGCTCTCCGCCTGATCGGTGATTTCGCAATTTTGAGCGCCCGGTTCAATGCGCTTTCGCATGGCCTTCGCACGGGTTTCGCCCTAGGTTGCGACCAAAGCAATCTCGGCGACCCGCATCATGGCAAAAAACGACAATCCGGCTGACCCGTTCAAGAAGGCTTTGGCCGAGGCGACCAAGACGCTGGCCAATGACCCAGAGCTTGGCGTCAGCTATTCGGTCGATCCACCCGGCATGACCAATGATCAGGTGCGCTTGCCTCAGGTGACGCGCCGGATGACCAAGGACGAGGTTCTGCTGGCCCGGGGCACGGCCGACGCCTATGCGTTGCGGCGGCGGTTCCACAACCCTGCGACCTCGAACAAATACCTGCCGCAAGGCAACATGGCACGCGATCTGTATGACGCAATGGAAACCGCGCGTTGCGAGGCCATGGGCGCGCGCACCATGCCGGGCACAGCGGGCAATATCGACGCCAAGATCGGCTATGAGGCCGAGCGCAAAGGCTACGGTCAGATCACCGAGCCTTCGCAAGCCCCGCTGTCGGCGGCGGCAGGCTATCTGATCCGCCACCTTGCGACGGGGCGCGCCTTGCCGCCGTCGGCTGACAATGTCATGTCGCTCTGGAAGGACTTCATCGAAGGCGCCGCAGGCGGCACGCTCGACAACCTGCAAGAGGTGCTCTCGGACCAGCAGGCCTTCGCCAAATTCGCGCGTCAGATCATCGATGATCTGGGCTATGGCGATCAGCTTGGCGATGACCCTGATGATATCAATGAGGATCAGGAAGACGAGGCCAGCCAGGACGAAGATCAGGCCGACCAGGACGACCAGTCCAACGCCGATAAGGAAGACAATTCCGAGGATGCAGAGGCAGCCCCTGAGCAGTCTCAGGACGAACAGCAAGATGCGAGCCAGGCGACCGTGCAGCTGGACGATATGGCCGATGCCGAGATGGGGGAGGAGGCCGAGATGCCCGAGGGCGAGGCCCCGATGGACCCGCCCCCGCCTCCGCCGCATTCGGAGGCTGACGCCAATTACATCGTCTTCTCCACCGAATTTGACGAAGAGATCAAAGCCGAGGAGCTGGCAGAACCGGCAGAGCTGGAACGCCTGCGCGCCTATCTTGACCAGCAGCTCGAACCGCTCAAAGGCGCGGTGTCCCGGCTTGCCAACAAGCTGCAGCGCCGTCTGCAGGCCCAGCAAAATCGCTCCTGGGAGTTTGATCTGGAAGAAGGTATCCTTGATGCAGGCCGCCTCGCCCGTGTGGTGGCGAACCCGACGACGCCGCTTTCTTTTAAGGTCGAGAAAGACACCGAGTTCCGCGATACCTGCGTGACGCTGCTGTTGGATAATTCCGGCTCAATGCGGGGCCGCCCGATCTCCATCGCGGCCATTTGCGCCGATGTTCTGGCCCGCACGTTGGAGCGGTGTCAGGTCAAGACCGAGATCCTGGGCTTTACCACGCGCGCCTGGAAAGGCGGGCAAAGCCGGGAGAACTGGCTAAACGATGGCCGCCCGCAACAGCCCGGTCGCCTCAATGACCTGCGCCATATCATCTACAAATCCGCAGATGCCCCCTGGCGGCGCGCGCGGCCCAATCTGGGGCTGATGATGAAAGAAGGGCTGCTGAAGGAAAACATCGACGGCGAGGCGCTGGAATGGGCGCATAAGCGCATGATCAGCCGGCCAGAAAGCCGCAAAGTGTTGATGGTGATCTCTGACGGCGCGCCGGTGGACGATTCAACATTGTCGGTTAACCCTGCCAATTACTTGGAAAAACACCTGCGCGACGTGATTGCCATGGTCGAAAAGCGCAGGGCGGTCGAGCTGATCGCCATTGGCATCGGCCATGACGTGACCCGCTACTATGACCGCGCTGTGACCATCACGGATGTCGAACAGTTGGCAGGCGCGATGACAGAACAGCTGGCCGCGCTGTTTGACAGCGACCCGCGCGCGCGGGCCCGTGTGATGGGTATGAAGCGCGCGAGCTAACCATTCAGACGCGGGCCAGACTTGCATCCGGCCCGCAAACGCGGATAGCCCCAACGGAGAAACGACCTGAGCGGGGCGCCCACGTTATTTCAGAAACTGTAGGTGATCGACGCCCCAATCCGGTCGGCCTCAAAGCGAGTGCCAGTTGCATCGGTGCGCTGCCCGCGAATGTATTCCGCCCCCAGTGTCAGATTATCGATGGGTCGGTAGAAGACATTCATATGAACGGTCTCCAGATCAGTGAAGGTCGCGCCGGTGGATGTTGTGGTGGCGAGATCATAGCTTTCATTGCCATAGGCCACCCCAATGGTCAGGGTGTCGGTGACCGCCTGATTGAAGGCCAGCGTGAAGCCCGTGGCGTCATTGGCCTGCCCGTCCACGGCCTGCGCACCGCCGCCGATCAGCAGATTGCCGAGACCCTGGCCGGTGACGAAGGTTGCCGCAAACTGCCCTCCCTCCCACGGCGTCACGGCCCCTGACAGGGTAAAGCCGCTTGTGTCGAAATCCAGCCCGCCGGAAGAGAAGGTGCCATAAAGCCCGGCAGCCCGTAGCGAAAAGCGATCCGCCTCATAAAGGGCCGCTGCAGTCAGTATCGGGTCGCTCGAGCCGCCATTGGCCTCCTCAATGGAGCCGGAGAAGGTAAACCCGTTTCCCGCCTTGTGCGTGTAGCGCACTTGCGGCACCCGGGCGAACGTGATCCCAACTGGGCCGTTGAAATCAGCCGTCGTCGGGTAATGCACGAGCGGCATGAAATTGGTCCAGAACTGGCCGAAGAGCCACCGGTCATCAATGGTGACATTGGCGTGGCGCAGCCTCGGGTTGGGCGATGTGGTGGTGTCAGAGCCGCTAAAGAGATCGAACTCCAACTGCGTCCCGATCTCGCCGATATCTGTCGCGGTTTTTGACCGGAACCCCAGCCGCGAGACGCGCACGCTGGTTTCAAACTCCCCATCGGTTGCGAAAGCGGGGTCGCCGATGCGCGAGGTGCGTGTCAGATCGCCCTGTTCGGTGTCGAAGTCGTAAAAGGCCTCGAACCGGGCGAACCCGTAGATCTCCAGTTCTGTGTTGGAAGTGACGTTGAATTTCAAACGTGGGCGGGAGGTGCCTTGCGCGGCCTGCGCCTGCTCCAACTCGGCCACGCGGGACTCAAGCTCTGCGATCCGTTTGGCATCCTGGGCGGTCGCTGCCCCTGTGATGAATATGGCGGTGGTTGCGGCCAAACCTGCCGCGAAATGTCTTGTCATGTCAGGTGCTCCTCTGCTGTGCGCCGCTTAAGCGACATTTTGCAAAGCTCGCGGCGATCCAGCGCTGACGCAAAACGCGAAACGTCAACATTTCTTGCGCAAATTTGCGTTGCGGCTGGATGGCCAGATGAGTCGTGATCAATGGCGCGCGTGAGCGCCCGGCAAAGACACCAGCGGTGGTCGTCACGCCTGCCTCACAGATCGCAGAGCGGTTACGGCCCCGTGACCGGCAGGCGCTCGCAGAAAAGCCGGTGCGGGCGATCAGATTTGCACGGTCCGTGACCGAACCCGCCCCGCTTCGCCTTGCGTGAGGGCGCGATCCGCTGCAGGATTTCGTCATGAGTTTTCAGACATTCGACACCAGCACATCCCCCCAAGACGGCCCCCCCCGCCTGAAAGCATTGCGAGACGCAATGGCCGCGCAAAAGGTGGATGGGGTCATCATCCCGCGCGCCGATGCGCATCAGGGCGAATATGTCGCCGAATGCGACGCTCGACTGGCCTGGCTGACCGGGTTCACTGGCTCTGCCGGGTTCTGCATCACCCTAAAGGATGCCGCAGGCGTGTTTGTGGACGGGCGCTACCGGGTGCAGGTGCGCGATCAGATTGACCTCGATCATTTCACGCCGGTTCATTGGCCCGAAACCAAGCCGGCGGACTGGCTGAAAGACCAGATCAAAGAAGGCCGCATCGCCTATGATCCGTGGCTGTTCACCAGCGCGCAAATTCGGGAGATCGAAAAGGGGCTGGAGGGGACGGATATAATGCTGCACCCGACCACGAACCTTGTCGACAGCATTTGGCCAGATCGCCCTGCCCCCCCGCAAGGCAAGATCGAGCACTATCCGATTGAATTATCTGGTGAAAAGAGTAGCGACAAGCGCGCGCGGATCGCAACGGTGCTGCGCGAGGCCGGGCAGAAATCAGCGGTTCTGACCCTGCCAGATTCGATCTGTTGGCTGCTCAACATTCGTGGAACGGACATCCCGCGCAACCCGGTGGTCCAGTGCTTTGCCCTGCTTCACGACACGGGTTTGGTGGATCTGTTTATTGACCCCGCAAAAACCGCCGACCTGCCGCCCGATCCGGCGATCACACAACGCGCGCCGGACCAATTCGAACAGGCTTTGTCGCAATCGACCGGCCCTGTCCGCGTGGACCGGACAAGCGCCCCCGTCGCCGTCAGCCGGGTGCTTGAAGAGGCAGGCGTCGAGATCTCTTACGCGGACGATCCTTGCATCCTTCCCAAAGCCTGCAAAAACCCGACAGAGATCGAAGGCACCCGCACCGCCCATATCCGCGATGCGCAGGCGATGGTGGCATTTCTGGCATGGGTCGACGCGCAGACCCCCGGCAGCTTTACCGAGATCGATGTTGCCCGCACCCTTGAGGGGTTTCGCACGCAAACCAATGCTCTGCGTGATATCAGTTTCGAGACGATCTCAGGCGCAGGCCCCAACGGCGCAATCGTCCATTACCGCGTGACGGAAGACACAAACCGCACGGTCGAGCCCGGGCTGCTGCTTGTCGATTCCGGCGGGCAATATGTGGATGGCACCACCGACATCACCCGCACTATCGCCATTGGCGCGCCAACGGATGAACAGCGCAAATGCTTCACCCTCGTTCTGCAGGGCATGATCGCCATCTCTCAGGCGCGCTTCCCGCGCGGGCTTGCCGGGCGCGACCTTGATGCGCTCGCCCGCGCGCCCCTGTGGCGGGAGGGTATGGATTATGACCACGGCACAGGGCATGGGGTCGGCGTCTACCTGTCTGTCCACGAAGGGCCGCAGCGGATCAGCCGCGCCTCCGAAGTGCCGCTGGAAGAGGGGATGATTCTCTCTAACGAGCCGGGCTATTACCGCGAAGGCGCGTTCGGAATTCGTATCGAAAACCTGATCGTCGTCCGAAAGGCCGCAGAGATCGGGGACAAGCGCGATCAGTTGGATTTTGAAACGCTGACCTGGGTGCCCATTGACCGCCGCCTGATCGATCTCTCCATGCTCAGCCCGGCGGAACGTGTCTGGATTGACAGCTATCACGCCGAAGTTGCGCGCCGGATCAAGGTGAGCGGGCCTACGCAGGATTGGCTTGGACAAGCGACCGCCCCGCTCTAACCTTTTGCTTGCAAGCTGTGACGCAAACCTGTCATGTTGCGCGTCTACAAAAACTGACAACCTACGATTTTGCCGAAGACACGGAGGTCCGCATATGTCCGATCACATCACGCTGCGCCAGGCCCAGGGCACTTATGCAGTACGGGCCGCTGGTGCCGTTCTTGGCGAAAGCGCCAATGCCATGGAGCTTATCGAGAACGGCCATGCCCCTGTGATCTACATCCCGCGCGCCGACCTCGCCATGGCGTTTTTCGACAAGACCGACCACAGCACCACCTGTCCGCATAAGGGGCAGGCGTCCTACTTCACGATTGAGGCCAAAAGCGGCCCGATCAAGAATGCAGCCTGGTCCTATGAAAGCCCGATCAATGGCATGGAGCCCATCGCGGGCCATCTGGCCTTCTACACCGACAAGGTGACGGTCGAGGCGCTTTAAGCGCCTACGAATGCTCCTCGGCGGCGGTTGCCGCAAGTGCACGGTTATATTGCCGCAGCGCATCAACCTGAAAAAGCGCGCCCAGGATTGTCGGCGGCTCCCCTTTCTCGCCAAGCGTGGCCACCGGCAGGAAGGGGCGCGGGGCGGCCTCGAACATGGGCATCGCATCTTCCAGCGTGGCATTGGGGCCAATATAAACGCCCTGCTCGATCAGCGCCCAAACGCCATCCTCGGGCGCGGCGTGCTCGTGATCGGGCGCGCGCATCACGTTTCGGACCCGGAACATCGACAGCAAATAGGCCTGCGGCCCGGCTGCCAGATGTACGCCGCGCCGTTCCAGCTGGGTCAGGAAGAAGGACCGGTCGACCATCTTGCTCGATAAGGCAGAAGAAAGCGACACCGCCACCATCACGGCCAATCCCGTCTGCCAGTCGCCTGTCAGCTCGAACACAATCAGCGTGGTCGAGATCGGCGCGCCCAGAACAGCCGCCGCAACCGCACCCATCCCCGCAAGCGCGTAAAGCGTCTCGGACCCTGAGACATCGGGGAAAATGCCCGTTGCGATCAGCCCAAAAGACAGGCCCGTCAGCGCGCCGACCATAAGCGACGGGGAAAACACCCCGCCCCCCATCCGGCCCGCCATGGTGATCGCCACGGCGATGACTTTCAGCACCGTGAACACCACCGCCTCATGCAGCAACAGCTCGCCGGTCAACGCCGCCGAGGTCGTCCCGTAGCCCACGCCAATGATATGCGGGAAATAGATCGCGAGCGCGCCAAGAAGCAGCCCCGCAACCGCTGGCCGCAGCCACCGGGGCAGGCGGATGGCGTTCTGGAACATCGTGCCAAGATTATCCGCCCAGAAAATCGTGCGCATCATAGTGACGGCCACCAAGCCGCTGACCAGCCCCAAAAGCAGGAAGGCCGGCAATTCGCGGTAAAAACCTAGGGCGGATTCAACCGGCAGCATGAATTCCGTCACATCGCCAAAGGTCAATCGGCTGATCACCGTGCCTGCTGCACTGGCAATCACGATCGGCGCGAAGGCGTGGACTGCGAAATGGCGCAGCACGACTTCCAAAGCAAAAAGCGCCCCGGCAATCGGCGCATTGAAGCTGGCTGAGACCGCCGCCGCGACCGCGCAGCCCAAAAGATCCCGCCCGGTGATCCCGTCTGCCTTGATGAACCCCGACACGAACGAAGAAATCACCCCCGCAAGGTGCACCACTGGCCCCTCCCGCCCGGTTGAGCCGCCCGTCGACAGCGTCACCATGGACGCGAATGCCGAGGCGAGGCCCGCCTTCTTCTCCACCCGCCCATTGTGCATCGCGGCCCCCTCGATCACCTCCGCAACAGAGCGCGCGCGCGCGTCAGGCGTGAAGAAATGCAGCACCGCCCCCGTGATCAGCCCGCCCATCACGGGGATCAACAGGATGAAATACCACTCAAGGTCGGTCACGAATTCCTGCAGGGACCGGACGTCCTTGGCGTCATAAAGCACGCCCTGCAGCCACTCGATGGAAATGCGGAACCCTGCGGCGGCAAGCCCTGCCGCAACCCCCACCAAAAGCGCGATGAACCAGAACTGCAGCGCCGAAGGGCCCTTATGGCGCAGGATTTGCCAGCCCTGCTTGCAGGACTGGACAACCTCGCCCAGCTGCGCCCCGATGATGGATCTTGTCGGCCCGGCCATTGCCCGTGCTCCGCGCTTTCCTTGGTGGCCGCACTGGCCTAACCTCTTCATACACTCGCAGAAGGGCCACGACATGACCATCGCCGCCGCGCTCACCGAGCTTAAATCTCTCTTAGGGGAAAGGCTGACCACCTCCAAGTCTGATCGCGACATTCATGGCCGCTCGGAAGCCTATCACGCGCCCATGCCCCCCGACGCCGTCGCCTACCCCATCACCACCGAAGAGGTGAGCACGCTGGTCAAAATCTGCGCCAAACATGGCTGCCCGGTGATCCCGTGGGGCACCGGCACCTCGCTCGAGGGGCATTCGCTTGCGCTCAAGGGCGGGGTCACTGTCGATTTTTCCCGCATGACGGGCATACTTGAGATCAATGCAGGTGACATGGATGTGCGGGTGCAACCCGGCCTCACCCGCATGGCCCTGAATGAAGAGCTGCGCGCAACAGGGCTGTTCTTCCCCGTGGATCCCGGAGCGAATGCCTCGCTGGGTGGCATGGCCTCCACGCGCGCCTCGGGCACCACCACGGTACGCTACGGGACAATGGCCGACAATGTGATGGGGCTCGAGGTCGTGCTGGCCGATGGCCGCGTCATCCGCACGGGCTCGCGCGCGCGCAAGACCTCCGCTGGCTATGATCTCACCCATCTTTTCGTGGGCTCTGAAGGCACGCTTGGGCTGATCACGGAACTCACCTTGAGGCTGCACGGCCAGCCCGAAGCTATTTCCGCAGGGATCTGCGCCTTTCCCGACATGGACAGGGCCGTGGCCTGCGTGATCGAGACGATCCAGATGGGGCTCCCCATGGCGCGGATCGAATTTGTCGACGCCGCAACGACGCGGGCCTTCAACGCCTATTCCGGCCGTGACATGCCCGCCCAACCGCATCTGCTGGTCGAATTCAACGGCTCCGATCAGGCCGTGTCAGAGCAGTCCACCCGCTTTGGCGATCTCGTGGCAGAACATGGCGGGTCTGATTTCAAATGGGCCACCAAACCCGAAGACCGCAACGCCCTATGGCAGCTGCGCCATGACGGCTATTACGCG
This sequence comes from uncultured Rhodobacterales bacterium, assembly GCA_964387155.1. Taxonomy (GTDB): domain Bacteria; phylum Pseudomonadota; class Alphaproteobacteria; order Rhodobacterales; family Rhodobacteraceae; genus Litoreibacter. Next base: position 66,214 of record CAYLVP010000003.1, on the reverse strand, counting down.
ATCCTCGCCTCGCGCAAGGGGGCCACGGCCATGACCACCGATATCTGCGTGCCGATCTCTCGTCTGGCTGAGGCGGTGACTCAAACGCAGGCAGATATTGCCGACAGCCCGCTTGACGGCCCGATCCTGGGCCATGTGGGCGACGGCAATTTCCATGCGGTCTTGATGATGAACCCCGATGACCCGGTGGAGCTCGCCGAGGCCAAGCGCCTTGCGGACCGCATGGCTGAACGCGCGCTTGATATGGGCGGCACCGTGACGGGGGAGCACGGCGTCGGCATGGGCAAATTGCACTATATGCCACGCGAACATGGCGACGCGTGGAATGTCATGGCCGATATCAAACGCAGCCTGGATCCGCACAACATCCTCAACCCAGGCAAACTGGTGCAGGTCAATTAGCCCGCCCATCTGGGCGCGCCGCTCCTCCTCCATTTGATTTAAAAATACTCACAGCCGGGCGTCAGCCGTCAAGCAATGCCTTCGCGGCCTCTCGCGCAGCATCCGTGACCGTGTCGCCTGACACCATGCGCGCGATCTCATCGACCCGAGCGGCGGGATCCAGGGCTATGACGGTCGACAGGGTCTGCTCCCCCTCCACGGTTTTCTGGACCCGCCAGTGATGACCGCCCAATGCCGCAACCTGGGGGGAATGGGTCACAACCAGCACCTGTCCGCCATCGGAGAGGCTCGCCAATCGCCGTCCCACCGCATTAGCAGTCGCCCCGCCAACGCCGCGATCGATCTCGTCAAAGATCATCGTCACCCCGCCTGTCGTGCCCGTCAGGCAGACTTTCAAAGCCAGCAAGAACCGCGACAGCTCCCCGCCAGAGGCAATCTTATTCAAAGGGCCCGCAGGCGTGCCGGGGTTGGTGGCGACGGTGAAAGCAACCGCGTCGCGGCCATCGGGGCCATAGGCCTCGTCCGTGATCTCGGTCTTGAACACCGCGCGCTCCATTTTCAGCGGTGCCAGCTCCTCCATCATCGCGGCGTCCAGACGCCCCGCCGCCTCAACCCGTGTCTCGCGCAGCCTGTCGGCTTCGATACCATAGGCTTGCTCTGCCGCGTCGACCGCGCGCTCCAACCCGTCAATCTCAGCCGCGCCACCGTCCAAAGCATCAAGCCGTTCGCGGTAGCGCGCCATCAGCTCTGGCAGCTCTTCGGCCAACACATCATGTTTGCGAGCCAGCCCCCGGATCGCAAACAGGCGCTCCTCCACCCGCTCCAATTCAAACGGATCAAACGACACCGCCTCCAGCGCCTCTTCAACGCCTTGGCTTGCCTCGCCCAGCTCGGTCAGCGCGCGCTCCAACGCGGCCAGAGGGGCCTCCAAATGACCGTCCGCCTTGTCCGCCACCCCGTCTAGCCAGCGGGCAGCATCGCTCATCATCCCCTCGGCACCAGAGGCCCCAAGTGCCTGATGCGCCTTGGAAATATCCTCGCGGATACGCGCGCCCGCCTGCATCAGGCGTCGTTGCGCGTCAAGCGCGGGCTCCTCCCCAGGTTGCGCGTCAAGCGCGCCCAGCTCTTCGACCGAATGGCGCAGAAAATCTTCCTCCGCGCTCATCCGGGCGAGCGCCTCTTCCGCTGCGCTCAGAGCTTTGCGCGCCGCTGACATCTTGGCCCAGGCCGCGCGCACCGGCCCAAGGTCGACCCCTGCAAACTGATCAAGCAAAGCGCGGTGCGCGCGCGCATTCAAAAGCCCCCGATCATCATGTTGCCCGTGAAGTTCAACCAAGACATCCGACAGTCCCCGCAGCACCTCGCCCGAGGCGCGCCGGTCATTGACCCAGGCTTGCTTGCGCCCGTCAGGATGGTTCACACGCCGCAGGATCAATTCATCGGCTGGCTCGAACCCAGCCTCGGCCAAGACCTCATGGGCCGGGTGACCTTCTGGCAGATCGAAGACCACTGTTACTTCGCCGCGCGCAGCGCCCGCGCGGACAAGCTCCGCCCGGCCCCGCCATCCAAGCACAAACCCCAGTGAATCCAAAAGGATGGATTTGCCCGCACCGGTCTCGCCCGTCAACACGTTGAGGCCCGGCTGAAACTCCAGCAGCAGCCGGTCGATGATCAGCATGTCGCGAATGTCGAGCGAACGCAGCATTTCGTTACCCGGGGAGCGCCGCGCGCTCCGCCGCCTCTACAGCCACTGGCCGCGGATCACCTGCCGGTAGACATCCACCAGCCAGCCCGTCCCCCGCGGCGCAGGTTCCAGGCCACGGCCCGCAAGCAGGTCAAAGCTGCTCTGATAGAACTCGTTTGACTGGTAGTTGAAGCCCAGGATTGCAGCAGCCGTTTGCGCCTCATCCGTCAGGCCCAAAGACAAATAGCTTTCTACCAGCCGGTGCAGCGCTTCGGGTGTATGGGTGGTGGTCTGGAACTCTTCCACCACGACGCGGAAGCGGTTGATGGCCGCCGCGAAATGCCCGCGCTTGAGGTAAAAACGTCCGATCTCCATCTCTTTGCCAGCGAGGTGATCGAAGGCCAGGTCGAATTTCAGGATCGACGATCTGGCATATTCCGTGTCTGGATAGCGTTCAATCACGGTCCGCAGGGCTTGCAGCGCCTGGAAGGTCAGGCCCTGATCGCGCCCCACTTGATCGATTTGGTCGTAATAGCTGATGGCGAGAAGGTATTGCGCGTAAGGTGTGTCTTCATCCGCCGGGTAGAAGTCGATGAAACGCTGCGCAGAGGCGCGAGACAGCTCGTATTCGCGATCCGCGTGATAGGCGAAGGCCGACATGATCAGCGCGCGTTTCGCCCATTCCGAATAGGGGTAAAGCCGCTCCACCTCTCCAAAGAGGCGCACAGCCTCTTTCGCGTCACCGGCTTCAAGCTCTGCCTCGCCACGCAGGTAAATTTCGTCAGCGGCAAAACTGTCAAGCGGCGCCTCGCGGTTCGAAGAGAAAAACCCGCCCAGAAAGCCCCGGCGCTCCCCTGTCGCGCCACAGGCAGACACGCCCGCCACAAGCGAGAGCATCAACGCTGCTTTAACGAAACCCCTGTTCGGCATATTAGCCCGCCATTCCTGCACTCTGACCGAAACTGTTTTGCGAAGTTTCGACCCGTTTGCCAAGCACTAGCACATGTCCTTGGCGCACAAAATGGTTAACAGGTGGAATTTGCACAACTGTGAGGTGGCCTGTGGCGCTAGGCCACAAGCGCCAGATCGGCCTGTTTCACGCCGACACCGGGCAGATGGCGCAGCTGTTCAGCGCTGCAGGCCACGATCCGGTAGGCATCCGGCGTCGCGAAAAGCTTGCGCAACAGCTTGTTGGTCATCGCATGACCTGCCCGCACGCCGCGATAGCGGCCAAGGATCGGCGCCCCTGCCAGAGACAGATCCCCCAGCGCATCAAGCATCTTGTGACGCACGGCTTCATCCGCGTGGCGCAGCCCGCCGGGGCTGAGCACCTCGTTGCCGTCAACGACAACCGCGTTTTCATAGGTGCCGCCAAGCGCCAAGCCGTTTGCATGCATCATGTCGATATCCGCCTTGCGGCAGAAAGTGCGGCTGTCAGACAGCTCGCGCACGAAGGTGCCATTGGCCATATTCAGACGCTTGGTCTGCGCGCCAATCGCGGCGTCCTCAAAATCGATCTCGAAATCGATCTCCAGCGCGTGGGCGGGCGACAGGGTTGCAGACGCTCCGTCGATGTCCAGCCGGACAGGCTTCAAAATCTCAATGGCAAAGAGCGGTGCATCCTGCAGCTTAACGCCTGCATCAATCATCGCGCGTACGAAATCAGCGGAGCAACCGTCCATGATCGGCACTTCGGGGCCGTCAATCTCGATCAGCGCATTGTGGATACCGCAGCCCGCCAGAGCGGCCATGATATGTTCGATTGTTGTCACATCGACGCCTGCCGCGTTCACGATACGGGTGCAAAGCGGTTTGTGCTCCACCGCGTCATATAGCGCCGGGATCATCGGGTCGCTATCGGTCACGTCGATCCGCTTGAACCAAATGCCATGATCTACACCAGCTGGCCGCACGGTCATCCTTACCGCGATGCCGGAATGCAATCCGACACCTTCAAAGGTGACATGGGTGTTCAGTGTTGCTTGCACGTAGAGCCTCCTTCGGAAGCGGCAGTCATCTCGTTCAGTTTCAAGCGGGACCCCCAGTCCCGTGAGCGGTAAAATAGGGTTGAGTGGCATTTGTCTCAACTCACTCTTTATGACCGTTTGCAACATAGCTGTCATAAATGCGAGGACCGGCCCGCTCAAAGAGGCAAATCATTGTTTTTAAACAGAAAAGGCCGGGGCGGGCCCGGCCTTTTACGTTACGTCCGTTTGGACGAAATCAGTTGGCCTGACGCCTCAGAAAAGCAGGGATCTCGATCTTTTCCTGCTCTGGATCGACCTCTTGCGAAGGTTCGATCGACGTCATCTGCGGCTGTTGGCGCGCAACCTGCGCACCCTCATCACCCGCAGCGCCGGTCATCCGACCGATCAGCGAGTTGATCCCGAACCGTGGTTTCTCGGCGGGTGCCACCGGTTGCGGCGCGGGAGCCGCCTCGGCGGATGGCGCACGGTTCACCGCTGCGCGCAGCCGCTCCATCGCTTCGGGGGTGGGTGTGCCCGGCACGGCCGGCTGTGGTTGGTAGGCTGCTGCGGGCTCGGCTGCAATTTGAGCTGCCGGTGCTGGTGCGGGCTGATAGACGGGCTCTGGCAGGCCGTCATCCTGCATCGCAGGGGTAGGCTCGGCGGCCGGCATACCGGGGAACAGCGACGGCTCTTCTGGCAGGGCTTCATTGACAGCGACGGCGGCAGGCGCTGCGGCTTGCGCGACTTCTGCGGCAACTTGGGGCTGCGGCATGGGCGCATCGTCTTCCATCCGCTCTTGCGAGAGCGGGGCCGCCAGCGAGCGGCGTTGCACCGGTTGGGCCAACAGCTCCTCGGACGCTTCGATGCCGGTCGCGACCACGGAGACGCGCATTTTGCCGTCCATATCGGTGTCGAGGGTCGAGCCTACGATGATATTGGCCTCTGGGTCGACCTCTTCGCGGATGCGGTTGGCAGCTTCGTCCAACTCGAACAGGGTCAGGTCATGGCTGCCGGTGATGTTGATCAGCACACCCTTCGCGCCGCGCAGCGAAATCTCGTCAAGCAGCGGGTTGGCAATCGCTTTCTCTGCCGCTTGAACCGCGCGATCCTCGCCCTCGGCCTCGCCGGTGCCCATCATCGCCTTGCCCATCTCGTCCATCACAGCGCGGACGTCTGCGAAATCGAGATTGATCAGACCGGGACGGACCATCAGATCGGTCACGCCTTTGACACCTTGATACAGCACGTCATCGGCCATGGAGAACGCTTCGGTGAAGGTCGTCTTCTCATTGGCCAGGCGGAACAGGTTCTGGTTTGGAATGATGATCAGCGTGTCGACAACTTTTTGAAGCGCCTCAATGCCTTCATCGGCTTGTTTCATCCGCTTGCCGCCCTCGAATTGGAACGGTTTGGTGACAACACCGACGGTCAGCACGCCCAGCTCGCGGGCGGCTTGCGCGATGATTGGCGCGGCGCCTGTGCCGGTCCCGCCGCCCATACCAGCGGTGATGAAGCACATATGCGCGCCAGCCAGGTGGTCAACGATCTCTTCAATAGTTTCTTCCGCAGCAGACGCACCCACGGAAGGCCGCGCACCGGCACCGAGACCTTCGGTGACTTTCACGCCCATTTGGATTTTGGCCTGCGCCTTGGAATGCTGAAGCGCCTGTGCGTCGGTATTGGCGGTGACAAACTCGACCCCATCCAGCGCCTTTTCGATCATGTTGTTGACCGCGTTGCCGCCTGCCCCGCCAACACCGAATACGGTGATGCGTGGCTTTAGTTCAGGTTGTTCGGGAATCCGAAGGTTGAGTGTCATGGGTGTGTCCGCCTGTTTGTCTCGAATGAGTGGTAATAGTTCACCGTAGTGTGGGCCTTTTGGCCCTTATTGTTTTGCCTCTTAGCGCGACAATCTAACGAGAGTCGGCCGCCGCGTCACGCGAAAAAGGCATTTTTGCCACAAAATCTGGGGAAAATTACGGCCGCCTAAGCGGTATCTTGCCAAAGCCACGACATTTCGTCAGTCAAACCGTGCTTACCACTAATTTTGGACAGCCACCACCAGAGGCTGCACATGTGCAGCCGGTGCTTTTGGGCGATATGCGGGACGACTGCTCGACCCTCGGCGCGTCTTTGCGCGCCTCTTTCGTTGAGCATAGCTTGACCCTCTCGCCCGCTCAACCCCTGAGCTTCCCCTAGACGCAAGCTCCTCCAGCAGGCAGGGTGTGCATATTTAATGCGTTTGCTTTTAAGGAGACATCTCATGCCATTTACAGGTTTTCTAAAAGTTCCAGGGATCGCGGGCGAGTCCCGACACGCAGGTCGCAAAGATGAAATCGACGTCTTTGACGTGATGTGGCAGTTGTCACAGAAAGGTGGCGGCTTAAAGGGCCGCGCGCCCGCATCAGCGACCTCTACGGCCTTTGACTTTCGGAAATTCGTCGATGCAGCCTCGCCCTATCTGGCCCATGCCTGCGCGCTGGGGCGCTCCTTCCCCGAAATCGTATTCACCGTGCGCCGCGACAGCGGCGAGGCGCATCTCGATTACTTGACGATCAGGCTGATAAACTGCCTGGTGTCGTCCTATCAGATTGACAGCCATGACCGTCCCGACCAGAGCCAGCTCCTTGAGACGGTTTCAATCCGGTGCGAGAAGATCGAGATCAGATATGTCGTCCAGACTGCCGATCACTCTGCCGGAGACCGGCACGTGGAAGCGTTTGACGTCAGCGGGGCCAAAGGCCGTTAGCGCTCACCAATTGTCGCGAAACCACTTTACCGCACGTTTCAACGATCGGGCTGGATAGCTGTCGACGGGCACGTCGAAATCCCACCACTCATCTTGGGGATGCGCGGCAAACAGGCAGGTGCCTACTGCTGCGGCGAAACTGGGCCCGGTTACGGATTGCGGCAGGCCCTGGACGCGGAGCGGGCGACCAAGCCGAACTTGCTGACCCAGGATCTTTGTGGCCAACCCGTCGAGACCCGGCAGCTGCGACGCGCCACCCGTCAGCACAATCCGTTGCGACGGCAGATGCTCAAACCCGGCGGCGTCAAGCCGCGCGCGCACTTCTTCGAGGATTTCTTCCATACGCGGGCGCATCACGCCGATCACCTCGGCGCGGGAAACGGTGCGACGATCATGCTCCCAATCCCCGGTGTCAGAGCTCAGATCGATCATCTCGCGGTCATCCATGCCAGTGGCCACGACACCGCCGTAAAATGTCTTGATCCGCTCTGCTGTGGGCATCGGCACCTGCAGCCCTTGAGAGATGTCAGAGGTCACGTGGTCGCCCCCCATCCGCACGGTGTCAGCATAGATCATGTGCTTCTTGATGAAGATCGAAATGCCCGTCGAGCCGCCGCCCAGATCGATACAGGCCGCGCCAAGCTCTTGCTCGTCCTCGACCAGTGACGAAATGCCGGCCGCATAGGAAGAAGAGGCGATGCCCGCCACATCCAGATCGCAGCGCTTGATACAATAGAGCAGGTTTTCAATAGGGGTGCGGTCAACGGTCAGCATATGCAGATCGGTCGACAGCGCATTGCCAGCCTGACCGCGCGGATCGCCCAGGCCAGAGCGGTGATCAACCGCGAAATTCACCGGCTGCGCATGAAGAATTTCGCGCTGCACCCCGTAATCGGGCAGGTCGCAGCTGGCAAGCGCGCGGGCCACGCAGTTCTCGCTGACCTGCCCGTCATGCAGATCCACCGATCCCGTCAACCCGTATGAGCGCGGCTTGGCTCCCGCAAAACACGCAATCACATGATCCACACGGACATTGGCCATTTTCTGGGCGGCCTGCACAGCGGTGCGGATCGCGCGTTCGGTCTCGTGCATGGTCTCGATCTCGCCGAAGCGCACGCCGCGCGACCGGGTTGTAGCAGCCCCGATGACGCGGAAGGCCGATTGGCCTGCCATAGCGCCGATCCCTTCGCTGTCGCGGAATTGCTCCGGCCCGTCAAAACGCAAGATAAAGCAGGCAATCTTTGACGAGCCCACATCCAGCACGGCAATCACACCCCGGTGGATCGCCGCCTGCCGCTTGTTCCGCATCGCCCGTTGCGTTTGATAAAGATCGGTCATTCTTCGCTGTTCCCTTTGATCTCAATACCTCTGAGCACGCGCATTTCGTCTAGCGCGCCCGCCGTCAGCCGCAATGTCGGCCGCTGCCCGTTTCTCATATCGACGCGGGCCACGTCGCGCTTTAGAAGCTCTTGCGCCTCGTTGAGCGCCACCACCCGGTCAAGGGCCGCAAGCGCGCCCGTCTCTGGCAGCATGATCCGCTGGTCGCGGTCCAGCACCACGTCCCATCGCAGCTCGCCCATCCGCACCAGCCCCATCACGCGCCCCTCAATCGGCTTGGCGGCGGCCAGAAGACGCAAAGCTTCAGACACAGCGGCATCCGCCCCCTCGCCTGCAATAATCGGCAAATCCGCTCGGTCCTGGCGGGAGGTGATCTGCGCCACCCGGTGCCCGCCTTCATCCAGAAGCTCCAACCCCATGGGGCCGCGCCAGATGACGGCTGGCACGCGCTCCTCTACATTGACCTGCAACAGCCCCCCGGCCTTGATCCGCACATCAACGCGCTTGACCGCGTCGAGGGTTTCGACCTGGGCGCGCATGGTTTCGAGGTTGAGATCGAAGGAGGAGACGGGAAGATCGACCGGCATCACCTCGCGGATATGGCCCGACAGCACCTCCGATGCCCCGTCTATGGCCATGGCGTTGACCATGAATTCGGGCCGCGTCTCGATCGAGGCCCGCGCTTGCGTGATCCAGTCCGCAATGGCCTGCTGGCGGGCGTCATTGCCAAAATAGGCAAGCCCCAGAAGGCAGCTCAGCCCCATCGGCGCAATGACCCGCACGAAGCGGCGAAACCCCGGCCGCAGCCAGAGACGTTCCATCCGGTAGGCCCATTTGCTGGGGGCCGGATCACGCTTGAGCTTCGGCAGCCGTTTCATCGCCCGCATGACGCATCCTCCACCAGCCAGGCACAAAGCGCCCCCATGGACAAGCCTGCCGCCTGCGCCTGTTCGGGCGTCAGCGAGGTGCCGGTCATGCCCGGTTGGGTGTTGGTTTCCAGCAGGATCAGCCCCTCCGCGCCCTTGACCTCATCCCAGCGAAAATCGGTGCGCGATACGCCGCGACAGCCCAGAACCTCGTGGGCGCGCAGCGCGTAGTCAAAACACAGCTGGCGAATGTCATCGGGCACCTGCGCGGGCACCTCATGGCGCGATCCGCCTTCGGCATATTTCGCCTCATAATCATACCAGCCCGTGGTGATGATGTCGGTCAGCTCCAGCGGCCTGTCCCCCAGCACCGAGACCGTCAATTCGCGCCCCGGCGCGAAGGCTTCGACCATCACCGTCTCGGGCATCTCGTCGCTGAGCTTGGGTGGGCCGTTGGCACCTTCGGCCACGATATAGACACCCACAGATGACCCCTCATTGTTGGGTTTCACCACGTAAGGCGCGGGCAAAACATGGCTCGCCATCACATCGGCCTTGCTGGCCAGAACACTCTCGGCCACGGGCAGGCCATGCTGGCGGTAGACCTCTTTGCTGCGTTCCTTATCCATCGCGAGGGCAGAGGCCAGCACGCCCGAATGGGTGTAAGGGATGGCCAGCCATTCCAGCAGGCCTTGTACGCAGCCATCCTCGCCCCAGCGACCGTGCAGCGCATTGAAACAGCAATCCGGTTTGATCTCACCAAGGCGTGCGGCAAGGTCGGGACCCGCGTCCAGCTCAACCACATCATATCCCTCGTCCCGCAACGCAGCGGCGCAGGCGCGCCCGGTCGACAGGGACACCTCGCGCTCAGCCGAGGGGCCGCCCATCAGAACAACTACTTTGCGGTATGCCCTGCTCGACATCGCCGCCTCATGGTTTCGGCCCTATATTGAGCCGTTTCTTTTTCAGCCCTTATCGGTGGGCCTTTGTCGGAGCGTCGCCTTAAGACGACTTATATTTGGTTAACGCCTCAAGGGAGCCTGTTTCCCACGCGAAGCACCTCCCATTGTAACTCTATTCCCGAGTGCTCGAAAACCTTTTTCCGCACCAGCTCTCCCAAATCTTCCAAATCCGCCGCCGTAGCCTCGCCTGTGTTGATCAGAAAGTTGGGGTGTTTTTCGCTCATCTGCGCCCCGCCCAGTGTCGCGCCCCGCATCCCGGCCTCATCGATGACCTTCCAGGCCTTGAGGTCATGCGTGTCATCCGCCCGGCCTGTGGAGGAGTATCCAGCAGGATTGCGGAAGGTCGACCCCGCCGTGCGGTCCTTGGTTGGCTGGGTCGCGTCGCGCTTGGCAAGCTGGTCTTCCATGCGTTGATGCAGCTCTGCCGGATCGCCCTTCGGGGCCTCCATTACCACCTCAATGATCACAGCCTCCGGCGGCAGGTTCGACTGGCGGTAAGCGAATTGCAGCTCATCGCCGGACAGCGTCACCACGTCGCCACTGCGCAGCACCACAGTCGCCTCGACAAAAACGTCTGCCATATAGCTGCCATAGCAGCCCGCATTCATCGCAACCGCGCCGCCAATGGCACCGGGGATGGTGCGCAGAAATGTCAGATCCAGCCCCGCATCCGCAGCTTTGCGCGCAGCATGCGCATCCAACAGGGCCGGACCACAGGTCACCCGCGTGCCATCCACCTCAAACCCGTTAAAGCCACGCCCCAGCCGGATCACCACTGCATCAAGCCCGCCGTCACGGATAATCAGGTTTGAGCCCACGCCCATCGGGAACACAGGCCCATCATAGGCCCTGAGAAAAGCAATCAGGTCGTCGCGGTCTGCAGGTTGAAACAACGCCCGCGCCGGGCCGCCAACACGCAGCCAGGTCAGCTCAGCGAGTGGCCTGTCTGGCGTGAGTGCCCCACGGAAGGGAATCTGACGAACTGCATCATCCATAGCGCGAAGGCTATGCTACAAATGAAGCGGGGGCGCCAGTACCCGTCAGAGTTCGGAGCAAGAGCCTTACCAATCCACAGACTCCAAAAGGCACCAGAAATACCAAGATCGAAAGAGGTAGAATTACGGCGATTGACGCACGGCCCCGCCCTTGCAGCTGCGGTTAGCGCCCTCGCTGGCGGGAGTAGCGTAGCCCTACAAGAAGCCCATGGGGCAGGACCATCAGCATGGTCGAAACGCAAAACACCAGCTCCAGCCGGACGGCCCAGTTCAGGCCGAACGTGGCAAGCCAAGGGAAGGCTGGGGTTTCGGACGTCATAAGATCATATGCGGCTATTCCCGTCATGATCAGCGCAAAAGGCATGGATGTCGCGATCCCGCGGATCATACCTTTCTCAGGCAACACGAAGACCAAACCACACAGAAGCACCGCAACCAGCAAAAGGTGTGTGGCTGTCATTCCGCCGGTTTTACGCCATTGTCCAGCCCGGCCTTGCGGCGCATCCAGCGGCCGAAGTAGCGCACCGGCCAGCGCAGGATCGACGCGCCTGCGGCCAATGCGATCAGCCCGATCCACGGCCCGTTCTGCCACGTCAGCCAGCCAAGAAGCGGGATGCCAATCGCGATCAGCACATAGGCCGCGCGCCAATGGTGGTCTTTCGAGGGGAACATCGCCAGCACGTTGGCCCCGATGAGCCAGGCCAGGGCGGCAAAAAGCGATAAGGTCATCGTGGCACCTCCGGTTTTTCCCCCCGGATACGGCGATAGAGATAGATCAGCGGATTTCGAAACATCGACACGAAGGCAGCACATCCAAGCAGCGCAATCCACATCCCGTGTTGATAGCCAATGAACCCGATCATGGCCGGCGCGATCAGCAACAATGTCACCCCGGGGGCGTATTGATGCCGCATTGGCAACAATGCAACGCAGGTTGCGGCCAAGGCCCATAGGGCAGCGAGTGTCAATGAAAAGGTCACGCGGGAGGCCCCCAAACAGCAATACCGCCCTACTCTGCCCTTTATGCTACAAAAAGAAAAGTGCGATAAGTCATACCCTTGATTGAAATTTGCAGCGCCAGATCCGCAGTTGGACTTTGGCGCAAACCCGCTCATTGGGTCAAACGTGCGGGCAACTCATTGGCCCAACCGCTTATGGTGCCCGCTCCCAGACAGACGACCATATCGCCGGGCTTGGCCTGTTCGCGCACCAGCCTCTCAAGCGCATCCTCATCCTCGACAATGCGGGCATGGCGATGCCCGTGGCGGATAAGCCCCGCGACCAGATCATCACGCTCCGCACCGGGTATCGGCGCCTCACCGGCGGCGAACACATCCGAGATCCCCACGACATCCGCGTCGTTGAAGCAGGTGCAAAAATCGTCAAAAAGATCGTGCAGGCGGGTGTAGCGGTGCGGCTGATGCACTGCGATCACCCGGCCCTCGGTGGCCTGACGTGCCGCTTTCAGCACGGCGGCGATTTCGACCGGGTGGTGGCCGTAATCGTCGATAATGGTGACGCCGCCCACTTCGCCAACCTTGGTAAACCGGCGGTTCACCCCGCCAAACGCGGCAAGCGCCTCTTTGATCTGGTCGACCTTCATCCCCAGATGCCGCGCCACGGCGACAGCCGCTAAAGCGTTGGAGACGTTGTGATCCCCCGGCATAGGCAGCGCGCAGCCGGTGATCACCATCCCATCATTTTGCAACGCGATATCGAAATGCGCGACGCCGCCTTTATAGCTGAGATTGACCGCCCGCACATCCGCCTGCGCATTGAAGCCAAAGCTCACAACCCGGCGGTCGGTTATGCGGCCCACCAGCGCCTGCACCTCGGGGTGGTCGGTGCAGCACACAGCCAGGCCGTAAAACGGAATGTTGGACACGAAGTCCAGAAACCCCTGCCGAAGCGTGTCGAAATCGCCCCAATGCTCCATATGTTCAGGGTCGATATTGGTGACAATCGCAATGGTGGCAGGCAGGCGGTTGAACGTGCCGTCGCTTTCATCGGCCTCAACCACCATCCATTCGCCCTGCCCCACACGGGCGTTGGAATCGTAGGCGTGAATGATGCCGCCATTGATCACTGTAGGGTCTATCCCGCCCGCATCCAGAAGGGCTGCAACCATCGTCGTGGTGGTGGTCTTGCCATGCGTGCCACCCACGGCGATGTTGGATTTCATGCGCATGAGCTCGGCCAGCATCTCGGCGCGGCGCACCACTGGCAGCCCTTGGACGCGGGCCGCATCAAGCTCAGCATTGCCGCATTTGATCGCGGACGAGATCACAACCACATCCGCGTTTTCCAGATTCTCCGCGCGCTGCCCTTCGAAGATCGTGGCACCCAGTCGCGCCAGCCGGTCGGTGATCTTTGACGATTTCAGGTCCGAGCCCTGCACCGTGTAGCCGTGGTTCAAAAGCACCTCGGCAATCCCCGACATGCCAATGCCGCCAATCCCCACAAAATGGATCGCACCCAGCTCCAACGGCAATTTGGTGACGGCTGCGTTCATGTGCGGTTCTTCTCGTTGAGTTGCAGGGTCAGGCTCATCAGCGCTTCGGTGGCATCCGGTTTGCCAAGGCTCAGGGCTGCATGTGCCATCTGGGTGGCGCCCTGATCTTGCGTGAGGATCAGGGAAATCTGCTCGGCCAGAGCCTCGGGCGTGAAGGTGCTTTCCGGCATCATGATCGCGGCCCCGGCCTCGACCAGCCCACGGGCATTGGCGGTTTGTTCGTCGCGGATGGCGGCAGCAAGCGGCACCAGAATGGAGGGGCGTCCGATCACCGACAGATCCGCGACCGTAGACGCGCCCGCGCGCGCGATGACCAACTGTGCCTCGGAAAAGCGGCTGGGGACGTCGTGAAAAAACGGCGCAATTTCGGCCATGATGCCCGCCACGTTATACACCTGCTCCGCCGCGGCGGCGTCCTCATCGCGGGCCTGTTGAGCCACGCGGATATTGGCCTGGAGCGCCTCTGGCAGAAGCGCAATTGCCTTTGGCACCACCTCGCCGAGGATCCGGGCCCCCTGGCTGCCGCCAATCACCACAATGCTCATCGGGTAATCGCCCGGCGGAATATAAGGGGCCCCCGCCCGCTCAAGGATCGCGCCACGCACGGGGTTGCCGGTGAAATGCCCATCGACCCCTTCAGGCAGCTCGGTCGGCCAGGTGCCGCAGGCCACCATGTCCACCCGCTTGGCAAAGAGCTGATTGACCCGCCCCAGAACCCCGTTTTGCTCATGGATCATCCGTGGCAGCTTCATCAGCCAAGCCGCTGTGATCGCTGGAAAAGACGGGTAGCCGCCAAAGCCCACAACCACTGAAGGCCGGTCACGCCGGAAATTTCGCATGGCGCTGAGCACACCGGCGGCCAGCTTAAAGGGCGCGGTCAGTTTTCCCTGCAGCCCGCCCCCCGCGAACGTGGCCGAGCGCAGCTCTTCGATTTCGACGGCGCTCGGGAAGCCCTCCACATAGCGGGCACCCCGTACATCGGTTGTCAGCTTGACGCGCCAGCCTTGCGCCAGCATCGCCTCGGCCAAGGCCTGTGCGGGGAACATATGCCCACCGGTGCCGCCTGCGGCAATGACAAGCAGCCGCGCGCTCATCCCCGGCCTCGTTGGATCATGATATCGCGCATATCGCCCTGCGGCCGTTTTCGCGTGAAGGCCAGCAACATGCCAAGCGCGATGCCACCCGCGATCAGCGAGGAGCCGCCGTTGGACACGAAGGGCAATGTCATCCCTTTCGCAGGCAGCAGCCGCACGGCCACGCCCATATTGATGATCGCCTGCATGGCAAACATGGCGGCAAGCCCGGTGCCTGCAAGGCGGACGAACGGGTCGCGCTCTTTCATCAGCCGGTGCAGGGCGCGCACGGTGAAGATCGCGTAAAGCGAGATAATGGTCACGACCATCACCAGCCCGTATTCTTCTGCCGCCACGGCAATGATGAAATCGGTATGCGCGTCGGGCAAAGACCATTTCACCGCGCCCTCGCCCACGCCGACCCCGAAATAGCCGCCCTCGCGGATCGCGTTGGTGGCGTAGCCCAGCTGCGTGGTAGGGTCGACATCCGCCGACAGGAAGCCGTCAATGCGGCGCGCGAAATGTTCGGACATATTATAAGCGCTGACGCCTGCAACCACGACGATCCCGGCCATGCCGATCAGCAGCAAAAGCGGCGCGCCAGCCACAAAATAGACGACGCCCCAACCAAACAGCACCAGACAGGCCTGCCCGAAATCCGGCTGCAGCGCGAGAAACCCCACGACAATGCAAGTCAGCGTGAAGGAGAAGGTCTTGCCGGGCGGGCCGTTAATCTCTTGGCTGGCGGCGATGAGCCAGGCGGACAGCACAATGAAAACGGGTTTGAGAAACTCCGACGGCTGCACGGAGGCGAAGCCCAGCGAATACCACCGGGTCGCGCCCTTGCCGAAATCTGTGCCGAACACGGGCAAAAGCACGAGCGCTACGAAGGTCACGAAGAAAACCAGCACGGCGAGACGGCGCACCAGGTTGGTCGACATCATCGAGATGACGACCATCGTTGTCATGGCCAGACAGCCAAAGAAGGCCTGCCGGGAGACGTAGTGAAACGGGTCCAGCCCGTTCTTGGCTGCCAGCGGAGGCGAGGCCGCAAGCCCCAGCAAAAGCCCGATGCCAAACAGCGCAAACACGCAGACCATCGACCACCGGTCCACTGTGCGCCACCATTTTGGGAGAATGGGCTCGCCCACGCGTGCCGTAACGGTGCCATACACCATCTCAGTCATGAGAATACCGCCAATGCTGCCTCTTCGCCCGGTTATCCGGGTCTATGACAGAACTGTAACGCGATTTGACCGCCCGATCCAGTCTCAGTTTGGCCAATTGCGCGCATTCTCGCCCGCCTTTGCACGTGAAGGAGACCTTTTTCAGAAAGGCACGCCCATGTCGCGCGCCCGCGCTGTGCCCGGCTTAATCGTCGCTGCCGATTTGGCGCGCAACCATCGCGCAGAAATCCTCGCCCCGCTTTTCGAAATTGTCGTATTGATCAAAGCTTGCCGCAGCCGGGGCCAACAGCACGGTGTCCCCCGGCGCGGCCTCAGCAACGGCGCGGGCGACGGCGGCCTCCATCGTCGTGCAGATTTCAGCTTCCAGCGCGCCCAGACCCAGCGCGAATTGCTGCGCCTCGCGACCAATGACATAGGCTTTCGAGACATTCTCCAGCGCGGGGTGCAGCCCCTCAAGCCCGCCTTCCTTCTGCAGCCCGCCGCAAATCCAGCGAATGTTCTGGAAGGCCTGCAAAGCCTTGGCGGCGGCATCGACATTGGTGGCCTTGCTGTCATTGACGAAGAACACCCCGTCTTTCTCGCCCACCCGCTGGGATCTGTGCGGCAGGCCGCCAAAGCTGTGAAACGCCTTCTCGATCACCTTCGGCGCAAGCCCCAGCGTCCGGCAGGCCGCATAGGCCGCACACGCGTTTTGGTGGTTATGCGTGCCGGGCAAGCCGGGGACGGACCGCAGGTCGATGCTGCCAATCTGCTTGCCCTTGCGCATCTCTGACATGAACCCTTTGCGGGCAAAGACGGCCCAGCCGGGTCCAGACAGCTTGCTGCCAGAAGACACCCGGATCACACGGTCATCGCCATTTCCGCCCGATAGCTGATTGGCAAGATACTGCCCCTCCGCCTCATCCACGCCGATCACCGCCCGGTCGGGCCCTCCCTCGGCAAAGAGCCGCCGTTTGGCCGCGAAATACCCCCCGAACCCCGCATGCCTGTCCAGATGGTCCGGCGTCAGGTTCGTGAACACCGCCACATCAGGCGTCAAATTGCGCGCGAGATCGGTCTGGTAGCTGGACAGCTCCAGCACCACCACCTCGCCGTCAATCGCGGGCTCGATATCCAGCACACCGCGCCCGATATTGCCCGCCAGCTGCGTTGGGCGGCCCACCTCGCTGAGGATGTGATGGATCAGCGCAGATGTGGTTGATTTGCCGTTCGAGCCTGTGACCGCGATGACCTTGGGCATCTGGTCAAAGCTTTCCCAATCACGCGTTGCGAAAGACTGAAAGAAAAGGGAGATATCATTGTCCACCGGAACACCCGCAGCCCAGGCGGCGGCCACCGCCATGTTGGGTTTTGGGTAAAGATGGGCGATCCCTGGCGAAACAATGAGCGCCGCGACACCCTCGAACGCGCCTGACCTTGAGAGGTCGTGCAGCGTGAGCCCTTGAGCCTCCGCCCGGCTGCGCGCCTCCGGGCTGTCATCCCAAACCAGCGGCTCCGCACCGCCCGCACGCAACGCCTGCGCAGCCGACAGGCCAGAGCGTCCCAACCCCAGCACGGCGACCTTGGTACCTGTGTAGCCCTGGACCGGGATCATCTGATTTTCAGCGTGGCCAGCCCGATCATCGCGAGGATCAGCGAGATGATCCAAAAGCGGATCACGATCTGCGGCTCGGCCCAGCCTTTCTTCTCGAAGTGGTGATGTATCGGGGCCATCAGGAAGACACGTTTGCCGGTCTTCTTGAAATAGAGCACCTGAATGATCACGCTCAGCGTCTCGACCACGAACAGCCCGCCGATGATGCCAAGCACCAGCTCATGCTTGGTGGTGACCGCAATCGCCCCGAGCGCCCCGCCGAGCGCCAGGGAGCCGGTGTCGCCCATGAACACAGCAGCAGGCGGTGCATTATACCACAAAAAGCCCAGGCCCCCACCGATGATGCCCGCCACGAAGATCAACAGCTCCCCCGTGCCCGGCACGTAATGCAGGCCGAGATAGTCGGTGAAATCGACGCGGCCCACGGCATAGGCGATCACGCCCAAAGCGCCGGCCGCAATCATCACGGGCATGATGGCGAGCCCGTCAAGCCCGTCTGTCAGGTTGACCGAATTGGCCGCCCCCACAATCACAAACATTGCAAAAGGGATGAACATGAACCCTAGATTGACCAGCGTGTCCTTGAAGACCGGCAAGGCCAGCTTGTTGGTCAGCGGGTCAGGATGCAAAAGCGTCGTCGCATAGCCCGCCACAGCCGCAATGGCGAACCCCACAAGCAGCCGGGAGCGCGCCGATATCCCGCCATGGCTGTTTTGCGTGACCTTCGCATAGTCATCGACGAAGCCGATCAGCCCGAAGCCAATCGTGACCAGCAAGACGATCCAGACAAACCCGTTATCCATCCGCGCCCAGAGCAGCGTGGACAGTACCAGCGCCCCCAGAATCAGCACACCGCCCATGGTAGGTGTGCCCTGCTTGGTCAGCAAATGGCCCTCGGGGCCGTCATCACGAATGGGCTGGCCGTTGCGCTGTTTGCGCTTGAGCAGGTTGATCAGCGGGCGACCAAAGATGAACCCGAAAATCAGCGCGGTGAAAAACGCGCCGCCCGCCCGGAAGGTGATATAGCGAAACAAGTTGAAGAAATCCCCGCCATCCGAAAAGGCGGTCAGCCAATAGAGCATCTAGCGGTGTCCCCCGTCAGTGTCGGGCACCCATTCGCCCAAATTCGTGATGGCGTCAACGATGAGTGCCATTTTCATGCTGAGCGAGCCCTTGGCCATCACCACATCTCCGGCGGAGACCAACTGATTTGGCCGGGCCGCCAGCTCTGCCGCGCTGTCCGCCCAGAGCCCGCGCTTG
Organism: uncultured Rhodobacterales bacterium; assembly: GCA_964387155.1. Lineage (GTDB taxonomy): Bacteria > Pseudomonadota > Alphaproteobacteria > Rhodobacterales > Rhodobacteraceae > Litoreibacter. The sequence continues at coordinate 47,625 of CAYLVP010000003.1, read as the reverse complement.
TCTTGAGGCAGCGCGTCATGGAGGTGCTTCATCAAGGGGCCCACGCAATGGATCACGTCGCAACGCTCCAGCGCGTCAGATTGCGCGATTGCCGCGTGAAGCGCGGCCTCGGTCTGGCCCAGCTCTTTCATATCACCCAAAATGGCGACGCGGCGGCCATGTTTGCCGGGCGGTCTGGCCCCGGCCAGAACGTCCAGCGCCGCGCCAATCGAGGCCGGGTTGGCGTTATAGGCCTCGTCGATCAGATCAATGCTGAGCGTCTCATTTGTCGGGTCGAGCTGGATCATCCGCCGTCTGCCCCGTCCCTGCGGCGGCTGCCAATGCCCAAGCGCCACAGCCGATTGGCCCAAATCCGCCCCCGCGGCCACACAGCTGGCCAAGGCCGCCAGCCCGTTCATCGCAAAATGCGCGCCGGGTGCGTTGACTTTGTAAAGAAAGCTCTCGCCCCGGTGGGACGCGCTGCAGGCGGAGCCATGCTCCGTCGCGATCACATCCAGCAACCACCATTCGGCGGCCTCATTGCGGCCGAACCGCTCGCAGCCAAAGGGCGCGGCCTCCAAAAGCAGGTCAGAGACCTCAAGATCTGCATTTATGATGGAGACACCACCCGTTTCCATCAGCCCTGTGAAAATGTCAGCCTTCTCGCGCGCGATACCTTCGATGCTTTCGAAGGCTTCCAGATGCGCAGGGGCCACGATGGTGATCAATGCGACGTCAAGCTGCGCCATGCGCGCCAGCGGCGCGATCTCGCCGGGGTGGTTCATCCCGATCTCGATCACCGCGTAATCGCTGTCTCGGGGCATGCGCGCCAAAGTCAGCGGGACGCCCCAGTGGTTGTTGTAGCTTTTCTCGGCAGCGTGGACCTTGCCCTGACCGGCAAGGCAGCTGCGCAACATCTCTTTTGTCGAGGTCTTGCCGACCGAACCGGTGACACCGATGACAGTGGCGTCCGTCCGCGCCCGCGCGGCCCGGCCCAGCGCTTCGAGCCCTTCCAGCACATCATCAACAATCAAAAGCGGCGCATCCGGCGCCAGCCCCTCTGGCCTGCGGGACACCAGCGCCGCCCCGGCGCCCGCTGCAAGCGCTTGCGCCACGAAATCATGCCCGTCGCGCATGTCTTTGAGGGCCACAAACAGATCGCCGGGCTGCAGGGTGCGCGTGTCGATCGAAACTCCTGTGGCCTGCCAAGCCACATCGCTCACACCACTGGTTGCCGCCACAGCCTCGTCGGATGTCCAAAGCGCCATGCGTCTACAGCCTCCCATCCAGTGCCGCGACGGCGACGCTGGCCTGTTCGACATCGTCGAAGGGCAGCACGTCGTCGCCGACGATCTGCCCGGTCTCATGACCCTTGCCCGCAATCAGCAGCGTGTCGCCGGGACCCAGCGCATCGACGCCGCGCAAAATGGCCTCAGCCCGGTCACCCACCTCATTGGCATGGGGAATGGCTTCCATAATTGCCGCACGGATGGCGGCAGGATCCTCGCTGCGCGGGTTGTCATCGGTCACGAAGGCCACATCGGCATGGTCCTGCGCGGCCTTGCCCATCAGCGGCCGCTTGCCCCGATCCCTGTCACCACCCGCGCCAAACACCACGATAAGCCGCCCCATCACATGCGGGCGCATCGCCTTCAGCGCCGTTTCCAAAGCGCCAGGCGTATGGGCGTAATCCACAAAGACGGCAGCGCCATTGTCGCGCGTCGCGGCCTTTTGCATGCGCCCACGCACCGTGTGCAGCATCGGTAGCGTCTCAAAGACGTCGCGCGGCTTCGCCCCGCACCCGATGGCAAGCCCGGCGGCGACCAGGACATTCGAGGCCTGAAATCCCCCGATAAGCTCCAGCCGGGTTTGGTGAACGTCACCGCCATAAGCAAAGCGCAATTCCTGCCCGGTCGCGTCAAACCGTTGGTTCAGCAATTGCAGCTCAACCCCTTGGGCGGAGCCTACGCGCAGCAGCCGGTGCCCGCGCGAAGACGCGACGGAGGCCATTTGCGCGCCGCGCGGATCATCCATGTTGATGACCGCAACCGCATCCTGCGGCAAGACCCGTCGAAACAGCCCTGCCTTGGCGTCAAAATACGCGTTGAAGTCCGCGTGGTAATCGAGGTGGTCTTGCGTGAGGTTCGTGAACCCCGCAGCCATCAGATGCACGCCGTCCAGCCTGCGCTGGGCCAGACCATGCGACGACGCCTCCATCGCGGCATGGGTGACGCCGGCCTCCGCCATCTGCGCGAGCAGCCGGTGCAGCGTGATAGGCTCAGGCGTCGTATGGGTCATCGGCGCGCTATACGCGCCCTCCACGCCCGTGGTGCCAAGGTTCACGCCCGCCAGGCCAAGCTCGGTCCAAATTTGCCGGGTGAAGCTTGCCACGGATGTCTTGCCATTTGTGCCGGTCACGGCGGCCATCGTGGCCGGTTGCGCGCCGAACCACAGCTTCGCGGCATAGGCGAGCGCTTGGCGCGGGTCCTCGGTGACGACCAGGGCTGCGGTGCTTTCGGCAAGCTCATCGGCGGCGATATCAGCGCCTTGGGGGTCGGTCAGGATCGCTCCGGCCTCCATCCTCAAAGCGTATTTGATGAACTCCGCCCCGTGGGCCTGCGCGCCCGGCAGGGCCGCAAACAAATGGCCGGGCTTGACGGTGCGGCTGTCAACAGAAAGCCCCGTGACGTCAGCGTTGCGGCCAGCGGCAGCGGTCAGGCCAAGGGCGTTTAGCGGTTTTGTCTGTTGCCCCATGAAACCGCCCCCACGCGGATATGCCTTAGAATTTGACGGGTGTTACCTCAGTTCCGTCCCGGGATTCAATCGGTCTCAGGCCCAGCAATGGGGCGGTGCGTTTGACGATCTCGGCGGCGACGGGAACAGCCGTCCACCCGGCGGTGCGACGCGGTTTGTCGCCGGAGGTTTCTTCCGGCTCGTCCAGCGTAACGATCAACACATATTTGGGGTCATTCATCGGGAAGGCCGAGGCGAAGGTGGCGATCACCTTGTCCTTGTAATAGCCCCCGCCTGCCCGTTTGGGCTTGTCGGCCGTGCCGGTCTTGCCGCCAATCATATAGCCTGTGTCCTTGGCGAAAGAGGCTGTCCCGCGCTCTACCACCTGATGCAGCATGGCGCTGATCTGCGAGGCCGTCCGCTTCGACATGATGCGCGGGCCGGGTTGGACGGCATCCACCTTGAGAAGGCTTGGCGTCACCAACGTACCGCCCCCCACAATCGTGGCGTAAGCCGCTGCCAGATGCATGGGGCTGGCCGCCATGCCATGCCCGTAGCTGATGGTCATCGTGTGCAGCTCGGACCATTTCTTGGGCAGGATTGGCTTTGCGCCGGGGGCTTCGACAAGCTCGATCTGCGAGGGCGCGAAAAACCCCAAAGAGCTGAGATATTCTTTTTGCCGCTTTGCGCCAATCATCAACGCCATCCGCGCCGTGCCGATGTTGGAGGATTTCACGATCACGTCCTCCACGCTCATCGCGTCGCCGTAATCGCGGAAGTCGCGGATCTTGAACTTGCCCCAGAGCATGGGCCCCTTCGTATCAAGGAGGGTCGATGGGTTGACCAACCCAAGATCCAAAGCCTGCGCGGCAGCAAAGACCTTGAAGGTCGAGCCCAGCTCGTAGACGCCCTGAACCGCGCGATTGAACAGCGGGCTGTCGGAGGGATCCCCTTTCAGCAACCCCGGTGGCCGTGTGTTGGGATCAAAATCGGGCAGTGACACGAGGGAGACGACCTCGCCCGTATCCACCTTCATCAGCACCGCCGTGGCCCCTTTGGCGTTCATCAGCTTCATGCCACCGTAAAGGACGCGGCGCATCGCTGATTGGATTGTCATGTCGATGGACAGTCGCAGCGGCGCACCTTCAAGCGCGGGATCGCGCAAATAGGCGTCAAACCGCTTCTCGACCCCGGCCGTGCCAATCACCTCGGCGGAATGCACGCCCTCCCGGCCAAAGCTGGCCCCGCCCAAAACATGCGCAGCCAGCCGCCCATTGGGATAAAGGCGCATCTCACGCGGGCCGAAGAGCAAGCCGGGATCGCCAATATCATGGACGGCCTGCTGCTGTTCCGGGCTGATCTTCTTCTTGATCCACAGAAACTTGCGATTGCCGGTAAAATCCTTGATCAAACGGTCTTCGTCGAGCTCGGGGAAGATGGCGACCAGCTCCTTCGCGGCGCGGTGCGGCTCGACCATCAGATGGGGCTGGGCATACAGCGAGTTGGTGATCAGGTTCGTGGCAAGCACGCGGTCATTGCGGTCGACGATATTGGCCCGCTGCGCCACGATGCTGGCAGTGGAGGCAGAGGCTTGCGGCTCATAGGGCTCTGACGAGGCCAGCACGGTCATGCGCGCGCCCACAACGGCAAACCCGGCGAGGAACAGGACCGCCGTAAACAGCAGCCGCGACTCAGCGCGCACCCGCATACGGTCGCGCATTTCTTCGTGGCGGGCGCGAATATTCTCGGCCTCGATCCGGTCTGGGTTCTCGCCACGCAGACGGGCAGGCAGGACGCGGGTGAGCGGGCGAAGCGGTGTGCGCATTACGGGTAATCTCCATCCGGGGAGCCTTGGTCTTCGAGCTGGCCCATCACATCGACGGAGCCCGTGATCTCTTGAATATCAAATTGCGCGGGCGGGAAGCCCACCTGCGTCACCTCGCCAAACTGGTCGCGGGTGATCGGCAAAAGCTGCAGCTGCTCAAAGTTGAGCTTGGCCAGATCGGCCAAACGCTCGGGCCGGTTGAGATAGGCCCATTCGGCCTGCAGCACCGCCAGGGTCTCGCGCTGCGCGCCGATCTCGCGCTGCAACTCGGCTGCGGTGCGCAGGGCATCGCGGGTCTTGTAGTTCTCTGCGTAGGACCAATAGGCCAGCCCCATAACCGCGAAAGCAAACATACCGAATAACAAACCACGCATCAGAACAGGTCCTTTCCTACGAGTTTGGGCAAGCCAAGCCCGGCGCGGTCGCTGTCGCGCGGCGGCGCCTTGGTGCGGGTTGCGACACGCAGCTTGGCGGAGCGCGCGCGCGGGTTGCGCTCAAGCTCATCGCGCTCAGCGGAAATCGCTCGGCGCGGGGTCAGCTCGAATGTTGGCGTGTCTTTCTCGATTGCTGGCGCGTGACGCGACCCGCCCCCTGTGGCCCCGGCGCGGGCAGCCAGGAACTTTTTCACCACCCGGTCTTCAAGCGAATGGAAGCTGACCACAGCCAGCTGACCACCGGGCTTCAAGGCCCGCTCAGCGGCTTCCAACCCCTTGATAAGCTGCCCAAACTCGTCATTCACCGCGATGCGGATCGCCTGAAAGCTGCGCGTTGCAGGGTGGCTTTGACCGGGCTTTGATTTGGGCAGCACGGCCTCGATCACGCCTGCGAGCTGCCCGGTCGTGGTGATGGGACGGGCCGATAGAATTGCGCGTGCGATCCGGCGCGACGCGCGCTCTTCACCATACTGAAACAGGATATCGGCCATCAGCGCCTCATCCGCACCATTGACCAGATCAGCCGCTGATGGGCCATCCGACCCCATGCGCATGTCCAACGGACCATCGCGCAGGAAGGAAAAGCCGCGTTCGGCCTGATCGAGCTGCATGGAGGACACACCAAGATCAAGCACGACGCCATCCAAAGGCAGCAAATCCTCAGCCAATATGTCGAGGTCAGAGAACGTGCCCGCCACCAGTTTCAAACGGTCGCCATAGTCACCCGCCCAGGCTTGCGCCATTTCGAACACCATCGGGTCACGGTCCACGCCGATCACGTACTCCGCCCCCGCATCCAGAAAGGCGCGGGTGTAGCCACCGGCCCCAAATGTCCCGTCAAGCCAGGTGCCTCCGGCAGTCACCTGTTCAAGGATCGCGTCGATGAGAACCGGCAGGTGCGGGGCTTGCCCGCCTGACGCGCGCACCGGATCGCTCATCACCTACTCCCCCGCCTGCCCGAACGGGTCGTCGTCCAACCAGGTGAGCGGGTCGAAATCCTCGCCCTCCATGGCAATGAAGTCCTCGATATCTTCATCGCGCTTGTTGAATGCATCAGGCGCCCAGATCTGGAACGTGTCACCGGAGGCGGCGAAATAGCCCTCGTTGGTGATACCGACTTTCTCGCGCAGCTTGGCGGGCAGAACCAGCCGGCCCGTGTCATCGGTCTGCGTGGGCAGCGCCTGGCCGTTGAAGATACGTTCAAGCGCGCGCCGGCGCTTTGATCCGCGCGGCAAGGCGCTGATCTTGGCGTCCACCTCGGTGATGGCCTCTTGAGTGTAGCATTCCAGGTAAGTCTGCGCAGCGCCGCCATAAACAATGACGACATTGGGCTGCAGCCCATCGGTCCAGTCCGGGTCACCGGCCTCCAGCACACGGCGGAACAGGGCCGGGATAGACACCCTGCCCTTGCTGTCCACCTTGTGGACGCTTTCGCCTCTGAACCGTTGTGCCACTCAAGTGACCCCTTATGTCCCGCGTCCACCCCAAGCTGTCTGTAGATGTGAAAACGGCGCGTTGATCTGCTGCCACTGATCAACGCGCCGCGTTTCCCACTTGGGGATATCCGAACCCGCGCCACCTGGGGGGATGTCTGCTCGCGCAGGGTCCGGGTCTTTCGATGCGAAAGGGTGCCTGTATGAAACCTTTTGGTCGCCTATCGGGGTTCTTGAGCGCCCCTTGTTATGGCCCGTCCTCATCGTGGGAACTTTATGCCCCGGGAGAATATGGGAAGCAATGGAAATTTGTGGGGAACCATGGGCAATCAGGGGAATTGATTGGGTGAGGTATCTCAAGAAAGGATGGAAAACGACCCGGTCTTGCGGGTGGCCATCAGCAGACCACTAGATGTAGTGGCCCGTGCATCACCCAGATTTTCCCATAATTTCCCCCATTTTCTCTCAATTTGACTCAGATTTTGGTGGAATTGGCGGCAAACGCCCATACGAATCACCTCAAATTGAGTCAAAGTGATTCGCCGATCAAGCCTGCTGAAAGGCGATTGTAGCTTGTCGCGAAAGATTGCAGTGATTTTCACGAAAGACTGCAGCAGCGCAGTTTTAGCCGCTGCTGCAGATCAGCCGGTTTAATCGGCGGTTTAAGGCTCTCTTAAAACAGATGCCACTTCGGACGGCCTTGCGCCTCGAGCTCTCGGCTCTGGGCGTCAAAGAGGTCGGTCTCATAGTGGTTGAAGCCCGCAACTCCTTCCCAGATCATGCTTGACCCGAGATACGCATAGCCAGCGAATGCCACCAGCGGGTTCTCTAGGCACCAGAGGATCATAAAGTCCGCCATGAGCCAGTGCAGTGTCAGCATTGCAACCATGGTGTTTGGTCGCGCCAGCATCTTGTTTCGATAGCGGTCTCGCTTCTGACCTGGCTGTGCAGCGCGGACCAGGTGCTGCTTTAGCCAGGACGGCAGGCGACGGGCCTCAAGCCATGATATCAAGCGAGCACGGCGCGGGCTTGCTGGCCTCTCTGCGCCGGAGTAGAGGCCGCGATATTCGCCTGCAACCCAACGGCAAAGCCAATCCGAGCAAACGCATAAGATGGTGGCACCGGTCAGCGCGAAGAGCACGATATAATAAAGGGTCTCAAACATGGTTTGCCTCCTATTGGGCCTGAATGTTGATTGTGATCCGAACGGTGCAGCAGCGCCCTTGCCCGTCGTAGACATAGACGAACATGATATCTGACCCTTCGTAATCGTTGGTGGTCGGTGTGAGGGTAATTGTGCCGTTACGGTTCACCTCTGCCTTGCAATAGTTCGGCTTGATGTGCGCCGGTGGCAGGTCGGTGAAGACTGCGTTGTTGCAGAACCAAGGAAGGTCGAGGCTGAGCGTCGTGCCCGGCTCCCCAGTTGCCCCAGACAGCACATCGAACGTGTCATCCACTCCAGCCGTCACATTGCGGGTGATGTCCGCACAGACGGGGTTTGCCGCTGACCGGGTAAAGGTCCCGTTGTTGGTGTATTGTGACACGTCCCCTGTGCAGCTGATCGCGTGGATTTGCTTGATCGCATTCGCGTTCGCACGATCTGAGAAGTAGAGCGGCAACAGAACGACGGGGGTTCCGTCATGCACCCAATAGCCGACATCGCTCAAGATTTCGCGGACCCTGATGCCTGCGTTATTCTCTGTTGGCAGGCCCCCTCCATCCCAAGGCTTAGGGATAAGACCAGCAGACGACACGTTGTCCGTCTTTACTGCCTGAACGATGTTTTGCAGCGCATTCCCACCAGCGAACTCTGCAACGATGAACGGGCAGTCAATCGTCGGGTAGAGGTCGCGATCGACAGGCTGGGACAGGATACGGGTCACGCTAGCCGTCGTGGTCGACACAGACCCTGCATCTTCGTAGGTGACGTTAGCGGCGTTGCCGAGGAACGTGTTCTGACCGAGGATGAAGCGAGGATCATCCTGGCTGAATTGTGAGTTATCGATACCTTGGACGGCATTGCCGGAGAAGTTGACGCCACTTTCGAAGCCAACCGCCATAATATTGTCGACAGCCACTTGGTTCGATTTACCAGTGCCGATACCCTCGTTTTCGATCGGCTGCACCTGCCGGATTTGTCCGTCAAAGTTGCTGCAAATAACGACGACATCCTGCACCAGATATCCGCCGATATAGTTAAGGATCACCCCACGCCAGACGCCCCAGCCAAGGAAGTTGGAGATCTTGATATTCAGGTCATGGTTCTGCCTGGCTGCGTTCTTGACGACGGCTACACCGCCCACGCACCCAATCGCTTCGTTCTTGTCGAAGTGGATAATCGGGTAGTCTATCCGGCGAATTTTGTCGGTGCTGTCGACGTCGCTGTCGCTGCGAAGCTGCCAAGTCAGATCGTTAATGTCAGCGTTGGTGCGGCTCGTGTCTATGGGATCGCTGATGCCGTTTTGCGTACTCCGGTGGTAGAAAACATGCCCCCAAGTCGCGCCAATAGCAATATTGCGAGTGACCACCATTGCACGGCCGCGATAATAGAAGCCGTAGCCTTGTGTGGCAAAGTTTCCGGTCTTACCCTCCATTTCCTCCGCACCCTTGGAGTAGCGATAGGAACCACTCGAGGTCTCAAGGCCCAAGGCGAGGTTGTTATCCCAATTGCCCAGCTCGTCTCCGGTTTCCGAGACCATCCCGGCGCCTTGGTAACGATACATGACGTTATTGAGCCAGTTTGCGCGGCACCCGTGGTGAACCATCGCCCAGGCCTTCGCGTCCTCAACAAAGCAATCGCGCACCAGGTCGGTGACCGCCTTTGTAAAGCCGCAGAAATGAAGGTGGATCGGGTAGCGTGATTTAAGGTTCGCGTCGGCCGTGAGAGGCACTGTGCGAATGTTGCGCGTGCCTTTCTCGATGTACTTGAACTGACCGTCGACAATATCGCCGTGGGATTTTGACTTATCGGTCCGTCCAAGTGAGATAAACGCGACATCCCACAGGTCCGATTTGCTGGTCATGTGCATGACCATGCAGTGACCGCGCTGCTGGACCTTCTGAGTGCCCGCCTCAGAGCAGACAATGATGTTTCGGTCCTTGATTGCGATCGGCAGCTGGAGAGCGTTTAGCTGGGCTTCAACGGCGATCTTGGCTGCTGCGACCTCGGCGCTGTCGCTGCCATCGGGGGCAGTGGTGATATTGTCGTTGTGCTTGTCGTGATTGTAGAGCAGCGGTTGGCCAGCATCCCAGCGAATGACCCAATCGTCGCCGTCAGGTTCAACCGCAATGATTTGCCGCTCTTCGTCATAGCGCCGGTTAACCCCGTCACCATCATCACGATCGAGATCGACGGCCGTGCCTGGCACGATCAGCGTATCGTCTTTGGCCCATCCGACCGGTTCGATATCGAAGCGCAACTCAGTATCGCCTGCCATAGGCAAATGGCCAGGTTTGGTTTTAACGTGCGTTTTGCGATGATGACCAAACGCTGACCAGCCGCCCAGCGCAATGATGCCGCGTGAGATAAGTGCTGGATCGTTGGCGAGGTCGAGGTCCGTCGGGTTGTTTGGGTCGATCCTGTATGCGCGATTGGAGATCGTGATCTTGGCCGTGTATCGCGAGGGCAACCGGTTGTTTTCTTCCGCCATCACGAGGTTGCCGGTTGGAGTGACGACGATCGTCTCAACCAGCATGTTCGTATCCTGATCGGTAGCCCAGCGCAGAACGCCATCAACACGGATGACGTCTAGCCGGTCGGCGAACTCCTGATCAAAGGTAATGTCTGACGTGCTATCGACCCACACGCGATCGCCAGCCTGAGGCACACGCCCAAGGTCCCACATGGCAGGATCGGACCAATCACCGATCGCACCAGGCACAGTGGTGATGTTCATTGTGTTAGGCAGCACCAGACGCATGACGTTGTCGTCATCGATGCGGTGAGAGTTTACGACATGCTCCATCAAGGACCACAGCGGCGGCGTCTGATACGTCACGCCATTGGCGATGAATTCGGCCGTCACCGGGCTGGACATCATCCCCGGCATGTTGCGCGCAAAAGCGGCTGCATTTCCAAAGGTCGCAACGGATGCACCTGCCTCAAGAACGGTAATATCACCGTCAGGCAGCAAGCCGCCAAGATCCAGTTCCAGAGCACTACCCATGCGCTGCGGATTGGCCGTCAGTTTGGGGCGCACCTGTGCGGTTGGTGGTGGCGGGGTGTCCGCCTCATTGTAGCGGTTTGAGCTGAACGCCTCATCGCCATGATCGGCCACAACCGCTCTGCCGGGGGATAGGAGTTTGACTGCCATTATACGTTCACCAGATTACCGGCGCTCACACGCAGTTCTGCACTGCCGTTGTTGCCACCTTGGTTGAAGAATTCAGCACCTTCCTCGCCACCGATGTGAAGGAGGCCAGGGCTTGTGATTGGGCGAGGAATACCGCCGTTATAGAGGGTCGCGACGGGCGTCAGCGTGCCAGCCTCGACCAGGAAATCACCGATCAACGCATCGAGCTTATCGTCACCATTGGCTTTGGCCAAAATATGCGTGGTATGCCCGTCGATAGCCGTCACAGGCGCGAAGGGTGTTGCCACGCTGGCAGCGCCGAGCTGTACGCCGTTGCGATAGACTGCTGCGCCTGATGCGGCCTCGACCCTAAAGACCAAATGCTGCCACTCAGGCGTGATGGCTTCAACTGTTGTGAAGTCGAAAAACCTCACATCATTTGTGTTTTCTGCCGCGAACCTTGCGGACCCATTAGGCCTGATATCTGCATAAAGTCGGTTGCCAGCGGCAAAGGCGATTTGGCCGCTGTCTTGCAGAGTTGGATTGATCCAAAGGGACAGCTGCAGCGCTGGGGTGTCAGGGATGTCAAAATCGAACTGCGAGGTGCCCTGCGTGGCGTATGCGCGCCGGGTGTAGCTCGCTTCGGCCGCAGGGACAGAAAGAGGCGCGCTGTCGATGTCCAGGGCGTCGAGGCCAGGCATGCGATACTTAGCGCGCCAGATCAGCTGCCGCCCCTGCAAGGTCTCATCGATCTCGACCGTGATAATGTCACTTTGGCCAGAAACGTCCTGGCGCAGGACAGTAGGACCCGCCAAATCAATCAGATCAAATGAGACCGAATATTGTCCACCCTCGGGGCCAATAGCGAAAGGCGGGCGGTAGGTCAGGACATCACCTAAACCGAGCCCGCCAGAGCCCTCAAATACCGGATCAGTAATGGCCGACATTTGGGTGGCCGCCGCGAAGGTCTCACGGGTCAGCCCCTCTATGACATTGCGTCCGTTTAACAGCAGTTCTCGCAAGACGCGCCCTGCTGGAACGGATGGATTGGGCTCGATCAACAAGCTGCGATTGTCGGGTCCAGGTATAAAGTTGAGGAAGTTCTGAGCCTCGATTTCAGGGCTAGAAAATGTAGCGTCTGCTGGACCCAGACCATCACCCGCCTCGCGATCGTCGCGGTAGCCGTCGGCAAGGTGTCTGAGAAGGTCTCTCGCCCTGGCTGTAGCGGTCATGATTTCTGCGTTCCGATTGTTCCGCCGCAACCTCGAATTTGTACTCCCCGGATCGCCCAAGCCGTTCCATACGGCCCGATCGATTACAGCATCCCGGTTGGTGAATTCCAGGACCGGTTCGCCGACGAAAATCTGCTGCGTCTCTGGGTCGCCTATTGTGGGCAAAACTGACAGGCTGATTGTGCTCGCTGTGGCGGTCAATTCAACAGTCATCGTTGCCGGGTTTGCCACCGATGCCGGGTTGTTGTTTTGAGCCCGCAAGACGATGGGCGTTTCGACCTGTTCCGACATGACGGCAGGGTCATAAGAAAGACCGGCCGCGGTGGTCGTAATGCCAGGCGGGGGATTGTCAGCTGATAGGACAATGTTCTCGCCCTCAAACAACTCGGATAGCGGGATTGTGCTGGCCACTGACCCAATGACGACGGAAAACTCATAGATAGCCACCCGTGCCGTAGGGACGGTGGGAACGCCCTCGCCAACCGCGGAAACGGTGAATGAGATCGTCTCGCTGCCATTTGTGGCGTCGACATTGAGCTCGATCGCCAGCTCGTCTTGGCTGTCGGCCTCGCTGTTTGGGCTGGATGGCTCGCCATTTTGTGTGAGGGAGACGATGTAGGTGCCAGGCACGATCGAGAAGCCCTCAGGCAGCACCAATCGGCTTTGATCGGAGTAGGCCAAGAAGACCGGCTGGACAGCCCATGTTTCATCCTCAGCGATGAAGAAATCGTCGGTTGGATAATCCCCCCGAATAAACGGCGTTATGGCGATCTCGCCGCCCGCGTATGGCAGCTGGAAGGGATCGGCCCCGTTCGGAAACTGCCTAAACAAGCTCATGCGTGGCTCACCGAAACTTGGCCATAAACCTGATCACAATCAGCATACAGACGATTGGCGCCAGAGATGCCAGGCCACATCTTATCCAGCTCAAGGAAAATGGCTTGGGTTGGGTTCAAATCGATCGGGGCGAGGTCAAAATCAGGCGCAGCTGGGCCTACAGCTGCAACCAGCCTAACCGTCACCTCTCCGGTGTTCTGCACACGGATATAGTTGGTGTCGGCTGTTGTGAGTTCGACCGGATTTCCACGCGGCACTTCAAGTTTTTCGTTTCTAGGCATTCGGTTTCTCCTTTGGGCGGTTATGGGGTGGGATACGGGTTCGAAAGGTATCTGAGCTGCGCGTCGACCAGGCGTTTCGGATAGTATTCAAAGCCGCGTAGATAGCCGTTCAAACTCAGGCTGTTGTCGATGCCCGAGCCAAGGCTCACTGTGTCGACAACTGGCATCTGACCTGGCACCCCGTTGACCCCGACCTGAGAGGCCACACGCGCGCCATTGACCGTGACGGCGAAGTCACCAGCTTGGAATGCCGCTACGGCCCTGTAGGGCTGTAATTCGGTGGATTTAGAGCTCTGGACAAAGGCTTGGTAAGATCCACCGGCCGTGACCTCGAGCGCTGCCCGGAAAGGATCAAAGAACGTGACCAGATTGTCGCCGGTGCCGTCTGACAGCTCGACCATTGAGCCAAAGAACTGCTGACCTTCAACCTCAGCCATCATCGAGCCTGCGGCTTGGTTATATTCGTTGCCGAGCTCGGCAGCGACATAGTCCGATAGCCTGGTGCCACGAGTGCCGTCGGTGATGATGTAGGATGACGCGCCAATAGTAATCTGAGGGGCTCCCACTCGGAAGTAAGCCCCACCCGCGACGTTTTCGCTCTGGTCTGCCTTCACACTGTACCGGCCAAGACCGCTAGACAGGCAGAAGAAAGAGAATTCGACTTCGACCAAACCATCACCCAAATCGCGGACAACTGCGCTGTCGTCGCCGCTTTCCAGCTGAGCCGTATCCAGATTAACGACAGCCCCAAGCACCGGCTGCATGTTTCCCGTGGCGCGGCGAATGCGGACACGGGACACACCACCACCGCCCATAAGTAGCATCTTCATGGTGTAGCTGGTGAACCCAGCGAGCTCGCCCTGGACATGCAGCGCGTTAAACTGAAATTTATCTTGACGCCCAGGGGCGGGTAGCACTTTGCCAAAGGTGACGCCTCGTGTCGGGTTTTCGTCCGCCTCGATCTCGACCTGATCGCGTGACCAACGTGACGGGTCCGACGCCCACAGGAATTCGTTAGAGACCTCTGGCTCGATCAGTAGGCCACGCGGCTCACCAGTTTTAGGGTCGTGGTCCATGCGCGGTGTGTCAGGCCCGACTGTCACCAGCTGCCCCGCGGAATTCCAATAGGTGGCGCTTGACTGCCTGGTGACGCTGATAAGTGAGCTCAGAGGTTCGTCAGCGCCACCTCTCGAATACTCGCCGCGCAAGAAATCGAGCTTGTATGTGGGGTCCGAAAAACGGGGCTTAAACAGCTTCGTAAAGCACCGCGGGCGAATAGATATCATGTCAGGATTTCCTCAAGGATAACGGCGGAGCTCGTGCGCTCTCGATCGGCGCTATTGCTGTCCGAAATGGTCCGGTTAACAGCCACTTCCCCGTTGGTGCCCTCAACGATAAACCGATATTGGTAGTCGCCCGCGGCCCCGACGGTATCGATCAAGCTGAAAGACACGAGGGCCATCGTACTCTGGGTATTGTCGTCGTAGGGCATCGGGAATGCACCCACGCGGCGATTTCCAGGTGACAGGGTCGTATTGTCAGCGATAGGCACGCCGTTGCGGGTGATGCGGAAGACCTTTTCCCGATTGGTCTCTATGCTCGCCGAGAATTTGATTTCAACCCGGCTGTTGTCAGCGGTGGTCGTGATCGAGGTCGTCAGGACATCCAGCTCTGTGACCGTTTGTGCAGAATAGAGGGCTGTTGAGGTGTAGAGAGTTTGCACAACATTCCGCAAAGGCACATCTGCGACCAATGAGGCGACGATCGCTGCGATGCCCTCAATCGTCGGCACTTTGTTCGGTGGATGACCGGCTGCGGCTTCCGCGACAGTCGCAATGCGGTCCTCGGTAAATGGACGATAATCTTGGGTGCCATCATCATCGATGATCCGGCCGTTGAAAATCGGCTGACTGGGCACATACGATCCGACATAGCGGTAGTCCTTGCCCATCAGATCGAACTGGCTGGCCTCAGATTGATTGAGGGCGTCAAGCGCGGCTGTATCGTCGACCTCACCGTCGCCCACAGCGTCGAAATATAGCGGGCTCGATCGGTCCATGCGTACCCGGAAGCCAGAGCCAGAGGCCGAGGTAAAATTAATGACCCCAGAGTTAACTTTGACCATGTCAAACCCGCCATGGTCGGCAATGCGAACGACCTCACCCACTGGCAGCGCTGCGGTATACTCTTCGTCTGCTTGCAAATCCGTCAGCCGAAGAAAACCGACCTGGGCGTCGACAAGCCGCCCATAAATCTCGACAAAGTCGGCGACGATGGCCTCGAGCGAAGTTAGGTTCTGAGGGATAGATGATGTCATTTCTTTACCTTAAATTGGGTACGTTGGTCCGGGTTCCGATCGAGCAACGCTCACACCATTGACCGGATCTTCAATCTGCGTGCGGAAGTAGCTCCAAGGGCCTCGTGTCAGCCCGCCCCGCGCAGCAACACGCAGCGAGATGTCATCGCCGCCAGCGGCAGGCCCTGTGATGACAAGGGCTGTGAAACTTGGGTTTTTAGACACTGCGACCTGTTGCCAATCATTGTGCTCGACTGAGGTCGCGCGCTCGACGATGTAGTCTTCAGCAAAGGGCAAGAGTGGGCCGCTCACCGATATTGTGACAAGCGACCCAGTGCTGTTTTGGGTGCCAGTTATTACAACACCTGTCCAAGCTGTCTCGACCTCTGTCGTGAGCCGAATTGCGGTCACAGCCTCAGGCGGCAGCGGAAGCTGGTCGGCGGTATGGACCGCATTGTCTTCGGTGACGGCTAACACCTCGACCTGGCCTTCCTCACCCGGGGCGACCTCTAGGACGATGCAATCAACAGCCCGGCTTGCCTCTTCTGACTGCGCCCCAATGATGGCAACCGTCGCTTGCGCCTGATGTCCTGCCAGCGTCTCTGAGCCCAAAGTCGGCGCCTCGGCGACTTCGTCAATCAACCAATCTCTCGGATCGAAGTATTCACCGGACGCGCTGTTGCGCCCTTCGAGGATGCGATCAAAGTCGGCAATGTCGACAACAATATCCCGCTCGGACGCAAGACCGATCGCAGCAACTGGCCCCCATGGGGTGCCGTCAGGCTTTACTAATGTCAGCCATAAGCGCTGGCCTGTGAGCTCGTGAGGCGCTGACAAGGTCAGGCGCGGCCAACTGCCAGCAAAGTGGACCTTGCGCGGCGTACCCCACCCAGCACGAGGGTGCGACACTTGCACCAATTGCCCACGCACCAGGGAAGCGCCGCCCGACAGCATGACCCAGGACGGAAACCGGCGGCGCAGGTTGTTCGTCGCTGCCATATATAGCCCCTCACGATAGACCTGCGCGGCATCGACCATGACCTGCGTGCGGACGGTAGCCGATCGGACGTCGTCGACGCCTTCTGGCCGACACTCAATCGAGGCAAGGTTACCGCGCCGGTCGCGGTATTGCATGGTGACGACATTGGGGCTGTCGCGGCGGAAATGTGAGCGCTCAATGTCCAGAGACCCGCGCACCATCTGCGAATGATCGATCACTCGGGACACGACAGCGCGGCGCTGATCTCGCACAAATGTCACCTTCGCCCCGATCATCTGCGGCCGGGTGCGACCAGCTGTCAAAACGCTCTCAAGCACGTCCCAACAGCCGGTATCAGCTTCGATGGAAGTGCAGCAGACGTCGCCGCGGTCGGCCCAGACCCGCGCCAGGTTTAGGAGCGCAGGCATATCAATTCTCTTGTCAGCGAAGCCAAGGCCGTACTCGGCCCGCAGCACGTCGAGGGCCGCAGCTTCGATGGCCTCCGTTGGACCCAAGACGAGTTCCCCGGTGGCTAGGTCGAAATGGGGCAGCACAGCCGTGCTTTTGACGTACCATTCGCGCACCGATTGGGCCGATGTCGCATCAGCTTTGATCCGCAATGCAATCGCTGTGACGTCCTCGTAGGCGGTATCAGCCACCAAGTGTGCTCGCAGGCCAAGCCATGCAATTGCATCCTGTGCCGCCTGGCTGCTCGTTGAGCTTTCTGAGGTGCGGTATGCCAGGACCTCGTAGCGCCCCTCTGGTACGTCATAGCCGCGCGTCAGGCGCTGTGGTGTCGTGTTGTTATTCGTAAAGGTGATGTCATCCAAAACCTCCCAAAAATTCACCTGTTGGCCCAGGTCATCAATGCGGCGGGCCTGTATGCGCCAGGACACAGACGCATCGGACGTGCCGCTGTCGCCGTCAAACAATCCTCGAGGGAATGCGAAATCGAAGGTCAACCGATTGGCCTTTTGGCCACTGCTAACCGCAACGAACGGCCCCAGCGGCTGAATGCCATCATCAGGGTCGGGCTCAGGCATCTCGATCCCATCGACCTCTGAGTTAACTTCAATGCTGGATGGGAACAGTGTTGCCGTTTGCCCAGGTTCGATAATCTCATATTCGAGATCAGCGATCGCGCCGGTCAGCCCGTTCTCGCGCGTCCAGGCGGCGGTATCAGAGAATCCGAACTCCGCAACTTGATGCTCGCCCTGCCCAACACACAGCAAAATATGGATGATTTGCGCGTTTTCTTGATACTCCGCCCAAGGCTGCGCCAACAGATCAGGCTTGCGGCGCATCGTGCCATAGAGGCGAGGGATCACAGCGCCCGGCCGCAGCTGGTTTTGCACCGTGCCGAAACCATAGGTCGGGTCAGCGTTGGCAAGCGGGGCGACAACGGGCGGGGGTGGTACGAAAGAGGCAATCAGCAGGTTGGCACCAATTGCAAGGCCCGCCGATAGCAGCTTGCCCGACAAAGAGAGTGCCCCGCCCGCGGTTACGAAGCTGCCCCCCAAGGCACCAACGGCAAAAGGCGCTGCGATTGCCACCACAATTGAAAGCAAGGTCGCTAAGATTTGCGAACCGCCCTTCTTGCCCTCAGGCGGCATCGGAAGCACCCACGCCACATCCTGTGCGCCCAGGATGACCGTCTGCCATTCATCCTCGCGGGTCTCAGGGTGGCACCGTAAAAGAGGCGTTTCGTTGAGGCAGACCCAATACTCAGTCAATGGGATATCGGCCGCGTGCATCGCGTCGATCAAGCTGGTGCCCGGTTCGATATCGATCACCTCGGCCTCGGCCAACGGGTTCATGGCGTCCCGCGCAACGACCAGAGCTGCGCCATCAACGACGTGCTCGAGTAGATTTGCGCTTGAGCTCTCTAGCGCATGCAACGGACCGTCAACGCAGCGGCGGAACTCTACGCGGGACCAATCGGCCTCGATCTCTGCCAAACTTTGCAGCATCACGCCGCCAGTTCGCTCAGAATGCAGGACGCCGCAAAGTCCAGGCCCCGCATCGATCCAAGTGCCTATGTGGGAAATCACCGCATGAGACGCCATCAATACCGCATCACCGTGGCGCGGTTTCTCGGTCAGCACCCACCTCCGCTGCAGGTTGGTTTTGCGGATGGCCTCCATCACTTCACGAATTGAAGTGGCGTCTTTTACGAAGTCACCCGACCAGGGGATCGCGCGGCCGAAGAGCTTGTCCTGGGCAAAGCCAAACAGCCCCCCACAATCGAACGCATCCGGGCCAGAGGCCAAATCACCCCAGGGCTTGCCGATGACGTCGGCAAGGAACTGGACGGGTTCAACCGAGGCCAGGGAACTTGCTTGGGTCATAAATCCTACCAAACTTCTTATCGAGACCGTAGAAACCGGCCGTGCCAGTGACCTGAAGATCGCCTGCAGTTGATTTGTCGAGCTCGAGACCTTCGATCACCCGGCCTGGGCCTTGCAGGGCGTAGTGGCGCACATACTCGCGCACCGTCACGATGACCGGTTCGTCGATGGCTGTGGCTTGGTCGAGATATGGCTCGATGATGTCCGACGCCCCGTCGATCGTCAGCTCGACCTCAGGCCAGCGGCTTTCGCCCTGGGCTGGACCGATGCTGCGGAAGGCGACCGCCTGAAACTCGACGATTTCGCCCGTCTCGAGCGCGGCCGTCAGGTCTTCATTGTCAGCAACGATGCGAAGGGGTTGATCAAATCGGGAATGCGTTGCCTCGATCGTAACGACAGCATGCAACCCGTCGGGGCGGTGCTGATGGACCTCGCGCAAGGCCTGTTCGCGGCGGTGCTCTGGCGTGAGGGCCATTATAACACCTCGCTTAAAGCGATGTTTATGGCCGCAAGCCTTGCCGTGATCGATACCACATCACTGTTGCAGCTGACGAAGGCGTCGAAGGCGATCCGTTCGGCCGAGCTCATGCTCGCGATCTCTCTGAGCTCAAGCTGTAAGGTCACCATGTAGATGCCGCCCGCGGGCGAGACAGCGGTCCAAGGCGTTTCACCGCTCGGGCGACATGCACGGCGTGAATTACGGTAGCCATCGACCACTATCGCCTCGAACCAATTTGCGCCGCCGTCGAGGTCTTTCGCCCAGAAATCTCGCCAAAGCTGCATTTGCGCGCGTGACAGCTCCCAAGTCACACTCTGCACAGAGGGAATTCGCGTCAGCTTTCGTGTGACAGCGATTTCGCCGTCATCCATCGGGGTGCGGCGGTGCGGATCGACCGGGCTTTCGGACCAATCGGAGCGCAGTGGCACCAGGGCAAGGCTCTCGGGCAGCTTGACGGTCATCGCACACCATTCCCTGCGCCTGGGCGCAGCCCGCCGCGCTTAAGGGCTGTCGCCAGAGGCCCGCGGCCTGAGTTGACGCGGTCGGCCATGCTGCGCTCGACTTGCCCCATGATGTCGATCGTCACGCCACCGTCTGGGCGCTTGGTCTCGCGGACCTCGGCCGATGTGTAGTTATTGATCTCGACGACAGTAACCGATCCGCCACCAGCTGGTCGGGACGCTGCCAGGGCCAAGGCATCAACCACCGCAGCACCGTTCTCGATCTGAGAGGGTGTAAAGACCCGCTGACCAAGTTTCAGAATGCCGGGGCGTTCATCTGAGGCGAGGCCGTTGGGATAGCTCTTGCTTACGCCCTGGCCCACGATGCTGCCTGTGTGGCTGGTCGTGACGCCAAACAGGCCACCGATGCCGCCGCTGATGAAATCAAACAGGCCGCTTACCGCAGGCTGAATGGCCTGCTGATAGGCGAGCCGCGCCAGCTGCTCGAGCGTGTGATCAACCAGGTCATCGATGCTTGCTTTGCCTGTTAGAGCCAGATCGACGAAGGCGTCCTCGAGACCTTCTGACCAGCTGGTAACGAGATCGCTGCTCACATCCGCCCAGCTAAGCATGCTGTCATTGACGTCATTCAGGCCGCTTTGAATTCCCGCAACCCAATCGTCCCGGTTCTCGAGATCGTCCAGATAGGCTTTCTTGAGCCTGTCCTGGAAGATCAGCTCAACATCTTCCGCAAATTGGCTGTAGCCCTCGGCTAGCGGGTCGAGGCCTTCAAGGGCCTTCTTTCGCCACTCTTCTGCGGCTTTGACATCATCATCGTAAACGCTGCGAAGCCCGCGGACGTCTTTGCGGATTTCATCGATCAGACGCTGACGCTCACGCTGTTGGCGTTTCAGCTCCGAATTGCGCCCACCGCCGCTGCGCTTGGTTTTTTCGTCAGGAAGGAAGTTCGAGACGGTCCGACGAAAGCCCTCCTGGGGCTCACCAAAACGGAGAGGCTGACTGCCGACCGTCGTGTCTTGGACGCCAGGAAGGCCAAATCCCAGACCAGAGGCCTCAGGCGCTGCGATCCCGGCGCTCGCGTTTAGCGCATTGTTCAAGCCGATCGCATTGTCCAACGATACCCCGAGCCTGGCGGCGAGCTGCGCGGCCTGCCCAATGAGCCCCGACATATCCGTGCCTGCAATAGTGTTGCGGAAATCGACAGCAAGACCGGTCACAGTCTCAAACCGATCCGCGACCTTTGCTGTCTCACCGGCGAGCTTGGATGCTTGTTCGCCCGTCTGTGTCACGGCGAGGAATAGCGCCTGCGCTTCCTCCCCCATTTCGTTGTAGGTGCCTAAAGCACCCTTTAGCGCAGTCAGGAGTGCCGCGCTCGCTTCTGCCTGAGCCGCGGGCCCCTCAGCCGTCCCCAACTCACGAAGTGCGGACGCAACAGCAACAACACTTTCGCTCGTTACATCACCATTTGCAGATAGCCTCGACAGCTCTGCCGATAGCTCATCGAAGTTCTCTACTGTCGCGGAAATCTCTGTCTGAAGATTTCGGAAAAGCCGGTCAAGCCCGTTGTTGGCATCAGGTAGACTGAATTGGCTAGTATTTTCGCTGATCTTTTCCGATAGCGTGTCGTACTGATCGACAAGGTCTTCCACCCCGACTTTGAGTTTTGCAATCCTGCTCAAATTGATATTTTCGAACGGAGCCAGTATCTCTTCAATCTGATCACCAACAGCCACCCGTGCATCGAATTGAGCGATTTCCAGCAAGGTTCCCAGAAACACCCGCGCAGCCCCGTCAGCCTGGCCATATTTCCGCTCAAGCCCAGCGGTGGGGATCAAGGCGGCGTTCGCAGCTGACGCATAGGCATCCACGGCCTGCTTTAGCCGATCAAAGGAGCTGATCGTGTCTTCAGCCGCATCCGCGGGATCCCTGAGCGACGAAAACAGCGCGGCCCCCAGAGGAACGGTTACCGCCAGAACGGCACCCAGAATTGCGCCCATGGGCCCGAAGATGCCGAGGATCTGCGAGCCCTGCTGAGCGAATATTATGCTTGCGGCCGTACCCGCCTGAAACTGGACGGCGACGTCTTGCACCTGAAAGCCCAATTGCTGCGCGGCAAATCTGTTCTGTCGGAAAATGCCCAGCAATCCTGATTGTCTTGCTGCAAAGCTAGCTGCACCCGAAGCCGCACCAGTCTGCTGTGCCTGCAAAAGGCCCAACAACCGACGTTGCTCTTCCACAGACACATTCCCGAGGCGAACTGCGCGCGCGAGGGCTTCCTCTGCGGCCTCAAACCGCTGGGTTGCCGCAGCAGCTGGATCAAGGGCCGCTTGCAATGCTCGGACATCGCGCTGGCTCGCTTCAATCTCGCGATTGAAGACTTCCGCACTCGCCTTGGCTGAAGTGAACCTTGTCTGCACCTCTTTGCCAGCCAACCCCAAAGCATCGAGCGCAGCTGCACCTCGACGGGCGGCAGCTTCGGCGCCCCGGCTTTCGCCGTCGATAACAAGGGATGTCTGGATCGTCGTCATGCTGCTTCACGCATGATCTGAACGGCCTCGACTTCGATCTCTCGCAGATCGCGGAACATCGGCGCATCGATCTCGATACCGAGCCATTTTGCGGCGAGCTCAACCGCCGGATAGTCAAAGCCCAGACACACCGGTGGACCCATTGGCCGCGCAACAATTCGCAGCTGTGACGCCGCGGCCTGCACAAGCTGAACCACTCTGCGCATATCGCTGGGCAGGTTGACGATATCCAGGGCTTCCGCGCCCTCGATCTCGCTTGCCATGCGTTTTGCTTCTTCTGCGGTCATGTTGCCCATCGCCATAAGGTCTTTTTCAAGCTCGCTTTGATCTTCGCGGCCACGCCAGATCAGCTGCGCGGCCGCTCTCAGTTTTTTGTCCGCAACTCTCCCTTGAGCACCGCGTCCTGATAGGCCTGCGTAATCCCCAGGCGGACATGGCGGCGGCGCAAAAGCATCGAGACATTGGCGGGTGTTGAAGGCAGCTCATTTTGCCGATCTTCATCGGTAAAGATGCCCTCAAAGCCGAGAAAGAGCTCCTGAAACCGTTTGACCTCGATCTCGATTGCCTCGCCCGGAGAAGAGACATCTTGCCGGTCAAACAGATCGTTTTCGTCAACAATCGCGAAAACGGCCGTGAAGGTCTGCTCAATAAAGCTGCCCCCATCAATCGGCATCCTGACCGTTACCGGCCATTTGAAAGTGTAGTCTTCCTCAAAAACAAAGGCATTCATTGTTGGCGCTCCTGTGGCAGCTTTCAGAAGGTGATGGCGATGTCGTCGTCGCCTTGGTCAGGGATGAACACGAGGTCGAGCTGAGCGCCGAGAGTGCCGTCGATGTCCTGGTCACCGCCGAACTTCAATTGCACCTTTCCGGCTGCAATGCGCATGACACGCCCCGCAGCCGTGGGGTGGTTGATCTCGAACACCACAGCCTCTGTCCGTTCGAGATAGGCGTTGTGGATGATGTCTTTGGTCGCCAGGTCCGGCCATTCGACCAAGGCTTGTCCTGTGAACGCCCGGCGGATGTTGTCGGTCCCATCGCAATTCATGAACCGGCCTGTTGTCGGGGTCCGGCCGTCAGAGAATGAGAAGGAGCGCACACACAGCTTGATGCCGTCAAAGGTGAACATGTTGATTGTGGTCGGAGTAGCAACCGCCGCCTTGTCCCAGTTGCTGAAATCAGGCGGCACATTGGCCTCGGGAACCGGCGCGCCGTATTGGCCCAGCAGATTGAAGCCCCACACCGGTTTGGACCCGCTTTCGACCGAAAAGCTCAGCGAGCCCCGGCAGTTGGGAACGTCCTGGATCGCATCTGCTGTGCGCAGCTGCAGATCGCACTGGTCATAGTCACCATCAATGGCCGTTGGGCTGTAGCTGACGCTCGTATCTGCGACGACAGTCACATCGAGGCCGCAGGCGCGCATCAGCGCATCATAGGCAGGCAGGACACCAGCTGCGGCCGGGAAGCCCGCCTCGACCTGGAACTGCGCCCCAGAGCGCGGATTGCGCAGCTCTTCGGGTGGCGCCCCTTCTTCGCCGGTCAAGATCGGCTCGGCCTGATAGTCGGCATCGAGCTGGCGCATGGTCACGTTGCGGGCCAGCACCGTATCTGTTGGCGCCCAGGGCCGAACATCTGCTGTGTCTTTTGCGCGAATAAAGCGGCGCTTTGAACTGCTCATTTTGGGTTACTCCCCCGTTATACGTCTTGAGAATTGCACTTCGAAATCGTCCTGCCAGAACATCTGCCCATCGGTGCTCACGCCGGAGACCAAGCGGCCCTGGCGCTGAATGCAGGTGCTTTCCGCCCCAGGCGGCTGATACCGCGCCAGTGCTTCGACGGTTGCGGGCTGGATGGTTTCGGCCTCGCTCAAGGCTGTGGAGCCTGACGTCATTGCAATGTCGCGGATCGCGAGGATCACCCCAAAGCGCTCGATGACGTTCTGATCGACCAGGTTGCATTCTGCATACCTGTTCGCACCTGCGCGTTGTGAAAGCGGGATAACCCAGGCCGAAGGCCAGGCGATGGCTCCCGCTTGTATCGAGCCGAAATTCCGGGCGGTGCCCGCATGACGTAAAGCAGGAACTGCCCCACGCAACATGTCAGCAATCAAACGATACGAAATCACTGCGGCACCCCAAAATGACGTTCCGTCAGATCAGTGATGTCGTCGATATCGTCAGCAGACAGACCCAAATAAGGCCGCGCCGGGATCGTCACACTGCCGACCTGGACAAACTGCCCGCCTGGAAGCTGGAAGGTCAGAACATCGGCCGATTTAGGCACGATCGTTGCGCCGGTCTGGTGGACACCGGCATAAATCAGGTTGCTGCCGATCTCGACAGATTGGCGCCCCGCGTTATGCGTGATCGATGCCGCCAGGATACCTGAGGCGAATAGCGTTTTGCCACCATCCTCCTGGGCGCGCAGCGATTTAGGCCATGGCGCACCTTCAGGGCTTACGTTGGTCTCGGAAATGCGGTCTTTCGTTGACTGTTCGACCAGGGCGCCGATGTTATCCATCAGCGGCGTAAGATCGGCCGCGGCCTGGTCCAGGTCTTCCAGGTAATTGCGCGCAACGACATCGTCGAGGGACAGCCGCAGTGTGACAGCCATCTCAAAAACTCCCCAGGGTCTTGCGTGACATGACGCGCTCGGGGCCTTCCGAGATCACCACGCCTGGCGTGCTGTCGACCGTGTCTTCGGCATCTTCGTCGCCGATAGAGACTTTCCCTTCGGCGACCATTTTCAGATAGACGATGCTTGCGTCATACATCTTCTGAATGGTCTCTGTAACGGTGCCGCGGTTGGCAAAGAGACGATAGCGCGCGATCTCCCGGCAATGCACAGCCAGAATACGTGGCGGGTTTTCGAGGGGAAGGGTGACGCGCTTGCTCAGGTAACCGTTGATCTCGGCTGTTGCGTCTTCCAGTGCCAAGATAACTTTGGCATCGTCAACAGTATCAGCGGCGCCAGTATCGTCTGTCAGCAGGATCAGATCGCGCTCGGGAATGACAGCCTTGATCTCTTCAAGCGATGCGTAGGTCATGAGAAGAGCGCCCCGACAACCGCTGACACGAGCCCTGCCACACCCGTGATCAAACAAACCACAACGGCGGTACCATAGACCTTACGAAAATGAGCGGGGACGGCATCAGACCGGACGGCGCCAATCGCGAGCCCGACCAGGCCGATGATCATCATGTATTGGTCGGTTGCCATCGCACTGCGCTCCTGTTTCGTTGGCGGCTGGGCAATCACACATGCCCTGGGGTATTCGTCCTAACCATCGCCACCCGCCGCCCCGGTGGTCAGGCTGGCATCTTGCGCGAGGCGTTCTCTGACCGCTTCTTGCTCATCCATCCCCGTGGAATTTTCGCCCCGCCCGCGCATCTGGGTGCGCAGGCGGGGTTTCTGCCCGGCCGCGCTGCCATGCGGCCGGGCAGCGCGCGCTAGTCGTCGGCCTGGAACTCGGCTGGGGTCACCGTCAGGTAGGTGTCCGCGATCAAAGCCTTCATGTCGGCCTCGCTGAGCTCCGAGGCCGGGACGGTGGTTTTGCCCGCTGGCCAGCGGCGACCGGCGCGGCGGCGCCCTGAGGCCAGAGGACAGAAAACCGTGATCTTTTCACCGTCATCGGCAGGCAACTCAGCCTTGGCCGCTGCCGCCTTTTGGTCCTTGGGCGCCGCCATCTTATCGTCCTTGGCTGCGACCTCGGCTGCCCGGTTTGACTGCTTTGCCTTGGCCTTGTCGCCAGGTTTGCTGTCAGCCGGGGCGCCCCCGCCGCTGATGGTTTCACCAGCAGCTGCGAAGACAGGAAGGGCCATAAAAAGAATGCGTTTCATATCATCGGTCTCCTTTAGAGGCGGGTTTCGACGTGCAGCTCAGCCGTGTTGCGCCACTTGTTGGTGCCGCCCTGGGTGGTCCGCTCCGAGATCAGAAGATCACGCGCAGCACCCTCGAGCTGCGGCGGAACAACGAGCAGACGCGGGCGCAGATTGTACTTGCGGCCCCGGTGCCCCCGCATCGCGCTCATGGCCACCCGCGCGGCTTCGTAGTTCTCCGCGTTCAGCGTGGTGGTCGAGCCGTGGGCCAATTGCCAGGCACCGAAGCCCGCGCCACAACGGCGCTTGGCCCCCCAGACGAATTCGTCTTTGTCAAAGACATTGTCATCGGTAAGCGACGTCTTTGCGACGATCTGGGCATCGAGACGGTTCTGGAAGATCATCGGTTTGATCATCCGGGTGTCATCGATCAAGAACCAGGCGGGACCCGCACCGTTGGTGAAGTTGGAGACCGATCGTTCCTGGCCGTCCGCATCCTCGACCGGGTGATCCGTGTCGAAGAAATTGGCGCCATCGTAGTGCGCGGTATCAAAGCCGCTTGCCAGCTTCTCCCAGACGAGATCGTCCGGCAACTCGGCCGCGCTTTGACCGAAGTCGGCCGCGACCGGGCTGTAAATGCCATAGCTGTCGTCATCGATGTCATCGACCGAGATCGCGATTGTGTTCTCGAATTTCCGGTTGGGGATGACGAAGCCGTCAGCTTCCAGCCGGTTGATCTGGCGCGAGCCGACCCATTCCCGCATGCCGGGAATTTCCGACAGCTTGGGATAGCCTTGCTCTTTGGTGGTCGACCCGACAGTCATTGAAACACGAGAATGCGAGGTCTCGACGCCCGTAAAGGCCTCGTTAAACGCGGTCGTGATCATCATGTCGATCGAGGCGAGGTTTTGTGGGTTAATGTCCATGCTGCGAATTCCTTACGTGAAGTCGACCCAGGCACCGGCGGCGGAGACATCCACCAGCTTGCCTGCGACCAATGTGCCTGCCGCGCCGACAGTTGCGTCATCCACGACGAAGACATCTTCGCCGATATTCGTGCGGTCCAGCCCGGCTTGGGCAACCAGGAACACCGATTGACGGGTCTCGACCGTCATGTCGCCATCGGAGCCATCGGTGTTGTCGGCACCAGCCATAGCGACACCACGCATCAGGGGTGCGGCCGAGGTGGCTGGGATCGCGTTGCCGTTGGCATCAAGGGCAACCATCGCGCCGCGGAAGATGCGGGCGCCCGCCGCAACCGGATCACCATTCATGTGGGGATCACGCTCGGTAGGCGCCTGGTGTTTCGTCAGTGGTGGCATCAGTTGGCCCCTTTCGCTGCGGCGAGCTTCGCCTTTTTGGTTTTGAGGTAAGCCGCTTCGGTCAGCTGCCCGGCCGAAGCTGCGATCACGGCACGGTCACTGGCTGACAGCTCGGCCTCGTCTGCTGTCGGCGGATCACCGGCAACAGGCTTGCCGCCCTTGCCGATGGCCGTCGCGCTCGCGACATAGGCCTGGAAGCCTGCCAGATCGCTGACGGCATAGTCGGTCGCCCAATTCTTCAAAGCTGGCGTCACTTTGCCTGCGGCCATTGCATCGGCGACGGCCGTTTCCGCTGCAGAGGCGGAATGTGCGATCTCAAGCGCCTGGACACGCTCGAGCGCCTCGGTGAGGCCTTCGATCGGCACGAAGCGCTTGGGATCGGGATTGCCCGAGCCCGCGGATGCGCTGATCGTTGTGATCGCAGCTGTGATATCGTCACCGGTCGCGCTCTCTTCCAGCTCAAGCGCTGCGATTGCAGCCGTGCCAGCGGCCGAGGCGGTGATCGTCGATTGTACCCCCGCAAGGATTTGCTCTTCGGTGGCGTCTGCCCCGAGCTCGAGCGCATCGCGGATGGCTTGAAGTGTTGGGTCCATTTTCGGGGTCTCCGTTGTGGCGCTGGCGACTTTCGCCAGATCATGAATTGCTGGATAATTGACCAAGCCGACCGACAAGATCGTCGTGATCTCGTTGCTTTTGTCGTTTGCCGTGAAAGTGGGCGACAGGAAGCGATATTCGCGCGCGGCAACAGAGGCACGGCCCGCAGCCGTCCACTCAACGTCGGCCACGATGTGCCCTGTCTCGACCCGCAGATTGCTCAGCCAACCGGCCGCCCGGGCATCGCCCGCAAACCTCTGCGTTCCGTGATTGAAGTCCAGGAGAAGGATGCCGTCTTTGGCTCGGGTAATCGAAGCTGAGATCACAGCAGCCGGGTCGCTCAGCTTGAAGGTACGGTTCTCATAGTCCCATGTCGCCTCAACTGTGCTGATCGGCATGATCTGGATCGTGGCCGGTAGCGCGTCCAGCCCAGGGGTACCCTCGCCAACCTCGATGGTTGCGCCTCGCCCCTGGAAGATGTGATCTCGTTTGCTCATTGCGGCAAACTGCCAAGCGCGGCTGCAATGGATCACCCCGCCAATTGGCGGGGGTAGTGTGCGATCTGGGCGTTTTGGGGATGCGAAGCGACCTTGCCCTCGCAACGCCACAAAGTCACGGATTTTCGACAAGGCCCAAATAGCCCCGTAGAGCGCGCCGAGCGTTTTTTGGCCGTCCTTCCCTGCAGAAAGGCGTCACGGGCTATAAATGGGGTTTTAACGGCGCTCTGCGCGCATGTTCCGTGGATGTTGAGCGGACAAATTGCGCTCAACCGGGCAGATTAGGGCTCAACAGGCTCGAGGGCCGTCTCTTCTAGCGCCGCCAGCTCTGCGCGGAAACCGGCAAGATGGGTTTCGCGAACCGCATCATCTTCGGGCAAGGCTTCCAGCTCCGCGATCACCTCGCGGATTGCGTTCTTGTCGAGTGGATCGATGTCTCGAATGAACATCACAAGCCCTCAAAAGCAGTTGCCAGTGCAGCGACAACGCTGCGGTTACGTTCGATCAGATCGGCCATGCGACCTGACGGTGCTGCCGCATAGGAGATGAAACCCGCCTCGCGCAGTGCAACCATCAGTATATGTGAAGCGATATCGTTGGCGTCAACCGGGGCGATCTGGCCGCTATCCACGGCTCGCCCCAAACGCCGGAACATCGCGGCTCGCAAATCAGCCACCAGTTCGGGTGTTAAATCGGCAGACCTTCCAGCTCGCCCCGCACGGTAGATCGAGCCATCGAGGCCAACTGCCACAATCTGCGCCAACCCTGGGTTGCGCGCCATCACCTGTATGTCTGAGCCGGAGAAAGACCTCGAGCTCGGGTGGTCGTGGATGGCAACGATCGACCGTTCGGCATCGTTGATTGCACCAAGTGTTGCGGGGTCTGGAAGCACCTGGTTTGGTCGTCCAGGAACAGACCGCGACCAACCGACGATCGCGCTGTCATCGAGCGGCGCGGCATCCAGATCGTAGGCGACAAGGGTTTCGTCTCGGTCGCGCAGACCGGCCGCGCGCACCGCGCTGGTGAGACCTCGGTCAAACGCAACGTGGCTGGCGGGCAGATCGAGGCGGGATGCCTCGTGTCGATCTCTGATGTCGAGGAACGCCGCGCCAGGGTTTGAGCTGAAGCCGGGATCAATACCGACCGGCAAGTCTGACGTCTCTCCAGTGCGCGGGTTGGTGAATGGTGCTGACTGCAGATCAACAGCTGGGCTGACCTCTTTGCCTTCACGGCGCAGCATGCGGTCATTCATCTGGCGCACATCGCAGCCGCAAAACCATCCATTCGGCGGAAAGATAATCAGCCAGATCGGATCGTCAACCGGCCGGATGATACCGTCGAAGGGCTTGTGAGCGTCCCGCGCGGTCGGACGATCGATCTGACGATACTCAAGATAAGGGAAAGCGGCTTTGGTGCGCTGGATGCGCGCCCAGCGTCCAGCCGCATGTGCCGTCCGCATGTTGGTGTCGAAGATGGTCCGCAGCCTGTGGCGCGATCCGAGCTGAACTTCCTTGAGCTCGCCTGTCTGGGGGTCACGCTGGATGCTCTTGCCCCACCAGCCCGCAGCCGTGAGCTCCTTTTGCATGTCGCGGATGAACTCGGCTTGCGTTGTGCCATTTGCCAGAGCCTCGTCCAGACGGCCTCGGATCAGCTGCAGGACGTCGTCTTGTGTGGCTTTGGCCACCACGAAGGATCGGGCATGCTCTTCAAGCCAGACGTCGCGCCAGTCGAACCGCGCCGAGGGTGGCGCCAGACCTTTCGACCGAAAAAACTCGATCGCCTCTGTCGGCGAGACAGGCGCGAGCTCGATGCCAGCCATTAGGTGAGCTCCGCGCCGCTTTCTCCGGCCAGGCGCGCGACCAACATCACGTTGGTCAGGAACTCTTTCAGCGTCGCGTCGGGTGCCTCGTTGGCCAGCTGCTCAAGAATGCCGCGCATTTCCTCAAGTGAGCGCGCGCCTTCCAGTGCTTCCATCAGGCCATCGATCATCGGATCGCTGCGCGCCGCGGAGTAGCGTTGCATCGTTTCGGCCAAGAGCCCGTCCAGGCTGTTGCCCGTCTCGTCAAAGCGCCCGGCCGCACTTGCCGTGCGCGGATTGGGCAAGGTGCTGGGATCGACACCCCCACCAGGGGCGCGGGCTGGCGCAGTCAACAGCTCTTCTCCCTCCTGAGGCTCGCGGATGCCGAACTTCTCACGCGCAAAGCCGTGCGAGACCTCAAGGCCGAGCGGCATCAGCTCTTTGATAGCCGTCAGCACCAGGCGTGGATCATGTTCCTCAGGCGCCACGAACGCGACCTTGGGCAAAGCGACGTTGTCGCCGTAATTCCACCTTGTAAGCGGCAGAACCAGTTGCATGCCAAGCGTGGTTGCAAGCTCTTCTGCGTCCGCATCCCGGATGTCCTCGCGCACCTCGTTTTGAACCTTGCCGACAGCGTGACCGCCCGCAATAGCGTCAGTCGTTCCGACTTGGCCCAGCGCTGCCTTGGAAAGCTGCTCGTCCCAATAGCGGGCGGACCCCTCAAACAGAGGCCCTGCGCCGGTCACGTTGCCGTTAATGATCTCGACATCCATGCTCTTGGGAATGATCGCGGCCATATCGGTGCCAATCATGCGAACTGCGCGCAGCAGGGCACGTTTGTCAGTGTCGCTGGCGTTCGGGCCATATTGGCCGAGGCGGATCGGATGGCCAAAAGCCTCGAGGAAGATCGCCCAATCCTTCAACGAGTAGTTCTTGAACATGTAGCCCCAGACCACGAGGCGCGCGAGACCGCCCCGGATCGGGGTGCCGGATTTCATCTTTGAGCAATGCGTGAGGAAGCGGCCGGGGGGCATATCGATGTCACCGGCGTTGTCTCGTATCCGAAGGGTCTCGCCATCTTCCCGGTCAAACCGGAACCAGCGCGGGTCGCGATATTTCAGACGGCCAATGGTCCATTTGTTGGTGCCATAGTCCCACATGATTTCGTGGACCGAATAGCCCTTGCCGACCGCGTCAAGCATATCTGTGAGCTGGCTGCGCACGATGTCGCTCGACAGCTGTTCACGAACAAACTGCGCGGCCTCTTCGTCGATGTCTTCTTCGCCTCCCGCAGTCACCGTGAGCTCAAGCGCGCGGATGGCGCGTTTGCGCACCCCAAGCACCGCCGCGTAATGCAGGTCTTTCTCTTCCATCTGCTCGGCGAGCTCGAGATATGCAGTCGCGTCACCGGTCTCGGCTTCACGCAGGATTTGCCCAAGTCGATGCGGCTCAAGGCCGTCAGCGGGATGGCCGCTTTGAATTTGGCGAACCGACCCCATGCCAGGGCCTGCGAGCTCTTCGTCGATCTCGCGCTTCTTCGGCGGTTTAACCGCCTCTTTAACCCTGTTCCAAAGCGCCATTAAACCGCCCCCCTGCCAAACCGACCTGACGGCATGTCGTCATCGTCGTCATCTTCAAAGCCCAGCGGATCATCTCCGCCGCGAATGCCCATGGCGTAGCGTGACCGCGCCGCGCGTGAGCTGTAATACTCGAATATCTCCACATCGACCTTGATGGCTGCAAAGAGCATCGCCAGGGCGATCGCAGCGTCACCGTGGCGACCCTTCTTGCTGTTCTCGGGCACCTGGGGCACGCCGCGAACCAGTTTCAGGGCGCGCAGGTCATCGCGGATTTGGGTGTCGTTCACCAGGGCGACTGTCTGGTCTTCGAAATGCTGTTTCAGCCGCGGCATGTTTTCCAGATACCAGGTGCGCGACAGGCTGACGGCTTCGATCCGTTCATGGCCCCACACCTCTTGCGCCCACTCCGCCAGGCCCAACCCGTTGCCGGTTGCGTCAAACTTCGCCGCCCGGAAAATTGGGATGCGATCAAGGCAGTAGGTGATCACCTGTTTCTGCTGCTCGAT
This sequence comes from uncultured Rhodobacterales bacterium, assembly GCA_964387155.1. Classification (GTDB taxonomy): domain Bacteria; phylum Pseudomonadota; class Alphaproteobacteria; order Rhodobacterales; family Rhodobacteraceae; genus Litoreibacter. Next base: position 15,354 of record CAYLVP010000003.1, on the reverse strand, counting down.
CGGTGTGTTGCGCATCTCAATAATGAGGGGGATCACGACGCTCATGTCGCGCCGCTCTTGTCCGAACGCTAGGACGCTAAGGTCAGTTGTCCTGGCGAAGTCCTCACCCATCGATGTTGTCAATCCGGGATCGAAGCTGGCCAGAACATCGCGGACATGCTCGGCCAGCCAGGCATCAACGAAGGCGCGCCGTTCTTCCATTGGTCTGAGCTCAAACCCTGGCGGGCAGTCGAGACGCGCGACGGTATGCTCGGCTGACATACAGGCCTCGATGGTGGCACCGGCCAGATAAGCGCCTGAGCTCGCCCGCGGGATGACGCGCAGTTCTTCGTCGCCCGCCTCACCGTAGAACCCGTAAATGCCGTCAATCCACTCGGCCTTGGCCTCGGGTGTGTTCGGCAGACCTGTCACCAGTGCGATGCGCTCATATAACCCATCTTTGATTGCGTCATCGAAGGTCGTTTGCAGCACGATGCCGGGCTGCTTTTCTGCGCGCACTTCCTGGATCAATTCGTTGAACGGGTTGTCCTGCCCGTCATGGGTCGAGATCACCAGCACCCGGCCACCCCAGATCAGGAAGGCCATGCCTGCCTTGAGCATTTCGCCCAGGTCATCATGGAAGGCCGCTTCGTCAAAAATCAGATACCCCTGTCGCCCGCGCAGCGAGCGTGGTTTCGAGGTCAGCGCGACGATCTCGAAACCGGACGCGAAGCTGATCCGGTATGCCAGGATGTCCTTGTCCTGACCATCATCGGTTTGGTCTTTGAAGAGGAATTCGTCGACGCTGGATGCGGCGGGGATAAAGGCCTTCGCCCACATCGCACAGACGTCGATAAACTCGCGGGCCATATCGAGGTTGTAGCCGATATAGAGCGTGTCCATACCGCCAGCAGAACGGCTGGCGCCAGAGGTCAAGACAGCGTCGGCACCAACGCCCCAGGTCATACCGATCCGGCGGGATTTCTCGACAACCACGAAGTTGTGATGCGCGGTCGCGGCCAGCAGCTGAGCCTGATATCTCAGCAGGACGCTGGGAAGGCTCTCCGCGTCTGCCAGAGCCTCGGGCAGCTGCTGACGGGCTGCGGCGCGCTTGTCGGCCCAACTGCGCTCCTGGATGTCCTCTGCAGCCTCAGGCGCGGCCACTGTCGACACCCAAGACCTGCGATCTGATCTGCTCGACAACCGCAGTGCTGAGCCCCAGCTCATTGCTGCTCTTGACGATGTCCTCAACCGCCTCTTCCTTTGCAGCTTTGGCGATGCGGTCGCGCTCGTCTGCAAGGATTTTTTCGCGGATACCTGACGACGTCATGAGGTCTTTCAGCATCTTGGCCAGGAAGGCATGTTGCTGCGCATCCATCTGGATGCCGTTTTCCGTCATCGCCATCATCATCTGCATGGCAGAGGCCGCGATCATCTGGACCAGGGCCCGCTGGATGTCGGCTTCCGCATCGATATCCATATCAGCCAGCAAGGTCTCCGCCATGCTGAACGCATCGCGCTGAACCTTGAGCATCTTGGAAAACTGGCCGACAGCGGATTTGCCAATGGTGATCGTCAGCCCTTCGGCGGCAAGCCAGGTGTTGAGCTCGTCTGTGATCTCGATGATGTCACCGAAACCACGATCGACAATCATTGCTTTTAGCTGTTCACGCAGCTCGTCTGGGATCAGGTCGAGTTTCTTGGGCGGGGGCATTGATCAGAGATCCGGGATCATGATGCTTTTCATGGTATCGCGACCGAGTGCCAGGTCCCTCCCTTTGGCAGTTAGCCGGACGATCACAAGCCCGCCAACGTCGGTTTGCTCCACCAGCCTTTGGCGCTCGAGGTAATCGATGGCGTCTGCCATCTCTTCCGAGCTTGTCGGGTACCCGTAGGCGTTGGCACCGACCTTGAGCATTTCGTCCGACAGCTCGCTCGACTGCGATTTTGCCAGGTGCAGCAGCACGGCACCGCGGCGGAATTCGATCTCGACCTGTTTCACCGGCCACCCTTTCATTGGTTTGCCCTCAAGGCAGCTTCGTAAAGCGTCTTCACCGTGCCGTTAACCATCTGCAGCTGCGCATTCACCGCGCCGGTTTGTTCCGCCAATGCTTTTTCCAGGCGCGCGATGTCAGAGGCGCGGGCGACGGTTTCGAGGTTTCTCTCGACAATTCCGACCCTGCCATCCAGCGCCTTGATCACCTCTTTGACATCTTCGATGTCGCATTCCAGCTCGTCAAACTGCCGGTCGCGGCTTGAGGCTGATTTGCCGATCTTCACCTCGACGGTTTTCATGTCCTCGCGGCGGCGCTTCTCGAGGAAAAGCACCGTTCCCACGCCCGCCCCAAAAATGGCTATGAGCGTTCCGATCACACCCCAGGTGGTCGTGATAGATTGCAAAAACTCAGACATCGTCAGCCGATCATTATTGCGGTGCAAGCATACGCGGCCAACAATCCGCCAAGCTCGAAAAGGCGACGTCGGATCATTTTCAAGACATCGCCCGGCAACAGGGTTTCGAGAGAAATCGACAGGGTGTAGACACCTATCATCGCAAACGTACTCAGCAGCTCAGGGGCGGGGTGGCGTGAATAGAGATCGATGCCCTGGGACAACAAGCCGCGTGCTGCGGCGTAATAAATCCGCTCAACACACAAGGCCAAAGCCAAAATCCAGACGCCTATCGAGACGTTGTGGATTGGCGCCTCAATGACGTTACGGGCCCGGTGAACACGCAGCGCCGATCCCGACAGGCGTATCAGCGACATCATCAAAATGATGTGGCCAATCATCGTCAGCGTGTTCGGGTCGATCTTGAATTGCATATCTCAGGACCCGCCGGACGCGAGCAAGAGATCAGCGATCATCAGGACCACAACCACGGCAACGAAGCCGATGACCATGACAGCGCCTTTCGGCTTGTCCTTGAATAATTTGGAGATGCGCTCTTTCATGGATACCCCTTACGCGTTCTTGCCTTGCTGCAACCAGGCGCTGACGGCCGCGTTGTCAGTGTCGTCTGTTCCGATTGCCACGAGCTGCGTCTCAGCGTCGGTGCCGGTATCCGCAACGCCTGGCGAATTTTCGGACAGCTCCCGCACCGCGCTTATGTTGCTCAGCACCGCCGGTAGCTGTGCGGCTGCGCCTGCCATTGACCTTGTGAAGTCGATCTCTTTGGCCTGCATGCGCCCGCCGAAATAGAAGGTGAAGACAACAGACATCAGCACCCAGATCGCGTCAGGCACCAGCGCAAGCGCGCTGTAAATCTCTGTCGCCCAGAGCGGGTCAAAGATTGGAAGCGCCACCAGGAAGAGCAGCGACAAAACGATCACCGGGCGCGGCAGGCGGTTCAAGCCATCCACGAACGCGTCGAAGAGACCGCGCTGCGGCCGTGAGAATTCCGCAGCCAGCTGCTGCAGTGCGGCCGCATCCATTTCATGGAAGCGGACGGCCGACGCTTCGGCATTCGTGCGGAAGAGCTCAACGGTCTCTTTCACTCGGTTGGTGCCGCCGCCAAACAGCATGGCGCCCAGCGCGCTCAGAACCCCTACGCCCATTTGCTCACCCTTTCGCGATGCTGCGCCTTTGTCAGATGGTACTGCGGCGAGATGAATTCTTCGGCCCGCTTGATCCAGCCGCCCTTGCCACCATCACGGCGCCGGGCATATTTGCGCGATGCTGCCCGGCGATCTGCCAGGGCGTAATAATAGTTGCGCCGTTCGATCCCGTAGGCATCGACCAGAAAGCCCCCGGCCTGGCGATAGACTTCCGCTGCTGCTGCCGCCGTGAGCGGGCCGATCGCGCCGTCCACCGAAATTGCCTGGCCGAACTTGCGCAAGGTGCGCTGCAGGATTTTGACCGCGTTGCCGCCTGCGTTCACATACATGTCGAAGACGGTCGCTTGCAGCTCTCTTGGCAAAAGCGAAATCCGTGGCTTCTCGAAATAGTGCTGGATGAAGATATCGACAGCTTGCCCGCGGGTGAGCCGCTTGACGTCAGCAACGGTGACATGGCCGTCGCCGGTGAGGTCCAGGCCGAGCCTGCGCATCGTGTGGATGGTCACACCAAAATTTGTGGCCCCGCCCGGGTCGTCGGGATCGTTCACGTAACCGCCTTCGCGGTTGACGATCTCTTCGGCGATTTCTCTGACGGTGAGCATAGCAGTCATCGATCCTGTGGCTTTGGATCAAAATGGCTGCGGGCCTGAAAACACGTCACCCCGCCAATTGGCGGGGTGTGTCAGGTCTTGCGGAAGAGCGGGAGAGTTTCGATGCCTTCGTCTGGCAAATCGACGCGTAAGCGTGTTCGGAGCTTTTCAACATGTCGGACGCCGACACCGAACTCCCTGGCGATATCGTTGGCTGACCGCGTCGGGTCTGTCAATCCTGCGGCGAGAACAGCGTCACGCAGCTCATGCGATTGCCGCCTTGCTAATGTGGGAAACCTCACCTCTTCACCGCCGAACCGGGCTGACAGCCAGAGTGTCAGCTCGATGCCGATTTCGCTTGCCATCTTTGACCGCTCCGCATGCTGCGCGGATGGCACATAGCGGGTCATGCCGCCCATGGCGGCGATCAGCTTCAAGAGGCCAGCCTCTCCGAAGTCGTTGATCAGTTCTTCGCGGTCAAAGGCAGCTCTCATTTGCGGTATGTCACTCCCTTTCGGTCACACATGCCTTTGAGTGCCCGAATTACGGCATTGATTTGCTCATGATCGCGCAACATATCGACATCTGCGGGAACGCTGCCCCAACTATTGCCGAACGCGCTGCGGATGAATGCGTTAAGGCCATCGCGGCCCGGCCGGTCCAGCTTCCCGGCTTTGCCGAGCAGGCCCCAAAGAACGTGGATCAGGCGCAGATCGGACGTGGGCGCGGCAGGGTATTTCTTGCCGCGTTTGGCCTTGAAACCAGCGTCTTTAAGCGCGCCTAAAACCGCCTTTAATTCGGGCTCGCTCATGTCGCTCATGCTAGCCTTGCCGGTGACGCGCAGCTGCAGATCGCGCCGCGCGTCACCGTCGAGGCCAAGCTCGCGGCATCCGACGAAGATGGTCTTTTGCAAACGGCGATCTGTCACAATACCGGCAACCTAATGCGGCCCTGATCGTCGACCTCTTCGGGCTTAAAGTAGTATTGCCGAAGCCCAATCAGAACTGGACGAAAATCTGACTGTTCCAGCAGATCGCGCGCATACGCCTTTGCATCGACATCAACCAAGCCATGCCGTTTCATTGCGTTCTCAAGCTCGCGGCGGCGACGGTCTTCGAACTTTTGGAGCGACCAGAAGTGGAAAGCCTGCTCAGCCCGCGCCATGACTTCATCGGGTGTCAGATCAGACATCAGTCGACCTCTTAAGAAGGCGGTTCTGTCTTTTGATAGGACGGCTCAATCTACGCCGACGCCAGTAACGGGCCTCCGCCTCACGAAAAATGCGCATGCCCTCGGAGACTGATGCTGCTGGCCCCCATGCGATTGGCAGGCACGACACACCAACACTCACCAACCAGGTAAAAGTGTCGCCCTGGCGTGTCGGGATTTTGTGGAAGCGGACCGGGCTTGCTGCCCCAGACCATTTGCCAGGTCGGAATTTCTGATCGGATGAATGATACTGAACGTCAGAACGAGATTGCATCTCAGCCCCCTATGCCTTCGCCAGGTCGATGGTGATCGCTTGCCAGGCCCCATCGGGCCGTTCGCGGCGATAGGCGCGGACGTAGGTTTTGGACCCCACGACACGCATGGCGGCGCGGACGGCCTCCATCGCCTTGATCCAGCGCGGGTCCTTGATGTCGCGGCGCAGCAACATGAAGATTTCCGAGCGGTTGATCTGCCCAGCCTTATCCGTGTTGAACGCGGCGGTTACAATAGAACGAAGCTCGGGCCCGGCATCTTCGGACCACTCGTTGAGGCATTTGTCCACCAGTGTTTTAGCGGTCTGCAGCTCTGGGCCGAACTCGACGTTATCTGCGACCCGAACCTCGACCTTGTAGAGCGTGTCGAGGGTCATCAGGGTCATGTTGCCCTTTCTGCCGCCGAGCTCGGCCTCGTATTCCTGGGCGAGCACAGCCTCGAGCGCGCTGACATCATCGAATGTGTGCTCTTTGAACCGGCTGACTTGGTCAGACAGTGGGATCGCGTAGCTGACGATTTTGCGGACGGTTTCGTCCTCAAGAAGGTGCTGGGGCTTGACGGTTTCGATCGGGTCCATGCCACCTTTGGCGTTGCGCACGTAGCAGTGGCCGTTGACCTCGATTTGGGCGCCGGGGATGTCGATGCGGATTGGGGTTTGGCTGGTCATGATTTCCTCTTGTCAAAGGTTGTGAAATTTGATGGCTGCGATCGCCCCGCAGTTTGGGCATGCCCAGGGCCAATACTGTTCGGCCGCGCGGGCGAAGAAAAACGGGCTCACGTCGTCATAGTCGAAGTCGACATGGCAGACTGCGCATTCGAATTCGGTGACGAGGTCGCCCATATACATCACGTGATGGCGGCGGGCTCGGGTCATTTCGGATCTCGCTTTACGCGCTTTTCTCCAAGATCATCCCAAAGCGCCCACCGTTCGTTAACCAACGCTGTTTGCGCCTTGCTTGCAGCACTCGGCCCAAGGAAATCGCAGGCGATTGCGACCATGAATGTCTCGCCAGTTGGCCGTTTGCCAAAGGTGAATTCGCCGCCTGGACCGACAACGATCACAGAACCGGGCACCAGCTGACAGGCCTCACCGGGCTTAATGTTGTTGATATTGGACATCAGCAGTCTTCCTTTCCGATACTCTCGGCACGTTCCTTGCGCCTCCGCTTGAATGCTCCCGGTTTAGGGTCGGCCATTTCTTCGTAGGCTTCGACCATGGCGCGAAGCTGGGCGATTTCATCGACCAGGTCCCGAAGATCGCCAGACGATATGTCCACAAGTTCGGATTGGTGGACCAAGCAGTCACCGGTGTATTTGTAGTCCACGAACCGCCTCACTCGATCAAATGCAGTTTCGCGCTCTTCCTTCAAACTGCGCAATCCAGCCGCCGCACAACGGAACAGCTCTTCGCGGTGCACTTCTAACTCGGCGCAAAGCTGCTCGGCCTTAATCCCGATCTTGCGGTTTATATTCTCAACAGCAACGCTCACCAAATCGGGCCAAGTGGCGCCCAACTCCGATGGTTTGGCGGCGCGGTTCCATGCGCCGATGACCTCGTCACGATCTGCGCCCGACATCTGGAATCCGCAGTTGTCGCAAAGAACGAAGGTCGCCTCGATCTGATCTTCTTCGCGACAAATCGTGCCGCCGTTCACATCGACGATCTCGATCCGGCAGAGCGGGCATGGGTTCGGGTCCATACTCCTAGCCCTTCCGCTTCAAAAAGCGGGCAACGGCCAGCTCAATCCAGCGGTCGCACTGGAAATAGAAAGACGCCCCAATCAAGAGGCCAAAGCCGAACGCGACCCCTACGACCACCGAAAAGGCCAAGACGGGTATAATGCTCATGTTTCTTCCTCCGCTTGATGATCCGCTGCGCTCGCCAATAGCGGCCCGCCGCAGATGATCAGCAGCAGGACCATGGCTTCGATTTCCGCGCTGGTGATGCGCTCGATCCCGCGCGGCCCGGCGTTGTCCACCTTGCTGATGGCAGACCGCGCAAGGACGACCAGGCTCGCCTCTTCGGGCGTAGCGTCTGGGGCTGCGGCGGCGACGATGGCGGCGTGTTGGGCGGCGCTAAGCATCGAATGGGACCCCCCCTTTTCGTATCATCGACTTGAAAACCTCGACCTGCTCACGAAATTCGCGTTCAAAATCAGCTAGGATGTCTTCTGTGTCCGGCATCGATGTGCTGGCTTGCTCTGCCTCTGAAATCACAACGGCAGCAGCTACCACGGCAGCGTATTGCGTTATCACTCCATCGCGACCAGAGTACAGCGCGTCTTCGACCAGTTTCTGGCAGTATTCTTTGATCTGATGCCTAAGCATTTTTTCGTGTTCATCACCGCGAAATGCTGTCATTTCAGGTTCCCCTTTCCGTTTTTTGGGCAGCGGTTGCAGGCCCGAAACATGCGCGAGCGCAGGGCGTTGACGCTGACCCACTTCTCGCTCTTCTTGCGCCAGTCACGGCACTCGTTGACGGCGATATCGCCAAGCGATGGGCATTCGAGGGTGGTGTCCATCAAGATGCCCCTCACCAGTTCCTCACAGACCGCCAGATCGCCGGTGTAGCGGTTCCTGAGCACTTGCGAGACCAGGGGTCCCGACCGGCCCAGGCGCGTTGCCACTTGCTTCTGGGACGTCGCATCAGCCTCGCTGGCGAGGACAACGATCCAATCGGGCGCGCCATCAGGCCAATGCTCGTCCAGGCTGCTCACAAAGCTCATACCGACAGCTCGGGCATGTGGACGATCTCTTCGATATTGGGATCGACGATCAGCCTCACGCGGCGCCGCGATGGTGGCTTCGGCCCGGTGTTCTTGAGCAGCTGGAAGCGCGGCAGGCCCGCTGGTTTTTTCGCGTTGCCCGGCTGCTGCCGGACATAGTCGCACAGCATCAATGTCCTGACGTATTCCAGGACGAAATCTTCGGTTATTCTCATGGCTTCACTGTCGGCCAGTGCTGCGATCTCGCGGACGGTGAAGATCCGGGTTTGCCGTATGGCTTCCCAGACTTTGCCCTCCATTGTTCGACCGTTGCCCGGCCCTCCTATGTTTCCCACCATTTCTGTTTTCCTGTAACTGCTTGAGAGGCCCACTTTCGGGACCATTTCGATCACCCCATGACGAAAGCAGTGCGTAAGGTAGAGGACAGCCAGATGTGTGCTGACCCGCGCCTCGCGCGCGACCTCGACAACGGAGAATTCATCGAGGGCCGTAACGGCCAGCCACAGGCGATCTGCCTGGCGCTTGGTCATTTTGGCCCCGCTGCTCACTTGAACCCGCGCCGGGCCTGAGGGGTCACGCCCGTATCAAAGGCGCGCTTACCCCAATCGGCCTCGGTCACCACATCGCGGCCGATCTCAAACGACAGCTGATTGACGCGGTCGAGGTTATTCGCCATCCGGCGCAACGACCCCCCAGAGTGGCGGTTTATGGCCTCGATCAAGCCGTCTTCGACGGTCGCATCCGGGGCATAGATCGGGGCCAGCAACTTGGCATCCTCGAGCGTGGCTGGTTCCGCCTTCACCCAATAGAGCACCCGGCTGTGGAACTGCTCGAACTTCGCCAGTTTGATCGGTAGTTTTTCCATCCCGATCAGGGTCACCGGCACATTGCTCATGTCGTGAATGTGGCGCACCAGATCGAGCATGCCTTCACGCACCAGGTAATCGGCTTCGTCGATGATCAGCGGCTTCCCGGCGATGACCAGGGCTTCAATGATTTCTTCCATCATCGAGGCCACGGTCCCACCCTTCGTCAGACCCAGCTCGACCTTGAGCGCTTCGCAGAAGAACTTCTTGCCGCCGTAGGGCGCGGCGGTCACCAGACGCGCTTCGGATTGCAGGGTGCAATACACCGCCGCCGTGGTCTTTCCCCAGCCCGGAAACCCGTAATAAACGCCTATCCCCGCCATGCCGTCGCTGCGCTGATCCAGCCGCCCGAGCAGCTGGATCATCGCGCTGACATTGCGCAGCCCGGCGATCCCCTTGCTATTTGAGCCTGTTTCTGTCATTTTTCCCTCACATTGTTGGCGCCTTCTGGCGCGATTTTCAGGCCGTCAGGGTGCATTCCTGACGGTCTTTTCATTCGCCGAATATTGCGGTGCCCATCTGATCAAAGAGCATCTTTTCGGCTTGGTATTCGGCCGACCGCTTCCAGCGATCCGCCCAGGCGATTTGCTCTTCGGAAACTGGCTCACCAGCCTCTCTGCGAGCGTCGATTTCAAGCACGGCCCGGAACTTGCCGCGCGCGGTCTCATGGTCGCGTTGCGCGGCACCCGCCTTGGCGTTCCTGGCGTCCTCTAGGCTGGCAATGGTGCGCGCTTGGATTTCTGCCAGTTCGGGGTCCATCGGCTCGGGCGCGGGGGCCTCACGGCGCGGGATGATTGGTCGCACGACTTTCGCCTCGACGATCGGGGCGACATCCTTCGGCGCGGCGTCGTTCAACTGCTGGCCGAGCTCGGCGGCTGTCAGCTTGCGATGCGCCTTCAATGCGGCGCGTTCGGCCTTGCGCACCTTGCTGGTTGCAGCGGCATGCAGGCGGGCGTCCTCGAGCGAGAAGAAACCGGCTTTCTCAAGACAGGAAACCTGCCCAATGAAGCGGCCATCCATCGCGTATATCATCAGCCCGGCTTGTAGGTCAGCCGGATCAAATCGGGCGACGACTTTTTGACCGGCGAGCTCATGCATCCAGGCTTCGTGATAGACGTTGCCCATGAAGTGGATCGCGCCGGAATTTTGGCGGCAGACAAGGCCCTCGGCACCCATCAACCACAGACGCCGCTGCGCCTCTGTCGCCCGCCGGATCGGGGCGGTGCTGTAGCTGTCGTTAAAGGTCTCGATCAGGCTGCGCCCGGCGGCAATCTCAGAGCGCCGCCCGGTGCGCGTGTTGTGCTCTGTAATGCCCTCTTCAAGCACCGTTAAAAACTCGGCCAGATCGACGGCCCGTTCGCCGTAATTCTCAGGCTTCGCATCGGGGCGATTGCCCGTATATGCCCCGGCCAGACGCGGATCCCTGGCGATGTCGTCGCACATGTCGCGGAAGGCCCGCTCGATGGGCTTGGATTGGCCCGAATACGGGGTGGCCCAATGGACCTTGCAGCCCAGGGTGACAAGGATGCCGGGAATGTCGTCATCTTTGACCTTGAACCTGAACCGGGTCTTAACTCCGCCGGTCAGGAATTTGTTGGCGAACTCGCGGCCATTGTCGAAGAGCACATGCTCTGGGATGCCGTAGTTTTCGATCATGTCGCCCAGGGCAAGAGACACGCCAACCTTGTTGGGCGTCTTGTCGACCCGCCAGCTCAGGATCGCGCCAGAGAAGATGTCCTGGAAGGCCACCATTTGGGCCCGAACGATCTCGCCTTCTGGGGCGCCAGCATCTGCGGGCCAACGGACGAAGACGTCGAAGCGGTGATAGTCCGCGTTGACGGCTTCCAGGGCATGCAGGGCCGACTTGTCGCGGCGCTGGGCAGGGTAGAGCAGCTTGAGCGCGTCCTCGCCCTTGCGGGCCAGAATTTGCGTTGCGCGGGGCACCTCGGCCTTGAGGCGGCGTCGGGCCGTCTGCTCGCTGACGGTCACCCATCCATTCTGTGCGGCCACGCGGACGGCGCGGCGGTAGCACGATGAAAAGCCCGGCCCCTCAAACCGCAGAAAATCGCTCTTGAGGAAGTCCCAGAATTCCTCGGACATTTCGGCCTTTTTGGTGGCCACGCCTTTACGGTCGTGGCGCGGTGTCAGGTAGGGCAACCAATCGTTCTGGTGAATGCCCTCGACAGCGTCAAACCAACTCCAAATCGTGCGCGGGGCAAGCCCATCGAGCTTAGCTATCTGGTGAACGGCGAGTGTCTTGTCCTGACCCGTTGCCACCAGGGCGCTGATCTTGCTCAGGCAGTCGTGGCGGCTCTGGGCTTCACGCTTTGTTTTGCCGGGCAATTCGTCAAACCAGGCCCAGGCCTCGGCCGCGTCAGCCGAGCGCGGGGTTGCGACAACCTTGGAAGCTGCCAAAAGGGAACGCTTGGCCTCGTCCGGGAAGAGCGACCAGTGGTATTCCCAGCCGCCGCCACGCCCCCGGCGGCGCCGGGCCAGATCGCCCAGGCCGCGCCAGCCCTCGCGCCGGGCAAGCGAGGTGACACGCTGTGTGGTGCTGGGCAAGCGAGGCAAGTCAGCCTCTGCTATCTCTACGGCTGTCCACCACAGCTGATCTGGCTCTTTCTGGCTCACTCGATGCCCTCCAACAACTCGCGAAGGGTTTTGGCGTTGGCCTCAACGAAGCGACGGCGCACAGGCTTGTTGGCCCGCGTATAGGCCACTTCCAGCGCATCAAACGCCTGGTCAGCGGCCGATTTGGCGGGTTTGGCGTTGCTCTTTGGTGAAACCGCGCTGACCGCCTGGGCGAGCTTCTTGTGCTGACCTGCAACGAACACATCAATCGCCGCAGCGCGAAGCTCAGGATCGGCCTTTGACAGGGCGATTAAATCCTTCTGTAAGACGGGCTGATTTGCGTCTCGCAGGGCGGCGATCTGGTCTGGGCTCAGAGCCTCGCCGACCGCCGTCATACGCTGTACATGGCGCTGCGATATGTTGCGGGCTTCGGCGACTGAGGATGCAAACGACACGATGTCGTTTGCATCGTTCCACCGAGATTTAGCGCCCGCCACACCTGCCTTTGCTTCTGGGTAAAGCTCCTCGTAGACCCGTTTTCGTTCCGCAAGGAACAACGCCATATCCAGATCATTTAGCTCGGCCTGCGCCAGATTTGTGTCGACCTCGATCAGCCGCGCCTGCTTCTTATTGCAGCGCCAGACCTTCGCAGGGATGCGTTCCCATTGAAGCCGCTGCGCCAAGGCAAGCCGGTGCGCACCGTCGATCAACACATCGCCACTATTCGTCCGGCGCACATGTATCGTATCGATCAAATCGCCGACCTCTTTCACCGAGGCTTCGAGCGCATCAATCGCGATCTCTGACACCGGTCTGAGCCGGTCAACGACTTTGATGTCGCCGACCAGAATTTGTTCGACGCCTTGGGCGATGGGGTCAGGCATTCTTGTTCTTCTCCAGCCCCTTCGTGAGGCGATAATACCAGACGCGCTGGCCGTTCTTGTTGCGCTGCTCGCACTCGATGTCGCAGCCATTGGCGCGCAGCTCAGCGATGCAGGAATTGACCGCGCAGACATTTGCGCGCAGCATGATATTACGGGTCGAAACCCAGCCCGCCTTGCGCTTCATCAGCAGCGCATAGACACGTTGAAGCCGGGGGCTTTTATCGACCTTCGCGTGACGCATCAGAGGAATTCAGCCCCCAACCGACTGGCGGCGCTCGTCTTGCAGCTGGGGCAGATGCGGTTGTGGTTACCCTCGCTGTCAAAGGGCTTCCGGCAGGACATGCACGGCCGCCGCTTTTTCACCTTACGGGCTGGCGGTCGCCGTCCGAGGTCATTCGGAAATTCGCGCCGCGCATAGTCCCGAATAATGGCAGGCATCGGCGCACCGGCAGGCCAGCGCTTGTAGATGAACAAGAACACCTTCTTCTCGGTGTGGCGGGAGATCATATCCACCTCGTAAATCCGGTAGACAAAATTACCGCTATGCCCGAGCTTTTGGCCAATACGGTTCTTGGTCATCCCACTGGCGACGATAAAGCGGTCTATCGCCTCTTGGCAGCTATCTGCGAGGACGCTGTTCGAGCGGGGAAGGTTCAGCGGCGCATTCATGGCACACCTGCCGTTTCCGCCATCAACAGCTCCTGGAACTCGCGCAGGTGGCCGTTTGTCTCGAGCCATGTCAGATGGCTGGCGACCTGGCTCAGCGCCTTCCCAGCCTTGGCAACGTCATCGGGCGAAGGATCGTTTGCAGCCGTGTCGATCCGGGCGACAACGACGAGATAGACAGCCATTTGATTGCGGATGATCTGGACGCGCATGCCAGGCGTAAGCGGTTCAACATTCATTGCAGCACCCCCACCATCACGATACCCAGATAGAAGGCACCGAACAGCAGCACGGCCCCCAGGGCGTCACCGCCCAGGGTGTAGATACGGGCCCGGATCGAGCCTGCGCGGCGGGAGGTCTGGGAGGATGCGCGCAGGCTCGACGGCACGGTCAGGTCAATAGGTCCGTGAGTGGATTTAAACCTGGCCGATTTCACATTGTTGGTGCAGTTGGCGGGATTTTCAGCGCGGCTCATGACGCCATCCGATCGACCGCTTGGGTCATGCGCTGGCGATAGAGCATTTCCACGGTTTCACGACCGGCCCCGTCGATAATCTCGTTCAACAGGACTCTCCCTGCATCGCTGCCATTAATGCCATGTGTAGCATTGCGGCAGGCAGTGGCGCTAACGCCGTTATCTAGGCACCAGGAATACAGCGCGCTGCCATTTGCGCGGAACGCTGCAATGACAACCGAATGCAGCAACGCTCCCGCCTCGAAATCTTTGATCTTCTTCATATCTTATCACCAGAGCTATAGGCACCAATTAGCGCCCCATTCCGGGAACTATACGCACCATATTGTCCACATTTCAAGTGCGTTTTGTTCCCATATCTCAAATAGATCAGGTTTTTTCGTTCTGCTATTGTAAGCAGATGCGCCTACTGTCTGAACAAATTCGGGACCGCCTTCGCCGTCATCTGAAAGATAGCGATACAAGTCTGGCGCGCTTCGAAGCTATTCATGGGATCAATGATGGCGCACTCAAAGGCTTCATGAGCCCAACCCGAAAACAAGTACCTTCAGTAGACCGCGCGAAAGAAATCTGCGCCGCCCTCGGTGTGGAACTTTCGATCACAGATCCTAACGACCCGCCGGAAGCGGAGGTCGAATTCGTCAAGATCGGGATCTCGGTAGCAGTTGCGTCCGCCGGGCCTGGCATCGTCAACGGCGAGGAACACGATGTCGGCCATGTCGGGTTCGAACGGTCCTGGCTGGCAAAACAGGGCATCAATCCGCGCCGCGCCTCGCTTCTGCGCAGCCGTGGCGGCTCGATGTTGCCGACCATTCCTGACGACGCTGTTGTCTTGGTCGATCACCAGCAAACAGACGTCGACCGTCGTGGTTTCATTTACGCTTTCGTCCATCAGGATCAACTCAAGATCAAACGCCTCTACGGAGAGCCAGGTCAGTCGCTCCTCGTCTTCTCCGACAACCATCTCTTCCCGCCAGAGAGCTATGCGGGCGAAGAGCTCAACGACTTTCGCGTCATCGGTCGCGTCATGTGGGCAGGCCACCGTCTTGGGTCCGCCAACAGCCTCGGCCGACCCGAAAAGCCGGCCAAATAGGGTTCAAGTTTAGAGCTATATTTTTGCGGTCCTGAAAATACTACGTTATTGATAGTAAACGGGAAATCGCTTTCTTGAACGCTTGCGCCGAACTTGAACGCTTGCGTCCCACTTCAGAATTTGAACCGCTCAGTTCAAAACCGGCTTAAAGCCCTTAAAATACTGGCTTAAACGGCCTTTTAACGCATCGGCAAAATTGCAGGCTTCCGTGAGAAAGCGTTCAAGTTCGGCCCATTTTGGCCGTTTTTCTTTATCACGACAAAATACGCCCATTTTTGCTCGACTACCGCTTTGGGCCCTTATTTTACATGCCCCATCCGCAATCATCCGGGGTCTTCGAGGGTCTTCCGGATTACTGCAGTCTTTCGTGATAACTTACAGCGATCAGCGCGAATTTGCGCATGGCTGCGCACCCTCAGGCCTTGGCCAAGCGTTCATATTCAGACAGGTTTGCGCCCGCTTAGG
>CAYLVP010000002.1:84012-90541 GCA_964387155.1 uncultured Rhodobacterales bacterium | reverse complement strand
GTGATGCCGGGCTGGTCAGGTGGGCTTTCTACGGCGCCGGGGCTGTCGTTTTCAATGACAACGTCATCGACCGTTGCTGATCCGGTCAGCAAGGTTTCGTCAGCCATTCCCGTGCCCCGCGCGAGGAAAGCCAGAACATCGGCCGCATTATTTGTCTGATCAGACGCGCTTGTTCCGACGCCTGACGTGGTCGCTGCGTCCGCGACGGCGTAGTTGCCTGCAACGGCCACCCCTGCGCCGCCAGCGGCAGCGGCTGCGGCAGTCCCTTTGCCGACTTCGGCCTCCGCCTCGGTTTCGACTTCCACTTCCGCCTCGCCAAAGACATCATGGGTGACTGAATTGGACCGTTCGACAGCTTCGGGTGCGGTCTGCACAACGCCCGGTGCTTCGGTGGAACGACTGCCATTTGGGTTCGCTGCGGTTGAAGTCGATGTCGCGCTTGCGCCATCAATCGCTGTGTGGACGTCAGACAATTGGATGTTTCCGTCCACGAGGCTTGAGCCGACCGCCGCAGCTGCGCCGCTCACGCCTGCCGCCGCGGCGGCGCTTGTATCTGACACTTCGGCCTCCGCCTCGGCTTCAACTTCAACCTCGGCCTCCGCCTCAGCTTCTTCCACTGACACGCTGGCGACGGTGTTTGGCGTGCTTCCGCTATTGGCCAGTGATCCCTGTCCTGGCTCAATGGAGGCGGTGTTCCCGGTCGGAACGACATCCAGATTTGGCGCGGTGTCCCCCGGTTGCCCCTTGACCGAGATCGACCCGCTCGACAGCGTATGGGTCAGAGCATTTGAGCCAACAGCTGCAGCCGTTGCCCCCGTTCCGACGGCCGCCCCGGCAGCCCCACCAACAGCCTCGGCTTCAACCTCGGTCTCCGCCTCGGTTTCGCCCTCGGCCTCGCCGGTCTGGTCAAATTCAGACGGAATGACTGCCCCATCGGCGGTAAGTCCGTTGATCGCCTGCAGTTCGATGTCTCGTTGATCAAGGGTTGCGCCAGTGCCGCCAGGTCCCGAATATGCAGTTGCAGAAACGGTCAAATCATCGGCGACGAGTTGTACATCGTCTGACGCCATGTCGCCGATGGAAACCTGATAAGGCGCATCCTCAAGCGTAAACACCTGGCCGTTGATATCGAGGGTAACGCTTCCGGCGCTCACCCTTTCGGCGGGCACAGCGCGAATGCTGGTCTGACCAAGGTCAGCGATGGATAGGACAGTTCCGCTCCCTAGCTCGTTAATGACGGTACCGGATGGCGTGTCGACTAGGAAGATTTTTAAGATAGTTACTCCATTCTGGAATTTAAGACGTATTAACCAAAAAGTAACCGTGCTTGGGGGATTCTGTTCCCATCACCTATGCAATTATTTGCTTTATCTTTGGTCAGTTGGGACTGTTGCATTATTTCTGTTGCACTGAGCACTTGCTGGTTTTGGCCTTGTGGTCACGCTGCAGAGTTGAACAGGTCGCGGATGAACTCGACCTCGCCTCTGATGCCTGGTTGCTTGTGGTGGATGTGGCCAATTTTGATGGTTCTGACAGTCTCGATGCCGCTGAGGGTTGCTTTGGCCGTTCGCAACGACCGAAAGCTCTGGCGGTATCCAAGACACCGCTTCATGGCAGCGTGATCGCTTTCGATCAGGTTGTTCCGCCATGTCTTGTCGACATGCCGAATACTGTCAAAATGCGGATCATAGCGCCGGTTTTCTTCCTCGACCACTCTTCGGTACGTGGGTGCCTTGTCTGTACAGATCGTGACCGGGCGGTGCAGCCGAACACGTTCTATCGCCTTGCGCAGAAAGGCCCTGGCGGCTTTTGCATCCCGCCGAGCAGTAAGAATGCAGGTCCGCCACAACATGTTCCCGGGTGTCGACAGGGTCGCGGTCCCAAAGCGGGAAGATGGTGAAGAAGAGGCCTGACGAAAAAGAGAAGTCTTGAGGCTCGATCTACTAGCGTGCTTGTTCGCGGCTGCGCTGGCGATATCGCTCATCCTGCCCTATCGGGTTTGTCAAACATACAATCCCCTAAATATAGGCATGGACATGTGCGCTGTGGGGCCCAGAATGGGTGCAATTCGCTGGGGCAGTTCATGACCACTCGCTTCTTTTCCGACAAGGACCGCCCCGTGCATATGGGGCCTTACCCGACCGAGCGGCTGGCGCGGCTGGACAGTCTTCCTGACCTGTCCGACATGCCCGTCGCCGAGGCTTTGCGCTTTGAACGGCCGTCTGATCCGCGCTCTATCGTCAATGCAATGCGGGAGCATCAGGCGATGCTGGACGCGATCCGGGACGGCTTGATCAACAAGGCGGTCGCTGCGGCCCCTGCGGATTTGCAAGAGCGGGCCAACCACCTGAAGGGCTTTGGCTATTTCAACGATGCAGCGCTGGTGGGGATTTGCGAGCTGCCGCGAGAAGCAATGCTTGAGGTGCCTTATCGCAACCCGGACATTGACCGACTGGCCGAGGACCTGCGCACCCGGCAGACCAAGACACTGGCCTCTGGCATCGACATGATCATGGCGGATCTGCGCGACTCGGTCGGTGCGCCCCAGACAGGCATTGAGGCACATAGCCACGCTTTGGTGCTGATGTATGAAAACCCGCGCGATCCTGAACCGGGAGAGGTGGGCACCGCCTGGATCAAGGATGCGCAAGCCCATCGCGCGGGGTTGCTGGCCGCTGAGACTGCCGTGGTGCTGGCCAATTACCTCCGGCTTTTGGGCTATGATGCACGCGGGCACTCGGTTTCCAGCGCTGATGTGGATCTGAACCGCCTCGCCGTTGCGGCGGGGCTTGCGACGCTAGAGGACGGGCAGCTGAGCCACCCCTATATCGGCACAAGGTTCGGGCTGGCGGCGGTGACGACCTCCTTTGCAATAGCCCCGGACAAGGCGTTGAAGCCGATGGCGCAGCAGCCCAAATCTGCCTTCGGCATCGGATGGAAATTAGGCACTCACTCAGCCAAAAACGCGCTGAATGCGACGCCCTTTGCGAAACGACGCTTCGTGGATGGGGCGCACCCGTTTGAAAAACTCAAGCGGGTGGATGACCCCACAACCTATATTGACGAGGCGCGTGTCGCCCGGGTGCCCAAGCGCGCGGATATGTTCGCGCGCGCACAGTTTGGCGATATGGGCAAGAAGCTGCAGGACGGCGCGAAAGGCGGCCACTACGTGCGCAAGGCCGCGCCGTCCACGGCGCAGCGGCGCGCGCTTGGCGCATTTGTGTTGCTGCAGGACGGGGCGCCGGCGCCAGAAAAGATCAAGTTAGACCCTGTTGAGGCGAGTGAGCTGGTCAAGGCCACCAGTTACTTTCTGGGTGTTGATGCGGTTGGCATGTCGCGCTGCCCGGATTGGAGCTGGTACAGCCATGACGCGCGGGGCGAGGTGATTGACCCACCCCATGACCACGCGGTCAGCATGATCATTGATCAGGGCTATGAGACGATGGAGGGGGCCTCGGGCGACGACTGGATATCAGTCGCGCAATCGATGCGGGCCTATTTGCGCTTCTCGCTACTGGGCGGCGTGATCGCCAAACAGATCCGCAATCTGGGCTATAGCGCCAAGGCGCATACGGTGATGGATGGCGAAGTGTTGCAGCCGCCGCTGTTGCTGCTCAGCGGTTTGGGCGAGGTCAGCCGCATTGGCGAGGTGATCCTGAACCCCTATCTGGGGCCAAGGCTAAAGTCTGGCGCGGTGACGACCGACCTTCCACTGGCCCATGACAAACCAATTGATTTTGGGCTGCAGGCCTTTTGCGAAGCCTGCAATAAATGCGCGCGTGAATGCCCCTCGGGTGCGATCACCGCCGGGCCGAAGCTGATGTTTAACGGCTACGAGATTTGGAAATCCGACAGCCAGAAATGCGCGACCTACCGGGTGACGACCGAAGGCGGGGCGATGTGCGGGCGCTGCATGAAAACCTGCCCGTGGAACCTTGAGGGCATCTTCAAGGAAAAGCCGTTTCGCTGGGCGGCGATGAATGTGCCGCAGTTGGCCCCCGCCCTGGCCAAGCTGGACGATGTGGTTGGCAATGGCGGGCTCAACCCGGTTAAGAAATGGTGGTGGGATCTCGAGCTGGAGGAAGATGGCGGCTACCGTCCGACCAAACATGCCGTCAATGAGCGTGGCCTGCAGCGCGATTTGGACCTGAAATACGAAGATCAGACCCTTGCGGTCTACCCTGCGCCGCTTGCGCCGCATCCCTACCCCTACCCGTTCCCGATGGACCGCGAGGCAGGGATCGAGGCCTATCAGGCGATGATCACGGCAGATGAATACAAGGCCCGGCTGGAGCGTGGCGATGACAGCGCGGTGCATGTTTTCACGGCGGATGGCGAAAGCCCGGTCATTCAGGTTGTGATTTCCAAGGCGGAAGAGACGGCGCAAGGGGTGATGAAATATGAATTCACTTCGGTCGCGGGCGGGGATTTGCCGCCGTGGCAGGCGGGCGCGCATCTCGACATCGTGGTGGCCCCTGAATACCTGCGGCAATACTCGATGTCGGGGGATCCGGCGGACCGGTCGACATACCAGATCGCGGTGCTGCGCGAGGATGAGGGCAGGGGCGGCTCGCTCCTTATGCACCGGATCTTCAGCGAGGGGCGGCGGGTCTTTGTCTCGAAGCCGATCAACCATTTCCCGCTGGCAGAGGACGCGACGCGGTCGATGCTGATGGGCGGCGGCATCGGTATCACGCCGATGGTGGCGATGGCGCATGAGCTTCATGCGCAGGGGCGCGATTTCATCATGCACTACTCTGGGCGGTCCCGCGCCACGATGGGGCTGCTGGAGGAGATCACTGCGGCCCCCTGGGCGGGTAAGGTGCAGCTGCATATCACCGATGAGGGCTCGCGGGCTGATCTGGCGGGCATTGTCAAAGGCTACCAGCCGGGCTGGCATATCTACACCTGCGGGGCGGAGCGTTACATGGCCTCCGTCATGGAGGCAGCAGAGGCTGCAGGCTTCCCTGAAGAGGCCCGGCATCTGGAATATTTCTCGGTGCCTGAGCAACCGGATTATGTGAACTACGACTTCACGCTGAAGCTGTCGAGGTCTGGCCGCGAGCTGCATATCCCAGCCGACCGGGTGCCTACTGACGTGCTTGCCGAAAACGGCATTGCAGTGGATGTAAAATGCTCAGACGGGATATGTGGGGTCTGCCAATGCGGGCTGATCTCAGGCGAGGTGGAACACCGCGACTTTGTCCTGTCCAAGAAGCAGCGCGAGACCACCGTGATCCTGTGCCAATCCCGTGCGGCGCAAAAAGACGGGGTAATAGAGGTTGATCTGTAGCCTATGAGGCCGGTCGCAACCCCAGTATCCCGCGGGCTTGGGCAATTGTGGCGACGGGGCGGTCATGCTCTGCGCAAAGCGCGACCGTGCGTTTGACCAAGGCCGCATTTGAGGGCGCAAGCGTGTTGCGGTCCAACCTGACATTGTCCTCAAGCCCGGTTCGCGCGTGGCCGCCTGCGGCGATGGCCCAGTCATTCAGCACGATCTGATTGGCACCGATCCCTGCGGCGCACCAAGGCGCATCCTCCCCAAAGAGGCGCCGGACGGTGCGCAGGTAAAAATCAAACACATCGCGATCTACGGGCATGGCGTTTTTGACACCCATCACGAATTGCACATAAGGCGTGCCTGTGAGCTTGCCTGCCTCAGCCATTTGCTTGGCCATGAAGATGTGGCTGAGGTCGAAGGCCTCGATCTCGGGTTTGACGTCATGGGCGATCATTTCTGACGCGAGCCAGTCAACCAGATCTGGCGGGTTCTCATAGACCCGCATGGGGAAGTTGTTGGACCCCACTGAAAGCGAGGCCATGTCCGGCCTCAGCGGCAGCATCCCGCCACGGGCCTGCCCCGCACCCGACCGGCCACCGGTGGAGAGCTGCACGATCATGCCGGGGCAATGCGTCTCGATCCCCTCCTTGAGCGCTGCGAATTTCTCAGGGTCGGAGCTTGGCGTGCCATCGTCATTGCGCACATGGCAATGCGCGATTGAGGCCCCCGCCTCGAAGGCCTCATGCGTGCTTTCGATCTGCTCCGGCACGGTGATGGGCACCGCCGGATTGTCGGCCTTTGTCGGGACGGAACCGGTGATGGCCACGCAGATGATGCACGGATTGCTCATAAGTGACCCCTCAGACGTCGAAGAATATGGTTTCGCCCTCGCCCTGAAGACGGATATCGAACTGGTAAATGCCGTCCTCAACCATGCGGGCCATCAGAGTCGGGACGCGATTTTGATGTTCGATCCGGGCAAGGATAGGGTCTGTTTTATTATCTTCATCGGCAAAATACATCCGGGTGTGTAGCCCGACATTGATACCGCGCGCCACGATCCAGAAGCTGATATGCGGTGCCATCATCGCCCCGCCGGGATGCGGCACAGGGCCGGGCTTGATCGTCTCGAAAGACCAGGCGCCAGTGTCGGGGTCGCCCGCCACCCTGCCAAACCCTGCGACATGCGGATCGGCTGGCCCACGCGGATCATTCCCGGGATAGATGCCACGGGCATCGGCCTGCCAG
>CAYLVP010000002.1:24589-83912 GCA_964387155.1 uncultured Rhodobacterales bacterium | reverse complement strand
GTCGCGCGCCTGCCGCGCAACACGATATCAAACCGATAGGCGCGGGCGTCCATGGGCACGGTGTTTTCCCGGTCTAGCTTGGCAATCAGCCCCTCGACCCCTGCCACATCGGGGATGGTGGCCACGATAGGGCATTGCCAGATCATCGGATCACCATCGAAATACATTTGGGTGATGAGCCGCTGCCCGAAAGCAGAGCCAAAGACAGAAAAGTGGATATGGGCCGGTCGCCAGTCATTCGGCCCGTTGGGCCATGGGTAAGGACCCGGCTGGATGGTACGAAATTCGTATGTGCCGTCCTGCCCCGTGATCACTCGCCCGCAGCCGCCGAAATTCGGATCAAGCGGGGCGAGATAGCCTTCCTTTTTGTGCCGATAGCGCCCGCCCGCATTGGCCTGCCAAATTTCGAGCAATGCGCCGGGGACCCCGCGCCCGTTTTCATCGAGAACGCGCCCGTAGACAATGATGCGCGGGCCAATCGCGCTTTCGCCGGCTTGCGCATAGTTGTGGATCAAATCCCCATCAAGCGGTCCGAGCATATCATGCCCGAAGACCGGGCCGGTTTGCTCGCTCAAGGTCGTTGGAAAGGATATCAGGGCGCGGATGGGCGCGCGGGCGACAGAGCTTTTGTAGTCCGGTGTCAGTGCGGGCGGATGCCAGTCGCGGTCGCGTGCGAAAAGCGGTCCGTCACTCATCCCCCGCCTCCATTTCTGCATAGGTCTGTTTGGCAAGCTTAAGGGCTCGGTTTGCGCGCGGCACGCCCGCGTATATGGCGACATGCTGAAAGACCTCTTGCACGTCTTGCGCGCTGGCCCCGGTGCGGGCGGTCGCGCGAATGTGCATTGGGATTTCTTCGAAATTGCCCGTCGCGGCCAGAATTGCGAGGGTCAACATGGAGCGTTCGCGCTTTGTGATCGCATCTGAGGACCAGACATGGCCCCAGGCCGCCTCGGTGATCAGGGTCTGGAAGGGCGTATCGAGCTCGGTTTTTGCGGCTTCTGCCCGGTCGACATGCCGATCCCCGAGGACCGCGCGGCGGGTGCGCATGCCGTCATTATATCGCTCGCCCATTTGCCCAATGCCTCTCATTGTCTGCAACATATTCGTCATGGTGCCCTGCGAATGTAAAGCTGCGTGTTGCGGCCTTTGAGGCGGGTCTTGGCCGAGTTTCCCCTTTGCGTCGCGGCCAAGGATGGTAGGGTCACAGCCAGATGACCAAAAAGGGGAGAGGTGCCATGACGACCATTGCTGGGATACTGATTTTCGTTCTGGATGTGTGGGCGATTGCGTCCATCATCAATTCCAAGGTGGAAACCGGGACCAAAGTCTTGTGGATCCTGCTGGTCCTGTTGCTGCCGCTGATCGGGTTCCTGGTGTGGTATTTTGCGGGACCGCGCCCGGCAAAACCCTAGTTGCGGCTGAGGATGAAAGCCTGGCTGACCGCGTTGCGGACCTGATCTTCCATATAGGGTTTCTGGATGACGAAGGCGGGCTCGTCACCAAGGCCGGTCAGCAGCTCTTCAGGGGTCTTGGCCATGAAGACCACGTCGATACCCGGTTCCGCAAATAGGATGCGGTCCGTTGCACTGCGCCCCGTCGACAGGTCAGCCAGAACCACATTTGCGATCATAAGGCTAGGCGTCCAGGACGCGGCCATGTCGACCGCTTGCGCTGCGGTGCGGGCCACGCCGGTCACGACACATCCCATGTCAGAGACGCAATTGGCCATATCCATACCGATTAGAGGGTCATCTTCGATGATCAGCACGCGTTTGCCACGCCGATAGGCGACCTCTGACAGGGCTTTCTCGAACAGGAAGGCGACTGTGACAGCAGGCAAAGACAGGATCTGCGAAATCTCTTCGAAGGTGAATTCTTCAATGGCGCGCAACAGCAGCGTTTCGATGCCGCCGGGGGTGAGTTCCGCCACGCGTTTGCGGGCGGCCACGAGGCTCATCAAGGCCCCGGGCGGTTCGATCCAGATTTCATGGATCGCCTGGAACAGCAATATTCGGATACCTTTGGCAGAGATCGTCAGAATCTTTGGCCGTGCCCGCTGCCGGGCGCGCATGGCGAGCGCATCGCCGGTCTTCTGGCATCGCGTCAGCGCACGCCCATAGCGGCGCAGAAACGGCATCGTCGCATCCAGAATATCTCCAGCTGCGCGGCCTGCGCCGTTTGCCATCCAATAAGCCTCATCTCGCGCACCTTTGGGCACGCGCATGACGCTCACCTATCAAGCACTCATGAAGAATTAGGAAATTTTGGTACAGATACTCTGTCAGTTTTACCGAACAGTATCGCCAGCGGCAAAGATCGGCGAGATTTCAACGCGCTTTTTCGCGCTCGCCCCCTGCGGCGTCAGCGTCGACGCGATCATTTCGGCGGCGGTCTTGCCAATCTCGATGCGGCAACTGTCCATCGTGGCAAGACGCCTCGGTAGCCCATCAATCAGATCGACCCCATTGAAGCCCGCCATGCCGATATCGCTCGGCACATCCAGCCCCTCATCCAGGCAATAAAGCAGTCCACCCGCCCCAATCATATCGTTGGAATAATACAGAAAATCGAGATCCTTCGTGCGCGACAGGATCGCATGTGTCATTTCGCGCCCCTTCGCCAAGGCGGAGCCGCCAGAGTAGTATTCCTCGTCTGCCAGAGACAATCCTGCCTCGCCCAGAACGGTGTTGAACCCTTCAAACCGCTTGCGGGCGCGGTGGTCGAGCGGCATTTTCGTGCCTAGAAAGCCGATTTTGCGATAGCCGCGTTTCAGGATCTCGGTTGCCGTCTCGCGCCCCGCGCGGAAATGGCTGATCCCCACGCATGCGTCGACCGCCTCCCCATCAACATCCATGATTTCGACAATCGGAATGCCGGAATTGACCATCATCTTGCGCGCGGTCTGCGTATGTTCGAGCCCTGCCACGATCAATCCGGTTGGCCGCCAGGACAGCATCTCGAAGATGACACGCTCTTCCTTTTCGGGTTCGTAATCGGTGACGCCCACGACCGGCTGCAACGGCGTGCCATCCAACACCGAAGAGATGCCCATCATCACCTCCGGGAACACCATATTGGACAGCGATGGAATGATCACGCCAACCAGGTTCACCCGGTTTGACGCAAGCGCGCCCGCGATTTTGTTGGGCACATAGCCCAGTTCACGGGCTGCCAGCAGCACCTTTTCCCGCGTCGCTTCAGAGACGTCGCCCCGGTTTCGCAAAACACGGCTCACAGTCATTTCCGACACGCCCGAGGCTTCGGACACATCACGCAAGGTCAAATTCGGCCGGTAATCCGGGCTGCTGCGGCTGGTCAAGTGCGGGGCCTTCGTCGCTGTGTCGGTTGCCATGTTAGCCCGTAACCGGGGGCTTGTCCAAAGCCGAATCCCACGATATGTTAACGCTAACAACAGCTTGGTTTGGCCTTGCCAAATCAGCAAAAGGGGACGCGCTTGGGCCAAACTGCGCGTCCCCTTTTTTGTTGCCACCCGCCCACGAAACCCGCAAAACACTGCCAAAGACCCCGTGGCTCAACTGGATAGAGCAGCCCCCTCCTAAGGGGCAGGTTGCAGGTTCGAATCCTGCCGGGGTCGCCAGCTTTTTCGCTATGTCAGGGGCTCAGTGCTGGTGCGGTTCGTCGTCTAGTGAGCCGTGGATTGCGAATTGGGTGAGGTCGGCCTCGCGTTGTTCGATCACGCGGAAGGCTTCTTTGACACCCGCTTCGGTCAGTTCGCGGGCGACGGTGATGACGGTGTTCGGATCGTGTTCGGCGCATAGATCGGCCATGTGGCGCAGTTCTTCGCGGGCGACGGGCGCGGCATCTGCCAGTGACGGTGCCCCGTAGATATCGACGAAATGCTGCGAAAGCTGCTGAATGAGAGCCTCTTCCTCATGCGGTTCGATTTGTGTGACGGCGACAAATGTCACGCGCCCGAATGTCTCGATCCCCAGCCAGCCGTTGGTGAAGGCTTGTCGCGCCTTTCCGGCCAAATCACCCTGCGTCCAGTTGGAAAACTCGAACCCGCCAGAGATGCACCACTCGCCGGTGCGCGCGGGGGAGTGGAATACGTTCATATCGCTTTCATCGAAATGGATGGCACGGGCGAGTTTCATGTCAATGCGGCTCCAAAAGATGGGTGAGGGGGATAAGATGGGTGGTCTCGGCATTGCGGACGAGCATGCTGAATTGCTCATCCACGCCAAGAAATGTGCCGCTCTGGCCTGCAATCTCGATGGGGTCGCCGATCCCATGGGCCAGGCCGCGCCAGTCTCGGTGCAAGCCTGCCACGCCCTCTTCGGACCAGCTATTAATGCCAACAAGCGTGTGTTTCACCCAAGCCTCTATCAGCACCGCTGCATCCACATCGGCGCAGCCTTCGGCATAGAGCGCGGTGCGATCCGGCATATGACCGGGATCATCGCTTTCGGGCAGAATCTGCAATGTTAGACCCACAATCAGCCAGTCCGGGACGGCATCAGGATCACAGTCAGACGCCGCAACCCGCAGCGCCCCGCAGAGTGCCCCGTTGACGCGGAGGCCCCCGTCCCAATCGAGATGGACGGCAACCTCCGGCGGGGCGAGCGCCCCGAGCGCGTTTTGGAAGCCGACGCCGCAGAGCGGCAGCATCGCCATGGCATCTGCAAGCGGAATGTCGGGGGCAAAAACAATCGCACCCTGCAATATATCGGCGCTGAGGTTGTAGACCACGAGCCCCGCATCGCACCCTTTCAGCGCTTCGGCCTGCGCCTTTTCAAACGGGTCAATCTGGCCGGTGACGGCCTGCCCATCAAAGAGAGGTGGGAAGCTGGGCGCGGTCATGCGTGGCCGGCCTCCACAAGCGCTTTGGCGACTTTGCGGAACCCCTGGGCCTGCGCGGAGTCAGGTTTGGAGACGACGATCGGAGCCCCACCATCGGCGGCCAGCCGAATGTCGAGATGCAGCGGAATCTCGGCCAGCAATGGCACACCAAGCTTTGAGGCTTCTGCCGCGACGCCGCCATGGCCGAACACATGCTCCTCATGCCCGCATTCAGAACAGATATGCGTGCTCATATTCTCGATCATCCCCAGGATCGGAGTGTTCATCTGATTGAACATGTCGATCCCCTTGCGCGCATCCAGAAGCGCCACATCCTGCGGGGTAGAGACGATGATCGCGCCATCGACATGCGCCTTCTGCGCCAGCGTCATCTGCACGTCGCCCGTGCCGGGGGGCAGGTCCACGATCAGCACGTCAAGCGCGCCCCACTGCACCTGCATCATCATCTGCTGCAGCGCGCCCATCAGCATCGGCCCGCGCCAGACCACGGCCTGATCTTCGTTGGTCATCAGCCCGATGGACATCATGGTGACGCCGAAATTGCGCATCGGCAGGATCAGCTTGCCATCCGGGCTTTGAGGCCTGCCAGACACGCCCAGCATGCGCGGCTGCGACGGGCCGTAGACATCGGCGTCAAGCATCCCGACGCGCCGCCCTTCGGCAGCCAAAGCGCAGGCCAGATTGGACGCCACCGTGGATTTACCCACGCCGCCCTTGCCAGAGGCCACAGCGATCAAACGCGCGACACCAGGGATTTTTTGGGGGCCAGCGGGCTCAGCCTGGCGGCTGGGTTTCAGGTCGGGGGGCGGCGTCGGTTTGCTATGCGCCGTCATCACGATGGAGACACTGGACGCACCCAATGCGGCAAGTTTCTCCTCCGCCTCGGCCTTGATGGGCAGGTAGGGGTCGGGGCTCGCCACCTCCATCACGAAGCGCACCGCGCCGTCCGTCACATCCAGCGCACGGACCAGCCCGGCCTCGACGATATCAGCGCCGGAGGGGTCTTGGATGGCCTTGAGGCAGGCCAACACATCTTCGCGGGAGATCGCCATTCAAGCGCCTTCGATCTTGCCGGTAACGACGTGTTCGAGATCGAGCCCGTCGACGGTCAGCACCACCTTGGCCTCGAAGCTTTTGCCGCCCGTATCGCCAGACGTCCGCATCGCCTCTTCGATGGCCTGCTGCGAGGTGACGCCCACCTGCTTGAGAAACTTGCGCATCGACATGTTGAAATCATCGCTCATGGCCTGACCCCTCTGCTTGGGTGTTTCGTGATTTGTTGACGACACGACCCTAGCGCCCCTAGGCTGACATGCAACCAGACCCGCGTTGGGGGCGCTTTTGTGATCCTGAAGAGGCTACTTGCAATTTGTGTGTTTCTGGCTGGGCCGGGCGTGGCGCAGGACAGAGCCTTTGAGCTTGCCGCCCCGGAAACACTGGTCGAGAGCGGGTTTCTCAAACATCTTCTGCCCCGTTTCTCGCTGAAATCGGATATTCGTATCACACTGACTGATGGCCCCGCTGCAGCAGCATTTGGGGCGGATGGCGTGCCAGTGTTTCGGCGCGACGGGACGGTCTGGCATTTTGACGCAGAGCCCGGCGATGCGACGGACCGCTTTAGGGAATGGCTTTTGTCCGATGTCGGCAAGCGCACGATTGAGGGGTTCACACCCGCCACTGGCGCGCCATTCAGCGCAGATGTTGCCCGGACCGTGCAGCCGGTCACAGTGGCGCTGACAGGGGACGCCGCCCTCGGCGAAAAGATCAGCATGGTGCAATGCGGTCGCTGCCATGTGGTAAGCGATGCCAACCGGATGAACGCCATCGGCTCCAGCCCCTCATTTGCCCTAATGCGCAGTTTCCCCGACTGGCAGGAGCGGTTTGAGACGTTCTTCATGCTGAAACCCCATCCGGCCTTCACCCAGGTGGCGGATGTGACCGAACCTTTCCCGGAGCATCTGCCCTCGCCCATCGCACCCATCGAAGTGACGCTGGAAGAGATCGAGGCGATTACCGCCTTTGTAGGCTCTATTCCACC
The DNA here is from genome assembly GCA_964387155.1 of uncultured Rhodobacterales bacterium. GTDB lineage: Bacteria > Pseudomonadota > Alphaproteobacteria > Rhodobacterales > Rhodobacteraceae > Litoreibacter. The sequence goes on along the minus strand of CAYLVP010000002.1, from coordinate 77,053 downwards.
GGCAGATTTGGGCGCGCCTATTCAGATTCAGTGATCACGTCGCTTGCTGAAATAGTCATCGCTGGTGCGGACCCGCGGCCGCTCCCCACCCTGGAACGGGTTATTCTCTGAATGGAACTGCGCCTGGACGCGGCAATTGTCGCACATCTGAATCATCCGGGCGGCCTCTGAATTGGCAAACATCGCGTGTTTCCCTGCCAGCTTTTCCGTGATCCGTTCCACGGTCGACTTGACGCCAAAAAGGGTTCCGCATTCGACGCAGGCAAAGGGTTCTTCCTCATGCAGGACGGTTTGGCTGAGGGCCGCATCGGTCAGATTGAGCTGCGGGGCGAGCGTAATTGCCCTTTCTGGGCAGATATTGCTGCACAACCCGCATTGCAGGCAGGCATCTTCCTGAAAGCGCAGCTGCGGCATGTCCGCATTGTCGCCCAAGGCCCCCGATGGGCAAAGTGAGACGCAAGACAGGCAGAGCGTGCAAGCGTCGGTATCTACCACAATCGCACCATATGGGGCGCCTTCGGGCAGGGCGATTGTCTCGGCCTCGGGATTGAGCGTTTTGGCCGCAAGTCGTGTGACCTGTCTGCGGGTCCCCATGGGCAGAATAGGGTCGAAATCGGTGGCTTCGGTGCCACCGCTATAAAGCGCCTCTGACAACTGATCGGGGTCCGTCGGGTCAAGTGGGGCGACGAGATCGCTGCCTGCAATTGCGTTGGCGAGCGTGGCTTGCGCGGCGATGACCTCCCGGTCCGCCTTGGGGGCCAGCAGCATATCGACCTTCCCGAAACCGCAAGATAGGGCCGCCAGCATTTCCGCATGGCCGAAACTGGCGAGCGCATCCATTTCCAGCGGGATCACATCGCCGGGCAGGCCGCGCCCAAACCGGGCCGCAAGCGCGATCATATCCCGGCCATGGTCAGCGTCATGCACCAGCAGACGGGGTGCGGTGCCGCCTGCGTTGCGGTAGGTAGAGGCCAGGCTGCTCACCCGCCGGAACACCGCATCAACGGGCGGCGCGTCATAGCTGATGGCCCCTGACGGACAGACCGAAGAACAGGCCCCGCAGCCAGCACAAATCATGGGATCAATCGCAACATGCTCTCCGGCAGAGGTGATGGCGCCGGTTGGGCAGACGTTCAGGCAGTTCGAACAGGCGGGTTTCTCCGCCCGGCTATGCGCGCAGAGGCTGGCCTCGAGCCGCACGTAGAGCGGCTTTTCAAAGGTGCCGATCAATTGCGCGGCCTCCAACACCGCTTTTGCGACGGAAGGCGCGTGGGCGGGATCCGCGCGCAGATACCCTTCGCGCTTTTCATGCGCAGGGAACAGCGGCTGGCCCCCGGTTAAGTCCAGAATGATATCGCAATGTGACGCCGCGCTGTTTTGCGGCTCTGTCAAAGCAAAGCCGCCGCGCCCACCGGGGATGATTTGCTGCAGCTTGTCGAACTTTGTGGTGAAGCCCCCAAGCGCACCACTGGCCTGCTTCAAATGCCCGATCACCACGTCAAAGCGCCGGTCCATGGGAATGTCGTCTGCATCGTCGAGCAGAACAGTAACGGCGAGCGTGTCGTACAGATCGCGCGCGGCGCTCAATGCGGCGGCACCCCCTATGATCAGGCAGGTCCCTTCCGAGACCACATCAACCGATTTGCCGATTGGCAGGCTCAATGCGGCCTCAGCGGCAAGCGCGGCCATTTTGGGTGTCGCATCGCCTTCGCCCCACCCGGCGCGGTCGCGGATATCGACAAATCCGGGGGTTGGGGCCTCGATCTGCGCGGCAAGCTCTTCGAAGATCTGCCGCTCTTGCTGGCAGGCGACAATCACATCGCCCTCGGCCAATTCGCGCGCGGCATCCTGAAGCTGGTCCATGCACAGGCTGGTATAGATCTTGGAGCAAGACATATCGCAAGCAGAAGAAATCGCGTCGGCATCGACCTTTTGGCTGCCCATGCAGTCACATAAAACAAGCTTTTTCGCCATTGTGAGACCTCCCCCTGCGCGGCCCATAAGACGGCCCGAAGCTCAGACGCTAGTCGGGATTCGCGGGTGGGGTAAACCGAAATTATTGCGGGCCCACAGAGACAAGGATTTTTCTGCAACTGCGAAGGCAAGGCGCAGAATACGCTGGCAGGCCTTGAAATCTTCTGTCTGCCCCCGAATGATTTGCGCTGCGCTGCAGCAGCACGAAATTGTATTCCACGACATACAAAAAAGTTCTTTGAGAATGCCCCAGCGTCATGCACGATATCTTCAGCCAAAGGGACCATTTCGACGTTGGAGAACTCTGAGCCAAAATCCGTATCTATGCCGCTGGGGATTGTTGTCCGGCGGGTGCCGGGTGTGACCCGTTGGGTTAGCCACGTCTTCAAGGCTGTCGCGGTGTTGCCCGGTGCGAAAGAGGCCAGCTGGAGCGAATTGCGCCGTGAAGATGATGCGGTGGAGTATCACGCGGCCACCGTTCCGCTGGAATTGTTCCGCACCGATACGGAAGCCTATCTGCACGGACTGTCTGCCAAGACCCCTGCAATTTACGTGGTGATGCGCCCAAGCGAGGGTGCCGCGCCGCTGGACGTCTTGCTGGCGACCGCCTCGCCCTATGAGGCGCAGGACTACGCTGATACCGGCGAAGAGCTTGTCGAGAAAGTGCCAATGCCCGAAGGGCTGATCGCCTGGATTCGCGACTTCATAGAGCTGCACCATGAGGACGAGGTTTTCATCAAGCGGCGTCGCGACAAAAAGCGGATTGACGCTAAGGAAGACGGCATTGGCGATGCGCGCATTCGGCAATTGGCTGACGTGTACCGCGCCCCCGGATCGAAGGAGCGTGTCCATTGAGCGGTGAGCAGAATTTCTGGTCCCGCCGCCGCGCGGGCGTTGCCGCCGAGGCAGAGGCCGAACAAGCCGCGCTTGAGGCTCAGAGCCTCGCCGCAGAACACGCAGCCCTTGATGAAAAGACCGACGCCGAAATCCTGGCTGAGCTGGATCTGCCCGAGCCCGAGACGCTGCAAAGCGGCGATGACTTCACCGCCTTTCTGGCCAAGGCCGTTCCCGACCGCATCCGCAGACGGGCGCTGAAAGTGCTCTGGCGCTCGAACCCGGTATTGGCCAATGTCGATATGCTTGTCGATTATGGCGAGGATTTTACCGACAGCGCGACTGTTATCGAGAACCTGCAAACCACCTATCAGGTCGGCAAGGGCATGCTGAAACATGTGCAGGAAATGGCGCGGCAGGCCGAGGCGGAGGCCGCGCTTGCCGAGGCACCGGAGGTTGATGAAGAGCCGCCGGAAGAGGTCGCGCTGGCCGACATGGCCGACGCCGCTGATGAACCCACCGCCGAACAATCGCAGGACATAACAGACATCGAAGACGAGGCACCGGAGGCCTATGCCGCCATCCAGCCGCGTCGCATGAAATTCACTGTGGAGGAGCCAGCGTGAGCGCGGCCGAAGACATCAAGCTTGCCTCTGAGGATCGCCTGCGTGCCGACCTCTATAATTTCCTCGGGCTGCTGCTTTCGGGGCCACCTGACCAATTGCTGCTGGATCAATGCGCCGGGCTTTCGGGCGATGACGGCGATCTGGGGCAGGCTATCAACGCTTTGTCGCGCGTCGCCAAAGTCACGAAGCCAGCCAAGGTTGAAAGCGAATTCAATGCGCTTTTCATCGGGCTCGGACGGGGGGAGCTGCTGCCCTATGCCAGCTACTACCTGACGGGGTTTCTCAATGAAAAACCCCTGGCAACGCTGCGCTCAGACATGGCGGCGCGCGGGATGACGCGCGCGCCAAATGTCTACGAGCCAGAGGACAACATCGCTTCGCTGATGGAAATGATGGCGGGCATGATTGTGGGCCGCTTCGGGGCTCCCGCATCGCTCGACACGCAAAAGACCTTTTTCAACAAGCATATCGCGCCCTGGGCCGGTCACTTTTTTGCTGACCTCGAAGGGGCGAAGAACTCTGTCCTTTATGCCTCGGTTGGCAGCGTTGGGCGGGTCTTTATGGAGATTGAGCGCGAGGCGTTCAGAATGACCGCAGGCTAGCTACCTGCGCCAAAACCGGCGGGGATGCCCGCCAACAACAAGGGAGGGAGACATCCCATGACCAAGAAGACGGACGGCACAAATCGCCGCGACTTTCTGAAACTGGCGGGCACGACCGCGCCCGTTGCCGCTGTGGCGCTTGCTACAGGCACAACGACTGCTGAGGCGCAGCCCGTCGACCTGACATCTGAGAAGATGCAGGACACCGCGCATACGCGCGCCTATCTCGACAGCGCCCGGTTCTAGGACGCCATCACCAACGACCCTGAGGCGACTGGTTGCGTGACGCCCGACTGCCAAAGGCAAAAAGAAACCAAGCAAGCAAGGGGAGTGCCCCAAGCACGCAAGGGAGGACAACATGCTTAGGAAAAAGACCAACGGGGTTGCGCGACGCCCCCAGCGGACCGGTATCCTGTCAGATATTTCGGAAACATCAGTAGATCGCCGTGCGTTTCTGCGCGGCTCGGGCCTGGCTATTGGCGGGCTCGCGGCTATTTCGGCCACAGGTGGCTCGATCACCGGCGCGACGGCGCAGACCGCTGCCAATGGCGCGGTTGAGCTGGTCAAATCCGTCTGCACCCATTGCTCTGTCGGCTGTACGGTCGTGGCAGAGGTCAGCAACGGCGTCTGGACCGGGCAGGAGCCCGGCTGGGACAGCCCCTTCAACCTTGGCGCACATTGCGCGAAAGGCGCCGCAGTGCGGGAGCACGCCCATGGCGAGCGCCGCCTGAAATACCCGATGAAGAAAGAAGGCGGGGAGTGGAAGCGCATCAGCTGGGAGCAGGCGATCGACGAGATCGGCGACGGCATGATGAAGATCCGCGACGAAAGCGGGCCGGATTCGGTCTACTGGCTGGGCTCCGCCAAGCATAATAACGAGCAGGCCTACCTGTTCCGCAAATTCGCCGGCTACTGGGGTACGAATAACGTCGACCACCAGGCCCGGATTTGCCACTCCACGACCGTGGCGGGTGTGGCGAACACATGGGGCTACGGCGCCATGACCAACAGCTACAACGACATCCACAACTCCCGTGCGATCTTCATCATCGGCGGCAACCCGGCCGAGGCGCACCCTGTCTCGCTGCTGCACCTGCTGCGCGCGAAGGAGCAGAACAACGCGCCCGTCATCGTCTGCGACCCGCGTTTCACACGCACGGCGGCCCATGCGGATGAATATGTCCGCTTCCGGCCCGGCACCGACGTGGCGCTGGTCTGGGGCATCTTGTGGCACATCTTCGAGAACGGCTGGGAGGACCAGGAGTTCATCCGCACCCGGGTCTGGGGCATGGACCAGATCAAGGAAGAAGTGGCCAAATGGACCCCTGAGGAAGTCGAGCGCGTCACCGGCGCACCCGGCAGCCAGCTCAAGCGCGTGGCGCGCACTATGGCCAACAACCGCCCCGGCACCGTGATCTGGTGCATGGGTGGCACCCAGCACACCAACGGCAACAACAACACGCGGGCCTACTGCGTGTTGCAGCTGGCGCTGGGCAACATGGGCACCAGCGGGGGTGGTACGAACATCTTCCGTGGCCACGACAACGTGCAAGGTGCCACTGACCTTGGGGTTTTGTCCCACACCTTGCCCGGCTATTACGGCCTGTCCGCAGGCTCTTGGGCCCATTGGGCGCGTGTCTGGGGTGAGGATGCTGACTGGCTGAAGGGCCAGTTCGCCATGACCAAAGACGCTGAGGGCAAGGACAAGTCGCTGCAGCAACTCACCGGTATCCCGGTGTCGCGCTGGATCGACGGGGTGCTTGAAGACCCTGACAACATGGACAACCCGAACAAGGTGCGGGCCATGGTGCTTTGGGGCCACGCGCCGAACTCCCAGACCCGGATGAAGGAAATGAAGACCGCGATGGAGCAGCTGGATATGCTGGTCGTCGTGGACCCTTATCCCACCGTGTCGGCCGTGCTGCATGACCGCGAGGACGGGGTATACCTGCTTCCGGCCTGTACGCAGTTCGAGACGCGCGGCTCTGTCACCGCCTCCAACCGCTCCCTTCAATGGCGCGACCGTGTGGTTGAGCCGCTGTTTGAATCGCTGCCCGATGAGGTCATCATGGCCAAGCTGGCGCGCAAGTTCGGCTGGGCGGATCGCTTCTTCCGCAATATCGAGATGGAATCGGAAGACGTCCCGAATGTCGAAAGCATCACGCGCGAGTTTAACGCAGGCATGTGGACGGTTGGCTACACGGGCCAAAGCCCGGAGCGGATCAAGCTCCACATGGCCAACCAGCACACGTTTGACCGCACGACCCTTCAGGCGGTCGGTGGCCCGGCAGATGGCGACTATTACGGGATGCCATGGCCGTGCTGGGGCACGCCCGAGATGAACCACCCCGGTACGCCGAACCTCTATGACATGTCCAAACGTGTTTCTGAGGGGGGGCTGACCTTCCGGGCGCGCTTCGGTGTGGAACGCGACGGTGACAACCTGCTGGCCGAAGGCGTGGCCTCGCTGGATTCGGATATTCAGGACGGATATCCCGAGTTCACGATGCAAATGCTGATGGATCTCGGCTGGGATGGCGAGCTGACCGATGAGGAACGCGCCGCCATTGATGCCGTGGCAGGACCCAACACCAACTGGAAGACCGACCTGTCTGGCGGCATCCAGCGCGTGGCTATTGCCCATGAGATGGCACCGTTTGGCAACGCCAAAGCGCGGGCCGTGGTCTGGACTTTCCCCGATCCGGTGCCGGTCCACCGAGAGCCGCTTTACACGAACCGCAGGGATCTTGTGGCGGATTATCCGACCTACGAGGACCGGAAGTTCTACCGGCTGCCAACCATGTATGCCTCGATCCAGAAGCAGGATTTCTCGAAGGATTATCCAATGATCCTGACCTCGGGCCGTCTTGTAGAGTATGAGGGTGGCGGGGATGAAACCCGGTCGAACCCATGGCTGGCCGAGCTGCAGCAGGACATGTTCGTCGAAATCAACACCCGGGACGCCAACAATCTTGGTGTGCGGGACGGCGCGCAGGTCTGGGTCGAAGGGCCCGAAGGCGGCAAGGTCAAGGTGATGGCCATGGTAACCGAGCGGGTCGGCGAGGGCGTGGCCTTCATGCCGTTCCACTTTGGCGGCCATTTCGAGGGCAAGGACCTGCGGGACAAATACCCCGATGGGGCCGATCCTTACGTGCTTGGTGAATCCACCAACACAGCGCAGACCTATGGCTACGATTCAGTGACCCAGATGCAGGAGACGAAAGCCACTCTCTGCAAAATCTGGGCAGCATAAGGGAGAATGAGGAATGGCTAGAGCTAAATTTCTCGTAGACGCTGAACGCTGCATCGAATGCAACGCTTGCGTCACCGCTTGTAAGAACGAGCATGAAGTGCCTTGGGGCATCAATCGCCGGAAGGTCGTCACGATCAATGACGGCTCCCCCGGGGAACGGTCGATTTCGGTCGCCTGCATGCATTGCTCGGACGCGCCGTGCATGGCTGTTTGCCCGGTGGATTGCTTCTACCAGAATGAGGAAGGGGTGGTGCTCCACTCCAAGGACCTCTGCATCGGCTGTGGTTATTGCTTCTACGCGTGCCCCTTCGGCGCGCCGCAATTCCCGCAAGCGGCCAATTTCGGATCGCGCGGCAAGATGGACAAATGCACCTTCTGCGCCGGTGGTCCGGAGGAAACCCACTCCACCGCCGAGTTCGCCAAATACGGCCGCAACCGGATCGCCGAGGGCAAGCTGCCTATCTGCGCCGAGATGTGTGCCACCAAAGCGCTTCTGGCGGGTGACGGCGACGTGGTCTCCGGCATTTACCGCGAGCGTGTCGTGGCCCGCGGCTTCGGCTCCGGCGCATGGGGCTGGGGGTCAGCCTACGGACGTCAGGACGGCTGATAGCCTCGCATCCTGATGAAAAAAGCCCGCCCCGCTGGACATGCGGGGCGGGCTTTTCTTTTGTCTGACAAAGCCGGTTGGCGTCAGTATTTGTACCTGACCGTGTAGGTTTCGCGGAACGGCAACGTATATTCATCCGTCAACGGCTCGTCATGGGTTTGCATGAATTCCGACATCTGGCTGACCGCCTGATTTGCGAAAACCACATCGACCGCATCTTTTGCCGGCCAATTTGCGGGCTTCATGTGGACGGCCGTCGCATTGGCCAAAGCCGTCGCCTCGTCGTCGGTTAGGCTCTGCGCCGTCTGAAACATCCGTTTTTGCGATGGGATGTATACGTCTTCCACCCAATTCTGACCCAACTGGAATATGTCGCCAGTTTCTGGGCCACCTTCCTGACCGAACTTTCCGATGTCATAGGCGCTGGGTTCCCACGCGACTTTGACCTCAACTTGTCGCGTCCAGACGACAACCTCTTCGCCGGGGCCGACATTGAGGGTATGGCCCCACTCGGTCCCCTCGGACGTGCCGTTGGCGATAGACAATGCGTAGCCAAGGGAGGCCTCGACCGTGGCTTCGGCTCCGACGCCAAAGGGTTTGACCCCAGCGGTTATACTGGCAGCAAGCCCGACGCTGGCCTCATGCGCGATCTCTTCGCTGACCTCTTTCGCATTGGAATAGGAAAGCTCTTCCTCGCTGCCATTCTTTGCGACGCGGCGAAACGCAATTTTCTTCCATTGGCCCGAATAAGTGATCGCCGCGTCTTTGGCGAACACCACATCCCCGTTTCGCATCGTGAACGTATAGCCATCGATGCAAGGCGGCGTCGTCGAAACAACCAATACGTCCTGCGTGATTGCCATTTGCCTTGGGTAGCCGTCCGCATTTAAAAATTCTGAGGCGACATTGGGGTCCGCGGTGCTTGCCGCGCATTTATCGGCCTCGACGCTTTCCTGCCCAACAACCACCGCTGGCAGGGTAGTAACGGCCAGGCCCAATAACACTAACGTCATGATTTTCATAGAACAGTCCTTGCTTGTGAGTATTAAAATACCCCAACAACATAGAAGGCGATGCGCCTGCGCGTCTACAGGTTTGTTACGTGTGAAGCCCTGACCAGCAGGCATATTTCTTCGCGCAATCGGGGTGTTTCAATCTTCTTTGAATATGGCTTTTCGTGGTCTAGGCTAGACCGATATCGGGGTGGGAGGTTCTGATGATAGGTCTGCGAACACTGTTGAGCGCGTTGGTCGCGATTGTATTCAGCAGCGCGGTTTGGGCGCAGGACAGCACCATCCCCGACCGCTCTGCCACTGGCGGGGCGCAGACGCTTGAAGACATTTTGGCGCGGCAGCGGGGCGAGGAGGTGGATAACAGCTTCCGTTCCAACCTGACTGGCGACCCGGACAGCGCTGCGGGCCTCGGCGCGCAGCTTGGCACATTGGGCGGGGCGTCCGACCCTGAGCTATGGCGCGCATTGCGCTTTGGGACCGCGAATATCACTGCCACCAATAATGGCCCTGCGGCCACAACGCTGATCCAGGATGGGGGCATGGCGTGGTTGCAATTCCGCGAGGGGCCGCTTTTGAAATATGGCGGCTATCTGCTGCTGGCGACGGTCGTTGTCTTGGCCCTGTTCTTCCTCATCCGTGGTCGCATTCGCATTGATGGCGAAAAGACCGGCTACACGGTGGAGCGGTTCAAACCTGTGGAGCGCTTCGCGCATTGGCTGCTGGCAGGCTCGTTCATCCTGCTTGGCATCACCGGGCTTGTCTCGCTGATGGGCCGCAAGTTTCTCATTCCGGCCTTCGGGCATGACGCGTTCTCGACCCTCGCGATTGCGTCCAAGTGGATCCACAATAACGTCTCCTGGGCCTTCATGCTGGCGCTGGTCATGATCTTTGTTTTCTGGGTCATTCACAACCTGCCCGACCGGACCGATATCAACTGGCTGCTGAAAGGCGGCGGCATCTTCACCACGGGGCATCCGCCGGCCAAGAAGTTCAACGCGGGCCAGAAGCTGATTTTCTGGTCGGTGATCGTGCTGGGTGGGTCAATCTCGGCCTCCGGGTTGGCTTTGCTGTTTCCGTTTGAGTTCAACATGTTTGCGCCGACCTTCGCCAAGCTGAACAGTTGGGGCATCCCTGAGATGCTGGGGCTGGGCGAGCTGCGCACCACCCTCGCACCCCATGAAGAGATGCAATATGCGCAGCTTTGGCATGCCATCGTCAGCTTTGTGCTGATGGCAATCATTCTGGCGCATATCTACATTGGCTCTGTCGGGATGGAGGGGGCCTACGACGCCATGGGCTCCGGCCATGTAGAGGAGCAATGGGCGCGCGAGCACCATTCGATCTGGGCGGAAGAGGCCATCGTTTCCACTGCCAAGGACAAGGCCCCGGCGCGTAGCCCGTCTGGCAGTCAGGCCAGCCCTGCCGAGTAGATGCTGCGCGTGGTTGCCATAGCGGCCTGCCTCGCAAGCCCCGCCAGCGGGCAGGAGTTCTTCACTCTGAAAGGCCATGGCGGGCCGATCATGGACATTGCGGTGTCCCCCTCGGGACGGATCGCAACGGCGAGCTTTGACAATTCGGTCGGCGTCTGGGACGGCGATCTGCCGTCCTGGTTTGAAGGGCATCGCGCGGCCGTCACCACGGTGCGCTTTCCCAATGACAGGTTCACATTGTCAGCTGGCGATGACTTTGTGGCCTGGCTTTGGGAGGTGCAGACAAACAAGGGCATCGAAATTGGGCGCCATCAGGCAAAGATCACCGATATCGAGTACCATGAGGGAACGCAGACCGTGGCCACCGCCAGTTGGGACGGCACGATTGGCCTATGGTCCATGGTCATTGAACCCGGTCAGCCATCGCCTTTGAGCTTTGCAAAAGCTCTGCTGAAAGGCCACGCGCAGGGTGTCAATGACGTGGCCTTCTCAGATGATGGCCGCACGGTTTATTCGGCCTCTGTCGACGGAACGGTGCGGGTCTGGGACGCGGCCAGCGGCGCTGAACGCCGGGTGTTGGTTAAACACGGATTTGCGGTCAACACGCTTTTGGTCAATGAGCAGAAAGGCTGGCTGGCCTATGGGGCAGTCGACGGTGGAACCCGCATTATTGACATCAGCACAGGGGAAACGCTGGCAGATCTGACCCTCGGTCGCAGGCCAATTCTGGCGATGACGTTTGATGCCCACGCAGCCCAGCTGGCTGTCGGTGACGGCGAGGGGTTTATCATGGTGGTTGATACAAAGGCTCGCACCATCACCCGCGATTTCCGCGCAACCCAGCGCGGCCCGATCTGGGCGCTCGCGTTCTCGCCTGATGGGCAAAACATCCATGCCGGCGGGATCGAGGATATCATGTATTCATGGCCCGTCGCGACCCTGACAGAGCATGGGCAGATGGGCGGCACGACCCGCAGCTTCCTTGAAGATCCCAAGACCCTGCCCAACGGGGAGCGGCAGTTCAAACGCAAATGTTCGATCTGCCATACGCTGACCGAAGGCAGCGCGCGCAAAGCGGGCCCCAGCCTTTACGGGCTGTTTGGCCGACCAGCGGGGAAGGTTGCGGATTATTCCTATTCCAACACGCTCAGCGGATCGGATATCATCTGGTCAGCCGAGACGATCAATGCTTTGTTTGATGAGGGGCCGGACCACTATATTCCGGGCACCAAGATGCCGATGCAGCGCATCGTGCGCCAAGAGGACCGCGACGACCTGATCGCTTACCTCAAAGAGGCGACCGCGCAGGAGGGGAGATGATATGAAAGCGATGCTCAGCGCCTTTGTGGCCATTGCCGTGATCGCCGTAGGCTCGAACCTGATCCTGGGCGAGATGGGGTTCTCGAGCCAGGACCGCGCGACCGGCAACGCGGTGCGGCTGGATTGATCTTGTAGGGACCCGCAGTCATGAGTGAGATCTGGGCCGGGTTGCGGGCAGCCTTTTGGTTGATCGTGTCTTTCGACGCGGATCTGGTTGAGATCACCTTGCGGTCCCTCCACGTCAGCGTCACCGCGCTGATCATCGCCTCGCTCATTGCGCTGCCTTTTGGGACATGGCTTGCTGTGCGCCGCTTTCGCTATCGACGCGCCACCATCGCCACATTGAATGCCCTGATGGGTTTGCCCCCCGTGGTAGTGGGGCTGATTGTCTATATGCTGCTGTCGCGGTCTGGCCCGTTCGGGGTGCTGGGGCTGCTTTTTACGCCGACTGCCATGATCATCGCGCAGGTGATCATCATCACGCCACTTATCGCCTCGATCACGCATCAGGCCATGCGGGAGCTCTGGGCGGAATATCACGACCTGCTGATCTCGCTGAACACCACCCGCTGGCAGCGGATCAAGACGCTGATCACCGATGGGCGGCGCACTTTGCTGACCGCCGCCTTGGCGGGCTTCGGGCGCGCGATTGGCGAGGTTGGTGCCATCATGATCGTGGGCGGCAATATCGACAATGCAACCCGGGTGCTGACAACAGCAATTGCGCTTGAGACGGGCAAGGGCGATTTCGCCCTGGCGCTTGGGCTTGGTTTCGTGCTGATCGCATTGGCCTTGGCGGTGAATTTCGCGGTCCATGCGCTCTCCCGCACGGAACGGGAGGGACGTTGGTGAGCGCGCCTGTCCTTCTGCTCGAATCCGCGCGTGTCACGCGGCGTGGCAAAACCATCTTGGGCCCCATAGACCTTGGATTTGCGCCAGAGGGTTTCACCATGGTGATGGGCCCCAATGGCGCGGGCAAAACCACGCTGCTGAAGGTGCTGCACGGTGTCGAACGCCTGACCTCGGGAACCCTACAGCTTGGACCAGGTGCGGATCGAGAGGCGCAGGCCTATGTGTTTCAAAGCCCGATCATGTTGCGCCGCTCAGTTCGCCAAAACCTCGTATACCCGCTGCAGCTGCGCGGTGAGAATAAGGCAAACGTTGCGGCGAAAGTCGCCGATTGGGCAGCGCGGATCGGCTTGTCCGACGCGCTCGACCGGCCCGCCCCCCGCCTTTCCGGGGGCGAGAAGCAGAAACTGGCGCTAGGCCGCGCCCTGATCCGCAAGCCTGATATCTTGTTTCTGGACGAGCCTTGCGCCAATCTCGACGGTCGTGCCACGCGCGAGATCGAAACCTTGCTACAGGCCGCGCATGCTGAGGGCACCCGGATCATCATGACCACGCATGATCTTGGCCAGGCCCGCAGACTGGCGACAGATGTGGTTTTTCTGGTCGGCGGCTCCCTGTATGAAACCGCCCCGGCGGCGCAGTTTTTTGACGCACCGGCGAGCCCGGAAGCGCAGAGCTTTCTGAGAGGAGACATCATCGAATGACCCGCATTCTGCTTTGCCTGATGCTGCTTTGGACGGGCTCTGCCACGGCGGAAACCCTGCGCATGGCCGTCACCACGAGTTTCCACAATTCCGGCCTGTCTGATGTGCTTTTGCCCGCGATCAAGCGGGATACCGGGCTTGATGTGCAGCTGCTTGTTGTGGGCACCGGGCAAGCGCTGCGCTTGGGTGAGGCGGGGGATGTGGACGCGATCCTCGTGCATTCCAAAGCGGCGGAGGAGGCTTTTGTCGCGGCCGGTCATGGCACCCACCGCCGCGAGATCATGTATAATGATTTTGTCCTGATCGGGCCTGCATCCGATCCCGCGGACATCTCGGGCGCTGAGACCGCAGGGGATGCGTTCAGCCGCATCGCGGGTAGCGCGCCCGCCTTTGTCAGCCGGGGCGACGATAGCGGGACACATCGCAAGGAGCTGTCGCTTTGGGTTTCCGCAAATCAGGATCCGGCCACATTTGGGGATTGGTATAAGCCCGTAGGTGCCGGGATGGGTGCAAGCCTGAACACGGCGTCAGGGCTGGACGCCTATATCCTGTCGGACCGGGCCAGCTGGCTGAACTTCGGCAATAAGGCTGATCTGGTGCTGCTGTTTGAGGGGGATCCGGTTCTGTTCAACCAATACGCCTATCTGCCGGTCAACCCGGCCCGCCACGCGCATCTTAACGCAGAGGCCGCGATAACCCTTGAGGCCTGGCTGACCTCCGACACCGCACGCGATCTGATCAACGGATATACGCTGGGGGGCGAGGCGCTGTTTGTGTTCAACGCCGCGCCATAGTCTGTCCGCCACCTTATCAGTCGTTACTGACCTGCCGCGCGAGGCCAAAGCTCGCGCCAATCAGGCTCAAAATGGTGCGGGCGTTGTTGACCGGGCTCTCGGTCGCGTAGACGACATCTCTGGGATTGATCTTGAAGTTGCCCGCGCTGAACAGCCCGTCCGCCGTGGTCAAATCCATTGTAAATACCACCCGCGAATCCTGCGGTCCGTTGACCCCGTCTGCGCGGACGGCGCTGGTGCCATATTCCCGCAGGACCAGGATGCCTTCCGGGTTTGCGCGGCTGTCAGACAGCCCGCCCATCAGTGTGACAGCGTCAAGCGCGCTGACATGTTCCTTGGGGAAGGTGATCAGTTCCTCGCGGCCAGTGGCCCCGAGTGCCAGAAAATAGCTTTCGTCTTCGGCCACAACAATCTTGTCGCCAGAGCGCAGCGTTGTGTCGAGGGCAGGCGTTTTCAGCAGTTTGTCGAGCGAAATGGCATATGTATCGTGGCCCCTGAGCAGCCGGATTTGAGGATTTTCGAAGCCGTCTTTCGCGCCGCCACCAAGCGACAAGGCGGCCAGAACCGTCATATCACGCTCTTCGATCGGGTATGCGCCCGGAGAATTGATGCCCGAGACGAGGCTAACCGCGTGCCGCGCGCCCGGCTCGGAGGTGAGCTGCACCTGCGCGGAGGGAGAGATAGCGGTCAACGCGTCCTGCACCATGTCGCGTGCGACCGCATCAGTGCGCCCGCTGATGGCCACAGCGCCAACGTAAGGCAGAAAGACCGATCCATTGGTCGATACCCGCATCTCCTGGAACTGCGCGAGCTTTTGCTCGGATGAGGTGAGCAGTGAATTTTCGTCATTGTCCCAGACGGCTATTTTGATGGTGTCGCCGGGCAGGATGACCCGCCCAATCGGGCCGCGCTGCTTGCCGATCCAGCTATATCGCGTCACGCCCCCGGTATGTGGCCAGCCAGCATAGCGGGGCAGCAGCTCTTCCGTCACCGGGTAGACGGCAAAGCCTGCATCCTCATCCTCGGCGTTCTTGGTAATCTCTGATTGCAAGGCCGCGCCACGAGGAAGCGCGCAGCCCCCCAGGGCAATCGTCAATGCAAGCAGCCGCAGAAGGCCGAGCCTATGTCGCATAATATCCCGCCATTTCCCAAGGCCTCGTGTGGCAGCGGCCTTTTGGTCCAAGCGAACAGATCACGAAGGAAGTCGGGTCGTCAATTCACAAGGGGGGTCAAACGGAACTGATCCGCGTTAAGGTTGGGGATAAGTCCTGATGCACGGACATAGCGGATTTTTTGCATCCCCTGCTGTCATCTTCTTTCCATAGGCCATCCGAAGCGCAGCGGCATAGAGTTGGGGCGGCAGCTTATGGCCGGTGCCATCCGCTTGGTTTCGTGCCATTGTGGTCAACATCCAGACCGCTTATGTCAGCCAAAACGCCGATACGGGAAAGAACATGACCGAGACAAATGCCGTGAAGCTCACCGCAGCTTTTTCTGAAGCTCTCCAAATTGATCCATCGCGAGTGACTGACACGCTGGAGTATAATTCCATCAAAGAGTGGGATTCAGTGGCGCATATGACATTGGTTGCGGCGCTTGAGGAGCAGTTCGATATCATGCTGGACACTGATGACATCATCGATATGTCGAGCGTCGGGAAGGCCAAAGACATCCTCGGAAAATATGACGTCGCCTTCTGATCCGTTTCAACTGGCGGGCCAGGTTGCTCTGGTGACTGGCGCGACCCGTGGCATCGGTCACGCGATTGCCGCGCAGTTTTCACAGGCCGGTGCGGCGGTTTGGGTGGCAGGGCGCGATATTGAGCAGGCCCGCCAGATTGCTGATGGTCTTGAAGGTGGGCGTGCCGTTCAGTTGGACGTGTGTGACGCAGGCTCGGTGAAGGCTGCGATCATAGCCATCCGCAAAGAGTTTGGTCGATTGGATATTCTGGTAAACAACGCGGGCGTTATGCATCCTGCGATGCTGGCCACGACCATCGAGACGGATATCGACCTTATGATGGATACCAACATCAAAGGCGCCTTTCTTTGCGCTCAATTGGCCGCCCGCGTGATGGCGGGCAAGAAAAGCGGCTCCATCATCAATCTAAGCTCGATCGTGGGGCGTCATGGCGCCTCTGGCTTCGCAGCCTATGCGGCGACCAAGGCGGCTGTGATCGGGATGACGCAATCGATGGCGAAGGAGCTTGCACCGCACAACATCCGCGTCAACGCAATTGCGCCCGGCTTCATCGAGACCGATCTGACTGCTGCTATCGAGGGGGAGGCGCGCGAAAAGGCGATGGCCGATATCGGTATGGGGCGCTTTGGGTCGGCGCAAGAGGTCGCTCGCTTGGCCCAGTTCCTTGGGAGCCCGGCGTCGTGCTATGTCACCGGTCAGACGATCGGTGTTGATGGAGCGATGCGCATCTGATGCTTGCTGCACTGGCTCCAGATCTGGTCGATGCCGAGGCGGTGCTTGCCGAGGATGACGCTGGAGAACAAATGCGTTACGGCGCGTTGGAAGAGCTGAAATCAACCTGGTCTGCATTGGTCCCGGGCCGCCGACTTGTTGCTTTGTTCTGTTCAAACACAACGGCCACGCTGCGTGCCTATATCGGCCTGCACGCTGCTGGGCATGTGATTGTCCTGCTCTCTGCAAAGATGGCTGCACAATCCCGCACCGCCTTGATCAAACGTTATAGCGTCGAAGCGGTGGTCGAGGAGGGCGCCGTTTCGCTTTTGCAAGAGCCTGCCGGTGGCTTGCATCATGATCTGGCCGTTTGTTTGCCAACCTCCGGTTCGACCGGGTCCCCAAAGCTCGCGCAGTTTTCGGCGCGCCAGCTGGCGGCAAATGCCCTTTCCATTGCGCACTACCTGGCGCTCGACCACACGGAGCGTCCGCTGGCCCATTTGCCCATCGAATACTCCTTTGGGTTATCTGTCCTGCACAGCCATATGGCCGTGGGGGCCAAGGTGCTTTTGACAAACCATTCGATCATGCAAAAACCGTTCTGGTCCCGGCTGGCTGACGCGACCAGTATCTCAGGTGTGCCATTCCATTTTGAAATGTTGCTCCGCATGCGGTTGGGACGGGCTGATTTGCCCCATATGCGGATGCTGACGCAGGCGGGCGGCAAGCTTGCAGCCAAAGACGCGCAGACGCTGCATGATCTTGCGCGCGCGAAGGGTTGGGCCTTTCACATCATGTATGGGCAAACGGAGGCGGGGCCACGGATCAGCTGGCTTCCCTTTGATGAGATGGAGCAGAATTTTGACTGCATCGGGCGACCAATTCCAGGGGTTGAGATGGACCTGGCTGATGATGGGGAGCTGGTGGTTCGAAGCGCCTCGATTATGCTGGGCTACGCCGATCACAGGGCCGACCTTGCACTGGGCGACCGGATGCACGGCGTGCTGCGCACCGGTGATCTGGCGGAGCGCAAAGGCCCGTTTTATCGGATCACAGGACGGCAAAGCCGCTTCATCAAGCTGCAAGGAAACCGGGTTGGGTTGGCTGAGGTAGAGGCCCGCCTGTCTGGGCAGGGCTTTGAGGTCTATTGTGTGGGTCGCGATGATCAATTGTTCATACTGACGCAAGACGCTGATACAGGCGCGGTGCGCGAAGCCGCGACACGCCTCTTTTCGTTCCCTGCGCGGTCTATGGACGTCCGATACATCCCCGACATCCCCCGGCGGGACAATGGGAAAGTTGACTATGCTGCACTGCTCGCATTGGCGGAGGAACAGGAATGCTGAACGAGCTGTTTGACGGTCCGGTTTATGGTCTGGCGCAACCCGAAAAGGAGGCCCGGCTACTCGCCGCGCTCAACACGCTTGATGCGCATCACCGTCATCAATGCGCGCCCTATTCATCCATCATGGCGGCCGAGGGACGCCCGGCCACGGCCGCCAGCCTGTCTGAGCTGCCTTTCCTGCCCGTGCGCTTGTTCAAGTCGCATCTGCTGGAATCGATCCCCGCCGAGGAACGGTTCAAGATGCTTACATCCTCCGGGACAACGGGGCAGCAGGTTTCTCGTATTTCGTTGGATCGAAAAACCGCCACCTATCAAACCAAGGCCGTGGTCAAGATCATGCAGGACTTCCTTGGGAAAGCGCGGATGCCGATGATCATCGTGGATCACCCGGCTGTCGTGAAGGATCGGACGAATTTCTCTGCCCGGGGCGCGGGCATTCTGGGCATGTCCAATTTCGGACGAAAGCACACCTATGCGCTGCATGACGAGAATATGGGCATCAACTGGGACGCGGTAGAGCCGTTTCTAGAAGAGTTCTCTGGCGAGCCGGTTTTGCTTTTCGGCTTTACCTTCATGGTGTGGAAACACTTTATTCGTGCGCTTGAGGATGCCGGGCGGGCACTGGATTTGAGCCAAGGCATCCTTGTGCATTCCGGCGGATGGAAGAAACTTCTTGATGAAGCGGTGGACAATGCAACGTTCAAGGACCGCGCATATGAGCGCCTGGGCGTACGCCGCGTCCATAATTTTTACGGTATGGTCGAGCAGGTCGGTTCGATCTTTGTGGAATGCGAAGAAGGTCGGATACATGCACCGTCATTCGCTGATGTCATCATCAGGCGTCCGCGCGACTGGTCGGTTGCCGAGATTGGGGAGGAGGGGCTGATCCAAGTGCTGTCATGTCTGCCCAACAGCTACCCCGGTCATTCCTTGCTGACCGAAGATCTGGGGCGATTGACCGGTGAAGATGACTGCCCCTGTGGTCGGACTGGCCGCACCTTCTCCATCAGTGGCAGATTGCCCAAGGCCGAGATACGTGGATGCTCCGACACGTTTGAGAGCGCGGCATGAGCCTTGTCTTCCGTCCAGCGACGGATGCCGACAAATGGGCGGTCTACGATTGGCGAAACGCCGAAAAGGTGCGCGCGGCCATGCTGACCAGCCATGTGATATCCCGCGATGAGCATGACAGGTGGTGGGATCGCAAATTCGCGGACCCCAGCTTTGACATGCGGCTCTTGGAAGAAGACGGAGTTCCGAAGGCTGTTCAGATTTACTTTGACATTGCCCGGGATGGGTCGGCCTGGTGGGCCTTCTACTTCACGCCACATGCGCCCGAAGAGATGGGCCCGATGATGCAGTTCTGGAAGGCGACGGAACTTGCAGGTCTATCCTATGCCTTCGATCACCTGCATCGTGACCGGCTGATCTGCGAAGTCCTCAGAACAAATCCTGGTGTTCTGAATTGGCACAAGCGCTTTGGTTTCAAGCCATGTGACCCGGACGTTTCGGACAATGCCGGCGATTTTGACCTTGAGGTGATGGATTTTCATCGATCCGACTATATCGCGCTTCGGGACGGCAAATGGAAAGCTAACCTGGCCGATATCACCATCATTCCCTGAACTGGGCTGAAGTGGCGCTTGGCTAGATGTCGATTGAGACCAGCCTGGAAAACTCTGACAGCAGGTTCATCCCGTCCCAGATATGGCCAAACTGCAAGGCCTGACCAAAAGGGACCACCCGGTCGATATGCGCCCCGGTTTTCAGGATCAAGCCTTGCCAATCTGCGCCGGAAATTCCGAAACTGGCAATTGTCTGGCTGCGGCTATCCAGAATTGAGGCGATCTCTTCCAACCGAGGGGCCCGGGCGTCCCAGAAGAACCCGTCGCCGACATAAAGCTCATGATCCGGCTCTGTAAGCTGCGTCATCTGTCCGACGCTCACCGTATTTGCGCTGAGCGGAACGATCCTGGAAATATCTCCCTCGATCGCCGCGACATGCTGGCTGACCAGTTTATTGACGAAGCCCACGGCTGGAATAGTGTCGGCGAATTTCTCTGCCGCAGATTGGACCGCAGGCCAGAAAACCGTCGGTGCTTTCGCACAATGCTCTTCCGATCCTACCCAGATGATCTGCCGGGGTGAGGAACATGCCATCTGACCGAACCAGTAGGCATCATTGGCAAACTGAACGGCGAGTTGGGCTCTACCCTCTTCATTCAGCTCCAACAAAGCCTCTGCCGACAAGACGGCCAGTGACCAGCGGTTTGGAAAACAGACATCCCTGGCGCGCGGCGGCAGCGGGATTGTGCGTATGGTGTTGACCGTCTCGTCACCGCCCCACACGATCCTCAGGTCGCAAAGCCCCGACAGGGCAGCTGTGACGGCATCATCGTGATCATAGCGGATGATCAAGAGCCGGTCCGCCATCGCGGCATGTTCAGGGGTGCGCAGCAAGGCATTGAGCACTGTGATCAGCAGCTCAATCTGTTCGGAAGCGCGTGAGGACACGCGGACTATGTTGCGGTTTCCCGTCAATACGGCCAGCAAGGCGGAATAGAGGAAAATGGTGTCCACGTTGCCGGGCGCAAAATGCAAGGCAACGCCGCGAGACAGCGCAACCGTGTTTGCTGGCCGTGTCGCGGTGAATTCCGCCTCGAGGTCCTTGATCGCACGCGGACGCATCCAATGCGCAAGTGAAATGATCTCGGGAAATTGCCGGGCCGGTGGGTGCTTCATGATTGCGCGGGACAGGGCAGCCACGAAGGAGATCAGCCTGTCGTCAAATGGAGGCAGGTCTTGCCCGGATAGAATTTGGTCTATCGCTCCCGTCTCGGGTACCAGGATCGCGACGTCTTTCAATGACGGGGCGTGGGTTGAGCTAGCCATCAAAATGATCTTCCGAGAGCGGCGTGCCGGCCTCGATGTTCTGGCGCGCAGCCTTCCCTAGCACAGCGTCGAAATTGCGCGGGTGGAGGCCCATTGCAGGCCGTATGGATCGTAGGTTGTCTTTGGTGAAAACCTCGCCTGTTTTCATGTCTGCCACGACATATAGCGACCTGCGAAAATCCCGGCTTCGGATTTCGCCCGGGCTTGGTGCAATGACGACCTCGCCTAGCGCCGACTCCGTTTCACGCACGACCCGCACCAGCTCTGCAAACTCATTTGGTTCCAGTGAGAAAGCACTATCTGGCCCGCCATCCGCGCGCGACAGGGTGATGTGCTTTTCGATCACCTTGGCACCCAGCGCTGTCGCAACCATTGGGACGGTCGGGCCCATCGTGTGATCTGACAGGCCGGGTATGACTTTGAAACGGTCTGCGAATTCGGACAGCGTGGCGAGATTCGCCTCCTCAACCTTGGCGGGATAGGCCGCTGTGCATTTCAGCAGGCATATATCAGGACAGCCGTTCTGTCGCAGCGTATCAAGGGCCTCTTCGACTTCTTCGGTTGTGCCCATCCCGGTGGAGATCAGCACCGGTTTGCCCTGTTGCGCCACGTATTTGATCAGCGGTATGTCCACCAGCTCGCTAGACGCAATTTTGTAGAAATCGACGCCATGCTCTTCCAGAAAGTCGACCGCTGTGACGTCGAACGGGGTCGAGATAGCCTGCAGTCCCAATGCACGCGCGCGTTCGAAGATTGGTTTGTGCCATTCCCATGGCAGCATGGCTTTCTCGAACAGGGAATAGAGCGTTTCCCCTTCCCAGATTGTACCGGAGACCTGAAACTCGGGGCGGTCGGACCGTATGGTCAGGGTGTCTGGCGTGTAGGTTTGCAGCTTGATCGCATCCGCCCCGGCTTCGGCCGCAGCGTCAACAATCTGCAAGGCGCGGTTGAGGTCGTGATTATGGTTCGCGGAGACCTCGGCAATTATGAAGCACGGATGCGCGCCACCGATCTGCAGGTCGGAGAAGGATTTTGCCAAGGGACACCTATACTAGCGGGACGGCTGCTGAATTTTCTTTAACAACTCCATCTTTACCCGGACAACCCCGTCGGCGGACAAAATCTGGGACGACGCCTGGCGGAATGCAGCCTTTCGAGCGGGATCCTGCGCAAGCGCCGCAGCAGCGCGTGCCAGGCTGACCTCGGACCAGTCAGACCTGATGTCGAAGACCTCATGGACGTCTTTCATCGCAAGCCAATTTGCGCTGTCTGCCTGGTTGTCTGCGACGATCAAGCAAATGGACGGAAGTTGAACTGCGGCGCGTTCCCAGGTCATTGTGCCTGCGGAAGCCACGGCAATCTGGCTTCGTGACATCTGCTTTGCGACATCGGGGCTGTCAAAGATCAGCTCAACGCGCTTTGGATTCTGTTTGGCCAGTGCGGCGAGGTCAGAGGCTCCCGCGATATGACGACCGGTCGCAATCGTCAGCGGCAAATTGGTATGGCTCAAAAGGCCGCCTACCAGACGAGGCAGGTCATTCTTGGGATCACCGCCTCCCAGGCTGACAAAGATTGGCGCATCCTGCGCCTGCGCAGCTGGCGGCTTTGCGTCGCGGAACTGTTTGGCCAGCAAGCAATACATACCCCCCACCAGCTTGAGACACTCACTTGGGACAAGCCCGTCATAGTCGGCGTCAGAGTGATGCGCGTTTTGATCGAGCAAGATATCTGCGTCATGAGGTCGGTCCGCCAGATCGTCTACAACCATCAGGCACGGCACTATCTGGCGAAGTGGTGCTTCGTTGCCGGCTTGCCAGTGATAGTTGTCCAGGACCACCGCAGCATAATCCTGGCCATTTACCAGCGCTTGGACGGCATCGGGCGTGCAGGGTCCGGTACAGAGTGAGGCAGAAATGCCGCTTTGCGCGACAATCTGTGCCCCCAACACGCTTGTGCACATTTCAACCTCTACCGTCCCGACAAGTTCGGTGGCCAGGGTGAGCATGCGGCGTATGTGACCTGTTCCGATCTCTCCACTTGCATCAGCGCAGATCAGAACCTTTCTCATTCACCCAGAGCTTTTTGCACGATGGTTGCGTTTATTTCCCGCAGGTCAGGCCTGCTATCATACAGCGCCACAAAGTCATCCGTACGGGCTTTGGCAAATGGCATGTCCAGCATGTTATGCATGGCCTCGATCAATGCCCAGTCTTCGGCAGTATCCAGGGTCCAGCGCAGATCAGACAGGTCGTCCGAGCGTTCTCGAAATGAAGAGACCGAGAAGCGCTGGGGATTTTGGTAAATATACGGCGTGACATGCTCGCGCTCATGCTGCGCTTTGGCATTGGTTTCAGCGTCGAACAGCGCGGCGGCCTTGAACACTTCTGCGTCGAGCCCCCTTGGCAGATGTGGATCCAACGTGTTGCTCATGTAGTCTGCGGCGGTTTCTGGAAATGCGTCGAGCATTGCGGCCAGGATATCCGGGTCGAAGAGCGGGCAGTCAGAGGTAATTCGAACGTATTGTTTGGCTGGGAAGGCACGGGCCGTGTCTGCATAGCGGCCCAGGACATCGGCCTCGGACCCACGTAAAATGGTGTCACAGAACCCCGATACGTGCTCAGCCAAGGCGTCATCTGCGGGCTGATCCGGCATAGCGATGACGACCTCGTCCAGCCCCCTCGTTTGCACCACCCGGTCATATACGTGCTGGATGACTGTCTTGCTGCCCAGATACCGCATCACTTTGCCAGGTAGGCGCGTTGAGCCGGTGCGCGCCTGTATGATGGCCACTGTTGTCATAGGTTTGGTCACATCCGCGCATTATGTTCGGCAATGGCGTCCTCGATCTGCTCATGCCAGGTCAGGTGGCCATCCTCCAGAACCATACCGCTTTTGCACAAGCTGCGCAGCGTTGCGTCGGAGTGAGAAACAACAATCGCGCCTGCCGATTCAAGACGCTCGTTGAGCACTGTTGTGCATTTCTTGCGAAAAGCGGCATCGCCTACGGCGGTGACCTCGTCGATCAGGTAGTAGGTGAACGGGACCCCCATGGATATCCCGAAGGCCAGACGCGCGCGCATGCCGGATGAATACGTGCGAAACGGTGCGTAGAAACTGCGACCCAGCTCAGAGAAATCATGCACGTAGTTCAGCAGCTCATCCGTATCGATGCCGTATGCCCTTGCGACGAAGCGGGTATTTTGTGCGCCTGATAGCTCTGGATGGAAACTGCCCGCGAACCCGATTTGCCACGAGATTTCGCCTTTGCTGGATATCCGGCCGGAATCCGCGCGCATGGTGCCTGAGAGTATTTTGAGCAGGGTTGACTTGCCCGCCCCGTTTCGGCCCAGCAGGCCGATTGATCCACGGGTCGGCAACGTAATGCTTATATTGCGCGCTACATATTTGCGCTGTCCGTGCAGCAGGAAGGACTTGTACAAATTCTCTATTTTGATCATGCGGCTACCGCCGATCTAGCATCGCATAGACTGTCAGCACCGAGATCATCCAGAACAGCACAAGTGCGCCAAACACGCCGCCTGCAATCAATACCCGATTGGGATATTGTGAGCTTTCCGCCGTAGTTGGCGGTACATGCGCGGCGAGGTAGCGGCTTTTGCGGCGTGCTTCGGCAAGAGCGTTGTCATATGTGGCCGCCGCAGCAATGTAGGATTGCTCTGCGAATTCGCGGTCGGCCAAGAGCGTTTCATAATTGCCAACCACGGTTGCGAACGCGTCTCCGCCATCCGTGGTCACCTGCCCGATCTTGTTGCGTTCCTGCCTGATGCGGTTTTCAATCGCCTCGATCTTGCGTTGAACCGTCCCCAGCCTTGGATCTCCGTCTCGGGTGGAGCCCACCAGCAGGTCATATTCGATCACCGTCTGTGCCAGCTGCTGCTGCAAAGCGGTCATCACCCCCATGCGGCTGTCGAGATCAGCCCTGGGGTCGACCAGTTGTTCGCGTCCGCGCAGCTCACCAAGGGCCAATCGCGCCTCCGTCAGCCTTTCGCGGGCCTTTTCGAGCTCAAATGCGGCGTGGCGCGTGGTATCTTCCCGCGCGATGTTGGAGAGTTCATCGACCAGCTCACTGCTGGCCTGCATGATGGCCGTCGCGATCAACGTCGCATCTTGGGGCGTGAAGGCAAAGGCTTCGATGTCTATCAAGCCAGATCCCGGATCGTAGACGACATAGGTCATCCGCGTCCAATAGGTCAGCAAGTCTTCAATTGGCTTATCGGCGTCAAAAGCGAAGATTGGGTCAAAACTGGGCTTTGAATAAAGCGCGCCCAAATCAACCTTGGTCTTAATGTCCTCAAGCAGCTTTTGACTGCGAATATATTCGTTCAGAATGCCCGCATCGGATGATGTGCCGGTAGAGATCTGGCCAAGGCTGCCCAACGCCTCAAGCGGGTTTTGAAATTCCTCCGAGCGAATGGAGAAGCTCACCCGGCTCGAATACTGATCTGCAGCCACGGCAAAAAGGTAGAACACGGCCGCAGCGGTTGGCAGCAGGACGAGCAGAAAGAAGCTGACCAGCATACCCCAATGGCGCTGCCGCAGTTTGGGCGCTGACGCCGCACCGGGCTTGGGCGGGGCCAATACGGTCACGGGGCTGGCATCGGTCGCGGGCTGCGTTTGGATCGGTGTTTTACTCATATTCGCCAGTCGGTCAGAGTTCCGGTGAAGCTTGTGATCGATATACCGTGTAAATATACCTTATATCAGCACAGTAAGAACAGTGAACCCCAATGGCTGTCCCCCGCCCGCGAACATCCCCTTTCCGACTGCCGCGTTTCGCGCGGGTCATTTTCGCGATGATGCTACGCGAGATGGCGACCACCTATGGCAAGTCGTCGATGGGGTATCTCTGGGCGGTGCTTGAACCCATCGGAGCGGTCGCTGTCCTGTCGATTGCGTTCTCGATTGCGTTGCAGAACCCAGCCTTGGGCAACAGCTTTCCGCTTTTCTATGCCACCGGATACTTGCCGTTCATGTTCTACAACACCATGCAAAACAGCGTCGGCGCCACTCTCCGCGAGAATATTCAGCTGCTCTTCTATCCGCGGGTGACCTATATGGATGCGATATTCAGCAGGTTCTTGCTGGTCACAATCACGCAGTTTCTGGTCGCTTTCATCGTTTTCTACGGGATCATTATCCTTGATTCGGTCAATCAGCGGCTGGATTTGATGGCTATAGTCGGCTCTCTCATGGTCGCAGCGTTTCTTGGGCTGGGTGTTGGAGTGCTGAACTGTGTGATCATCCATCTCATGCCGTCATGGCGTCAGATGTGGAGCATTATCACACGACCTATCTTCTTGATATCTTGTATCTTTTATCTGTTTGATAGTCTACCGACCTGGGTTCAGACCATCCTGTGGTTCAATCCGCTGGTGCATATTATCGGCTACACAAGGACGGGATTCTACAGCCTCTATAAGGCAGATTATGTCGTGCTGGCCTACCCGCTGGCCATCGGCGGGGTCACGCTGTTTATCGGGCTGGCGCTGCTTCGGCGTCATGCGCGTGATCTGATCAATTCTTGATGGCGGGACACCCTGTCATTTCCGTCGTGATCCCAACGTACCGCGACGGTGAGCGGCTCTTGCAGGCCATCGATAGCGTCGTGGCGCAGGAATTTCAGGACTGGGAAGCGATCATACTCGACGATGGATCCCCCCATGATAGCCAAGAAATGGTTGCGGGCGCCGTTGCGGCGCTTCGTGATGATCGTTTGCGCTATGTGCGAGGGGGGCGGAACCGCGGCGTCGCCCGCGCAAGAAACCTTGGCATCAGATTGAGCCGTGGGCAGTTTATCGCCTTTCTGGACGCCGATGACCTTTGGCTGCCCAAAAAACTTGGGTTGCAGCTTGCGGAAATGCAGCGGCACGGGCGGCAGCTATCTTGCACGGGGTATAAGAACACCGCCCAGGACAGAACCCATGTTTCTGTCAGGACGCCCCCAGTGCAGATTGGGTACGCTGATCTTCTCAATCAAAACACGATTGGATGCTCAACCGTGATGATGAATGCCGCAAGGTTCGGGAAAAGCTACTTCCCAGACATCCCCATGCGGCAGGATTTCGCGCATTGGCTGAAGGTTCTTCGAAATGGCGACGTGGCGCTTGGTTTGCCGGAGATATTGACGGAACGCCGTGTTTTTGATGGGTCATTGTCGTCGAACAAGTTGCGTGCGGCACGCCATACGTGGCAGGTCTACCGCGACATCGAAGGGCTGAGCCTCTGGAAGAGTGTGGGACATTTCACCACCTACGCCTTCAACGGCATATTGTCGCGATAGCCCTACCGAAGACCTTTCCTAAGGTCGCCCGAACGCGTATGGAAGCGGCGTTCTAGGGTGGCGCTTTTCTGGCCCCTGAGGCTCTAACAGGAAGTAGACAGCTGCACATGGCGATGTTTGACGAAAAAACAATTCTGATCACTGGCGGAACAGGAAGCTTTGGCAAGAAGTACGTGGCAACGCTGCTTGAGCGGTACAAGCCCGCGAAGATTATCATTTTCTCTCGCGATGAGCTGAAGCAGTTCGATATGTCGCAGACATATAACGCCCCCTGCATGCGCTATATGATCGGTGATGTCCGCGACAAGGAGCGCCTGGTGCAAGCGTGCGACGGCGTTGACTATGTGATCCACGCAGCCGCGCTCAAGCAGGTTCCCGCAGCGGAATATAATCCACTTGAATGCATCAACACGAATATTCGTGGCGCAGAGAATGTGATCCACGCGGCCTTGGCCTGCGGCGTCAAGAAAGTCATAGCGCTGTCCACAGATAAAGCAGCGAACCCGATCAATCTTTACGGGGCCACCAAACTCGCGTCAGACAAGCTTTTTGTGGCCGCCAACAATATGGTCGGTGGCCGGGAGACGCGTTTCGCAGTCGTCCGCTATGGCAATGTGGTGGGATCGCGCGGGTCGGTTGTGCCCTTTTTCCAAGGCTTGCTTGCGCAGAATGCAGACAGCCTACCAATCACCGATCCGGAGATGACCCGGTTCTGGATTTCTCTGCAGGACGGTGTGAACTTCGTCTTGACCAACTTCGAGCGTATGAGCGGCGGCGAAATCTTTGTTCCCAAGATACCGTCAGTAAAGATCACCGAGCTGGCAAATGCGATTGCTCCGGGAATGCCCCAGAAAATCGTTGGCATTCGGCCCGGAGAAAAGCTGCATGAGATCATGTGCCCCAGTGATGACAGCCATCTTACGATTGAGTTTGAAGACCATTATGTCTTGTCCCCCAGCATCAAGTTTTATGACGCTGAGAACGACTTTCTGACGAATAGACTGGGTGAGACCGGCAGTCCTGTTGAGCGAGGGTTTGAATATAACTCTGGCACCAACCCGCATTTCCTGTCTGCCGATGAAATCAGTGACTTCAACGCAAAAGCAATGGCATGATCCCATACGGTCGTCAGGACATTCAACAAGCTGATATTGATGCCGTCACAGACGTGCTGACAAGCCCGTTTCTGACCCAAGGCCCAATGGTGCCGCGTTTTGAAGAGGGGCTTTGCAAAGTCACCGGGGCAAACCATGCGATCGCTGTGAATTCCGCGACATCCGCGCTGCATATTGCTTACATGGCGCTCGATCTCGGGCCTGGTGATTGGTTGTGGACCAGCCCGAATACATTTGTGGCGACTGCAAACGCGGCGCTTTATTGTGGGGCGCGGGTCGACTTTGTCGATATTGATCCGCGCACCTATAATCTTTGCGCTCAGGCGCTCGCCGATAAGCTTGAACGTGCAAAGGCCGAGAGGCGCTTGCCGAAAATCGTAAGCGTCGTCCAATTTGCAGGTCAGTCTGCCAATATGAAAGAAATCGCCAGGCTGGCGACGGTATACGGTTTCAAAGTTGTAGAGGATGCCTCACATGCCATCGGAGGTCGTTATGGCGATATGCCTGTTGGCGGTTGCGACTTTTCGGATATCTGCGTCTTCTCCTTTCATCCCGTGAAGATCGTGACCACTGCCGAAGGCGGGGCGGCCACCACTCAAGATACGGCGCTGGCCACGAAGATGGAGCTTTTCAGATCCCACGGTGTGACGCGGCGTGGCGACTTGATGACGACGGATGATCCTGATCCATGGTATTATGAACAGCTCGCCCTGGGGTATAATTACCGTATGACGGACCTGCATGCAGCGTTGGGGGTTTCTCAACTTTCGCGCCTGGCAGACTATGTAGAGCGACGTCATGAGATATGCGCAATTTATGACGCAGAATTTTCTGATTCTGCGCTGGTTTCCCCTTATCAAGCACCCGGGCAAAAGTCGGCGCTCCATCTCTATCCAATAAGGGTCGCTCACGAACGCCGCCGATCTATTTTTGACAAACTGCGCGCGTCCGGGCTTGGCGTGAATGTTCACTATATTCCCGTCCATACCCAACCCTATTACCGGGAGATCGGGTTTAAGAAGGGCGATTTTCCGGCAGCGGAACACTATTACAATGAGGCGATTTCACTTCCGATATTCCCCGCGATGACGCGCACTGAGGTTGCTACAGTTGTCGAGAATGTAAAACAGGCAATTGGCTAAATATCTGGAAGACATAAGCGTATGAAACAGCTCCTTCAGAATGATTTTGTCAGACGGATACTTGGGAGAGGCGCGCTTGACGATATTGATGGGATGGCATTTTCCGGTAGCACAGTTGATAGCGCTGTTGCGGCTGTCGAGCGGGCGATCCTAACCAAGGATGCCGAGACAACATATAACCGGCTTGATCGGTTGACACATTTGATTGAGATTGAGTTTGATCGCCTTTCTGACGGCGACCTTGCATCCAAGCCATTGGTATGGCGAACTTCTGTCTTGAAAATCTCCACGATCCGTAGTCAGAATGCGACTGCGAGGATTACAGAGTTTGGTGATTTACTTGCACATAAAAACCAACCCGCGCTCACTTTACTAGAAAGACAGCTTGGCCTGATTGAAGCCTTCGCTAATCTCACACGTCAGAAAATGGTCGACGCTGATGTCGATTTTACCCCCGAAATTTGGTGTAAGTCACTTACGCCTGACCGAATTAAGATTAGAAGCAATCTAGGAATTGCATGTTATTATGTTAGTCGTTCGATTTATATGTTTCAGCATAGTGACGCTGCGCTGATAAGACGGCTGAATAGGATATTCGAACGCAACTTTGACTTAATGCTATACGCGTTCTCTTTTGGGACTCTATTAGACGATGCGCCGGATCTGAGGGGGCTCCTCGAGGCGCAGTTTGCCAAGCTCGAACGGTTTGTAAGCGAACCTCAGCCACCTATAGCCGAGGTGCCAGATCTGTTCTTGCTAGGCCCTCAAAATATGCAGCATGTCCTGACGACAGCGAACCAAATCAAAGAGCTCTTGGGTCGGAAACCGGATTAGCAAATGCCCTCAGCTCTTTGGCCAAAATTATCGCACCGGGTTAGAAAACGGCGAAATGCGCTTTTGCGCCGGATGCGGACACCGGTCCTGAGCTATATATATCGTCTGCGCGCAGGTTGGCAGCCTAAATTCGGTGTATTGATCGCAGAAAAAGTTGTGGGTCTTCGTGCCTCTACGGCAGTAGGCGCGGCTCACTTGCATTTCCTATATATTTTGAATCGGCACGAAGAACTCTCCCGCTGGGCTTGGCAGTACGCTTTATCAAATAAGAAGTATCGCATCAGCCAGATGACACTTCATATGATGCTCAAATCGGCCTGGATTACACAGGATGACGCACTTCTTGAGCTCATCGTAGATCAACTGAAAGAGCTGACACTCAGCAATAACAACCTCGTTTTCATCGCCATGCGAAGGTCTGCTCACCCCGCTTTCGCCCATGCCGCAGCAAGAATTGCGAGTGCGACGCAGACGTCTTTGTTTAATCTGGATCCGGCGAAAAGTCATGATCGTCACAAAATCAAGACCTATGTCGAAACACTCAACACGCTTGAGAAATTTGATGTTGAAGATCGAATTATTGAGATAATTGAACAGATTAGCGGCGATCCCGTTCTTCATATTTTCCTGGGTCGACGGGCGGTACAGCGAGAAGACTGGAACATAGCCTGGGATGAATTTACTTTTGCCCAAGAGGCGGCGCCGCATCGGTCAGATGTCTACGAATTTTTGAGTGATACAGCCCTGTATTTTCCAGATCTTAAAGAGCGTCTCGACGCAATAATTGAAGAACGAACGCGGGCAGGTGTCAATATATCTGGTTACGACAAGGTTATCGGGTATCGTTTTCTTCTCGAGGGAGACTACCTCTCCTATCTTGCGCTCCGCGATCAGCAAGTGAGCAACGTCGCTGCGCGTGTTGAATACGGCGCGAATGCCACTCGAAATATGGGGGCAGGCGCTTCTGGCTTTGCGCCCTCCGAACATACTGCATTTGTGATCGGAAGAGACGGTGTGTCAGATGAATTGCGCTGGTCGTATTACTATCGTGATCTCCCAAATCAATTTTCTTCCGCAAATATTTCATGTGAACCCCGACTGTTTTCACTGTTTCAGCGGAGCTTTCCTGATGTCAATTTCTACCCTGTCGCACGCAACTGGGGCAGGGCCAAAACAAAAGAACACGCAATTCCAAGAGACAAGGTGCCAAATATGGAGCTTGCGTCCCGGCTCGATAATCGCGCCTTTGCAGCATCGGCCAAGGCAGATGAAGTTATGTTTATCGAAGATGTCCCCTTTCGAAACTGGATTTCCCGAGGCCTAAAGGGACCACCTGAAACCGGTGAACCTAATGGCGCCACGTTGATCCCTGACCCCGACCGGGGCGCTTATTGGGCGAAGAAGCTCTCTGCCGACGCAGGAGGTCAGCTTAAGGTTGGCCTTATTTGGCGTTCTGGTCTGATCGATATCGATCGCCGTCGGCATTACATGGAGCTTGCCGATTTCGAAGCGCTATCCGAATTGCCCATACAGCTCTATTCCTTGCAGCATCAGCTGTTAAATAGCGAGCGCGAACAAGGGCGTGCCATGGGTCTTAAATTCGTTGACGACGAGATAGACCTTTACAATGATTTTGAAGAAATAGCAGCCTTGACTGCAAGTCTTGATCTGGTGATCGGAATTTCGACACTTCCTTATGAACTGGCAAGCGCAGTTGGAACCGAATGCTGGCTATGCGCAATATCGCCACTTGGGCGATGGATGCGCCTGGGCCAAGATGGTGTAAGAAATGATCGGCTTACTCGAAACGGAAAAGTCTATTTTCCATTGACTGAAGACGGCTACCTCAGCACGAGAGAGGCCCGGGTTGATAGCATCATCGGGCAAATTCAAGTATCTTTGAAAGCGCGTATGATGCAATGAGAGACAGCATCTCACCGCCATGCAGGGCCAGCTGCAAGGAAGTCCTTGGCGTACTTGAAAGATTTCTAAGCCAACCAAGCCTTGCGAATTTGCAGTTTGAGGTGCGAGAGAACCGGCGTTTGATAGGTTTGGTTATTTGGCTGTCGTCAATCCTGTCCAAAAGCAGGATAGGACTTGCGTTTCTATTGTGGTTTTCAGCGATCGTCTGGTCAAAGAAATGGTTCTCACGGACGAGGCAAAAGGTCTATGCAGTATCATTAACGCTAAACAACGAACGTGCGCTACGGCATATATCTGATGAATTCAGAGCTGCTGGTGTGGAGTTTGTAGTCAACTCCGACCGATTGCCGTTATCAGCTCTCTGGAAAAGATTTAGCGCTTATTGGTTGCTGTCGAAGGAGCTAAAGGGAAATCTCCATACTCAGCCGTTCATACAGCTAAATCAGGTTCTTGGCATAACCGCCCTTGTTTTGTTCCACTATGATCTTCGTGTAAATACGCCGCGCATTGTGATGGCCGCGAACGATCATTCGCCTCCTACTGTTGCATTATACGCGGCGGCAAAGTCGCTTGGCATTAGATCAATCTATGTTCAGCATGGACCTGTAACATCGAGCTTCCCACCTTTGTCAGTTGATCTCGCTATCCTGCATAGCGATCAAGCAGCCAAAGCATATAAAAGTGCCGCTGGTACTATCGAAAATGTTCCTGGGAAGATTTGCATATTCCCAAATAATGCGGAGCCGATAAGGCCAATTTCTGCGCCACGAATGCCTTATACGATTTGCTTGGCACTTTCCCTCTATGTAGACGCAGAAGCCATTGCGAAAATCGCTAGTAACCTCATCAAACATGAAAATGTTTCGAAGGTCATCATAACCTTACATCCACGAAGTGCACTACGAAATCTGAATTTAGAGTCTGATAGTCGCGTTCAGATTCTTCCTATTGGAGCGCGCGCAAAAGATATTGCTCAGGAAGTTGATATCTGTCTTGTAGGGAATTCTGGTGTCGCGCTAGAGTTTCTTCAATTCGGATGCCCGACCTTCTATCTGTCTCACTCGGACCCAAGTCGAGATGATTACTACAACTTCGTCAAGTTAGGCGTTTTGACGCGTTTTGATTTTGAAATGCTGAACGAGCCAGATCGACTTCTGCTGCCGTTTGCTGAGTCGTGGAAGACTGCAATGGCCTCTTTCTTCCCACAGCTGAGCAGGCCGCATGCAGATTTTTCCAAAGATCTGATAGATGAAATATCGCGACTTCTGGATGATTAAGCTGTGTCGAATAAATCGTGACTGTTTCGTCCGTGCGCCAATCGGCGCTAGCCTGACGGAAATGTTCTTCCGTTCAGTCAGCAATTTTCGGGCCAAACTTGATTACCCACCGATAGACGGTCGAACGACCAATTGTGTCCCCGCGTGTGGCAAGCAGGTCCAGCACGTCCTGATTCGACAGCGGAAACCGCGCAGATACTGCCGGACAGATTGATCCAATTTAGACGGCCATGGTGTTGAGGGTGCGCCGGCAACCGTCTGCTTGACACGCCTGCGCGCTCTCTTCATGTTACCGATAACATTTCAAGAAAGAGGCCAGCAGCATGTCAGAAAAAATCGCTCTGATCGGGGCGGGGGCGATGGGTGGGGCCATCGGGACGCGCCTGTTGGAGACCGAAAACAGTCTCACTGTTTTTGACCTTGATTCCGAGCGTGTTGCGGCCCTGACGGCCAAGGGGGCCGTTGCTGCGGGTTCCGCCGCCGAGGCCAGCCGGGATGTTGATTTCGTAATCACCAGCCTCAATGCCTCCCATATCGTCGAGCGGGCGGTCTTTGGTGAAGGCGGCATCGCCCATGGGGCGGCACGGGGCACGGTGATCATCGATATGTCTTCAATCGCGCCGGATGCCACCCGTGACTTTGCAAAGCGCGCGGCAGAGATCGGGCTGGCCTGGGTCGACAGCCCGCTGTCAGGCGGCGCGCCCAAGGCGCTGACCGGTGAGCTGACCTTAATGGCGGGCGGCACGGCAGAGGATGTCGCGCGGGCGCACAAGGCTCTAAAACACGTCGCGAGCAACTACACCCATATGGGCCCCTCAGGTGCGGGGCAGACCACCAAGCTCATTAACCAGGTGCTTTGCGGTTTGGGCTTTCTGGCGGTTGCCGAGGCCGCACAATTGGCCATGGATGCGGGCGTTGATGCCGAAAAGATACCGCAGGCCTTGAAGGGCGGGCGGGCCGATAGCGCGCTTTTGCAGGAATATCTGCCGCGTTTTGTCACCAAGGATTATCGCCGCACAGGGCGGATCGACAACATGGTCAAGGATCTCAACGCGGTGAATGATCTGGCCCGACAGACCGGAACCTCGATGCCCATGACCGCGCTATGTGCCGAGGTCCACCGCATGCTGACCGCGGCAGGTCTGGGTGGCGAGGATCAGGCCGCAGTGATGGAATTTTTCAACGGTGCCAAACAGGAGCCCACCCCATGATTACACGTTTTGCCTTATTCGAAGGGTCGGTGAAGCCCGGCCAGACAGAGGCGTTTCGTCAAGCGGTGCAAGATCGCTTGATCCCGCTTTGGACGCAGTTTCCGGGCAATAGCGATGTCCGCGTCATGTTCGGTGAAGAACGGGATGAGGGCGCGCCGGAGTTTCCTTTGATCCTTGCGATCACCTATCCGAGCCGGGCGGAGATGAATGCCGCGCTGGACTCTCCCTTCCGCCATAAGTCACGCGAGGTGACGGGGGAGATCGTGGCCGCTCATTTCGACGGGCGCATCCATCATCATGTAACCGAACTTCACGCCTTCCCGGCGGAAGGCTGAGCTGCGCCGATGGCCGGGCGGGTGACCATGCGGGATGTGGCGCGGGCGGTGGATGTCTCGCCCATGACCGTATCGCGCGCGCTACGGGGTGACGAGACGGTCAGCACCAAAACCCGCGCCCAGATTGAAGAGGCCGCGCGCAGGCTGGGCTATGTCTACGACACCACGGCGCAGGCGTTTCGCACCAAGAAAAGTGGTTTCGTCGCGGTCACGCTGCCCTCAATCAACAACGCCAATTTTGCCGAAACCTTTCGTGGCCTCAGCGACGGGCTGAAAGAGAGCGGGTTGCAGCTGTTGCTCGGCTCCACCAATTACTCCGTCGCGAAGGAAGAGCAGCTGGTGCGCCAGTTGCTGACCCGCAACCCCGAAGCCATCGTGCTGACAGGCGGGCACCATACGGATGTGACCTGTGAGCTTTTGCAGGCCTCCCGGGTGCCGGTGATCGAGACCTGGGACTTGCCCGCCAAACCTTTGGGGCATGTCGTGGGGTTCTCGAATGCCGCCGCGATGGAGCTGGTCGTGGCACATCTGGTAGAGCGCGGTCGCAGCAAGCTGGCTTTCATCGGCGCGGGCCAAGGGGAAGATTTGCGCGGCGCAGCCCGGCGCGACGGCGCGATTGCTGCGGCAGAGCGGTTGGGTCTGCCCGAGATCGAGGTGATTGAGGCGGGGCCCGCGCCCATTTCGATGAAACAGGGCGCTGATGTGGTCGCGCGGCTTGGGACCACGATCTCAAGCTTTGATGCGGTGATCTGCGTCGCGGACCCGGTGGCGTTTGGCGTGCTGTCGGAATGTCGCAGGTTGGGGTTAGATGTGCCGGGTGATCTGGCAATCACTGGGTTTGGCAAATTCGATGTCTCGCAAGTGTCCTATCCCCAAATCACCACCGTGGCTGTCCATGCCACTGAAATCGGGCGCGCCGTGGCCGAGATACTCTGCGCGCTCGCTGATCCGCCAGACGGGGCCTGGCAGAGGATCGATGTGGGCTCAAAGCTGGTGATTGGCGGAACCAGCTAGGGCGCGTAAGGCCTTGACGGTTCATGTGACCGATCACAATACTCCCGCCATGGACAGCTCCTCCTCTTCGAAATCCTCGACATTGGTGACAATGCGGGATGTGGCGCGTGCGGCAGGGGTGTCTCGTATGACGGTCAGCCGTGCCTTGAAGAAGGACAGCCCCATTTCACCCGCGACGCGGGACCGCATCCTGAAGGTGGTGCGGGAGATGAACTACGTGCCTGACCAGATGGCGGGCAGCCTGACCACGAAACGCTCGGGCTTTGTGGCGGTGCTGGTGCCGTCGCTCAACAACCTGCATTTCGCCGAAACCGTTCAGGCGCTCACCGAAGAGCTGGAGCAGATCGGGCAGCAGGTGCTTCTGGGCTACACAGATTATTCGGTGGAGCGGGAGGAGCAGCTGATCGAAGCGATGCTGCGGCGCAGACCGGAGGCCATCGTGCTGAGCTATGACGGGCATTCGGACCGGGGACGCGCCCTGCTGCAAGAGGCCCGTATCCCCGTGATCGAGCTGTGGGAGCGTCCGCAGCAGCCAATTGGACACACGGTCGGGTTTTCCAATCACCAGGCCGCGGCAGAGATGACGCGTGCGCTGGTTACGCGCGGCTATCGCAACATCGCCTTCTTGGGTGAAAGCGGCGATGACTGGACGCGCGGCGCCGCCCGGCGACGCGGTTTTGTCGAGGCGATAGAGGGCGAAGGTCTGAGCGCGCATCGCATGTTGCAAACCGGCCGTCCACCCCTTTCGATTGAAGACGGGGCTGCGGCTTTGCCGGATTTGCTGACGCGGTTCCCTGATACGGAGTGCGTCTTCTGCGTCTCTGATGCTCCCGCATTTGGGGCGGTATCAGCGCTGAAAGCCATGGGCAAAGCGGTTCCCGATGATATTGGGGTGGTCGGGTTCGGCAATTTCGAAGTGTCGCGGTTCTCCACGCCTACGATCAGTACGGTGACGGTTGACCCCAAAGGCATCGGGCGGGTCACGGGGCAGATGATTGCCGCGATTCTGGACTGCGAAGAATCACCCGAGATTGACGGCCGTCACATCACTGTCGATGTTGAGCTGAGCTTCCGGGGAAGCACCAAACCATTGTAAATACCGTATCTTTTCTGCGGCACGGCACGGTAAAAAACCTATTGTGTTACCGGTCACAACCGTTAATGTGACCGGTAACACTCTCGCGGACGGATAACCTATGCCGACGATCCACCTGGAAAACCTGATCAAGCGCTACGGCGATGTTGAGGTGCTGCACGGCATCGAACTTGAGATGGCCGACAATGAATTCACGGTTCTTGTCGGGCCCTCTGGCTGTGGGAAATCCACGACATTGCGCATGATTGCCGGGCTTGAAGATGTCTCGGAGGGCGAGATTTACATCGATGGCAAGCCGGTCAAGCACCTTGAGCCCAAGGATCGCGACCTGGCCATGGTGTTTCAGGATTATGCGCTTTACCCGCATATGAATGTGGCCAAGAATATCTCTTTCGCGCTGCGGTTGCAGAAACGCCCGCAGGCGGAGATTGACCAGAAAGTGCGCGAGGTCGCGGAGACGGTCGGGCTGACGGAATTCCTCCACCGCAAACCCGGCGCCTTGTCCGGCGGTCAACGCCAGCGTGTCGCCATGGCCCGCGCACTTGCAAAAGACAGCGGCCTGTTCTTGTTCGACGAGCCACTCTCGAACCTCGACGCCAAGCTGCGCGGCCAGATGCGGGCCGAACTTGCGCTGATGTCGCAGCGGGTCAAGAAGAACATGATCTATGTCACCCATGACCAGATCGAAGCCATGACGCTCGCGGATCGGATCGTTGTCATGCATGGCGGCTACATCCAGCAGCAAGGCACGCCGGAAGAGCTGTTCAAACGCCCCGCCAACAAGTTTGTAGCCGGGTTCATGGGCATGCCGCCGATGAATTTCCTGGAGGGCGAGGTCGAGGCGCGCGGCGATGGGGTCTTCATCACGGGTGACGGCTTCGCACTGAAACTGGACGGCGCGCCTGCACAGGCAGCGTCGGGTCATTCCAGCAAGTCACTGACCTTGGGCATCCGGCCCTCGGATCTGGATTTTCAGCCCGATGCCCCCGCCGAGCGGGCACTGACGCTGGATGTCATGGTGTCGGAATATGTCGGCGCGCAATCGGTGCTTTTGTGCCAATGCGGCGCGGCCAAGGTGATGGTGGAGGTAAACTCCGAGACACCGGTGGCGCTGGGCCAAACCTTGAAATTTGCGGTCAACCAAAACGGGGTTCACCTGTTCGACCGTCACAGCGGAGCCGCCCTGTAAGCGGCCTCAAACCTAGTTCAATGGGAGGACTATTAATGTTGAATGGACTAAAATTAACCGCGCTGGGCCTTGGTGCCGCAGCCCTGATGGCCAGCAGCGCGATCGCTGATGGCCATGGTGGGCCTTACGCGCCCTATGCCGGCACCACGTTGATCGTGAACTTCCCGGCGCACCCGCATTACAATGCGGCGATGAAAGTGCTGCCGGAATTCACCGCAGAGACTGGCATCGAGGTCGAGGTGGACCAGCTGCCTTACCTCAAGATGCGCGAGCGCCAGACGCTTGAGCTGGCCCAGGATGAGGGTGAATATGACCTGATCGCCTATGTGGTGTTCTCTAAGGCAGATTACGTCTTTGCCGATCAGCTGGAGAACCTCGCCAAGTATTTCATGGACCCCAAGCTGTCAGATCCGTCCTACGACGCGGAAGATCTGATCGACGGCTATGTGCAGAATATCGGCGTTGCTGGCGGCAAGAAGGGCTATCTTCCTGGTGCGACAGGGTCGCTTTTCGGCATTCCGTTCGGCTCCGAGACCTCGGTGTTGGCCTACCGTAAGGACATCTTTGAAAAGCACGGCATTGCGACGCCAGAAACTTATGATGATCTGCTCTCTGCGGCCTGCAAAATCCCTGAGGTTGAGCCCGGCATGGGCGGCATGGCATCGCGCGCGGCTTCCGGCCACCAGGCCAGCCATGCTTTCCTTCTCCATCTCGCCCCGCTGGGCGGACGTGTCTTTGACGACAAATGGAACCCGATCATCAATAACGCCGCAGGCGTTGCGGCGGCCGAAGCTCTGAAGACCATCGTGGATTGCGGCCCAGAAGGCGCAATGGCCTTTGGCCCGTCCGAGGCGGCTGCGTCCTTCTCCAACGGTGAATCCGCGATGTTCATGGACTCAATTGCGTTCATGCCCGGCTTTGAAGACCCTGAGCGGTCCCAAGTTGTCGGCAAGGTGGGCTACGCCATGCACCCTGAGGGCGTGCGTCGTGGCAGCCAGACCGGTGGTTTCGGCATCGCGATCCCCAAGAATGCCGAAAATAAGGAAGCGGCTTTCCTGCTGATGCAGTGGCTGACCTCCAAACAGGGTGACCTGAAAGTGGCAATGGCCGGCGGCAACCCCTCGCGCTTCTCGACTTACCAGAATGCCGAGCTGAACGAGAAATATCCGTTCTCCGCGACCTTTGGTGAGGCGCTGAAATTCGCCGATCCCGACTGGCGTCCGATCATCCCTGTCTGGGGCAAGATCAACGCCGATATCGGCACCACCATGTCGAAAGTCCTGACCGAGGATCTCGACATTCAGGAAGCGCTCGATGGTGTCGCCGAACGCACTCAGGCCGTGATGGAAGAGGCCGGGTACTACACCTGGCAGTAAGGCCCATCGCCTGACATCCAAAGGGATGCGCGCCAGATCCGCGCGCATCCCAGCCCTCCTTTTGACCTCGCCAAGCGAAAGCCCATCCATGTCGAAAGCCCTCGCAAACCGGCTCACGCCTTATATGTTCATGGCACCCGCCGCGATCATTATGGCCGTCGCGCTGCTGTATCCGCTGGGCTACATGGTCTGGGGCAGCTTCCGCGACTGGAACCCCAGCCAGACCATCGGCGAGGCAGAGTTCGTAGGGCTCAAGAATTACGTCACCCTTTGGGGCGACCCGAACTTTCACGAAAGCCTCGGGGTCACGCTGAAATTCGCCTTCTTCGTCGTCACCATCGAGATGTTCATCGGGGTCGGACTTGCGCTGCTTCTGGACCGCGACATTCGCGGCATGTCGGTGCTGCGCACTTTGTTCATCTTGCCAATGATGATCGCGCCGGTCGTCGTCGGCCTGATGTGGCGCTATATGTATCACCCGACCGTGGGCACGTTTAACCGGTTTCTGACCGATTTGGGCCTGCCCAGGGTCGATTGGCTGGGCGATCACGCCCTGATGTCTGTGATTATTGCCGATATCTGGCAATGGACGCCCTTCATCTTCATTCTGTCCCTGGCTGCGCTGCAATCGCTGCCGCGCTCGGCGCTGGAGGCCGCGCGGATTGACGGGGCCACAGCCTGGCAACAGGTGATCCATATCAAGCTGCCGCTGATGATGCCGGTGCTGATCGTGACCTGCCTTTTGC
Source organism: uncultured Rhodobacterales bacterium (assembly GCA_964387155.1). Taxonomy (GTDB): domain Bacteria; phylum Pseudomonadota; class Alphaproteobacteria; order Rhodobacterales; family Rhodobacteraceae; genus Litoreibacter. The sequence goes on along the minus strand of CAYLVP010000002.1, from coordinate 36,839 downwards.
GCCTGATCGACGCTTTCAAAGTGCTTGAGGTGATCCTGGTGATGACTGAGGGCGGGCCGGGGCTATCGACGGAAATTCTGGCTCTGCGCATCTCGCGCACGGCGACAGAGTTCCGCGAGCTGGGCGTTGCAGCGGCCATGTCAAATTACCTGTTGCTGCTGCTGCTTGGTCTGACGCTGGCCATGTTCGCCTTCACCCGCATTCAGGAAGCGCGTGCCGCGCGGGTCCGTGCCGCCGCCGAGGAGGATGCATGATGTCCACCCGAAGCAACGCGCAAAGCCCTGCCTTCTATGTCATCATCGCGATGCTGGTCTTCATGTCTGTGGGGCCCGTTCTGCTGATGCTGGTCAACTCTTTCAAGCTGGATGTGGACATTCTGTCCGGCACCTCGGGGCTTTTGTTCCTGCCGACGATCCAGAATTACGAGACCGCGCTCTGCGACGTGCTGTGGTACGAGCCGGATCACCTCGATTTCTGCTCGCTCAAATTCGGTGGGGCCTTCATCAACTCGCTCATCATTGCGCTGATCTCAACCGCGCTGACGCTGGTGATCGGCTGCATGGCCGCATATGCGCTGGTGCGTTTCCGCTTCATGGGGCGGGACACGGTGTCGCTGACCACGCTGATGGTGCGCATGGTGCCGCCTGCGGTGCTGCTGGTGCCGGTCTTTGGCCTGTGGAACAACGAGTTCTGCCTCGACCGCGATGGGCTCATTGGCGGCTGGATCCGTGAAAGCTTCGGGGGCCGCGGCGATGTGTGCCTGGCGGGCACCCATTCGGGGATCATCCTGGTCTATGTGGCGATGAACCTGCCTTTCGTGATCTGGATTTTGCAGAGCTTTATCGTGCAGGTGCCGCGTTCGCTGGAAGAAGCCGCGCGCGTTGACGGGGCGGGGCCGTTTCAGGTCTTCTTCAAGGTCGTGCTGCCCTTGATCAAGCCCGGCCTCGCGGCTGCTGCGATTTTCACCTTTCGCATCGCCTGGAACGAATACCTGCTGGCCTCGGCGCTCAGCGACCGGGACACCCGCACCGTTCCGATCCTGATTGTGAACAACACATCGGAGTTTAACGTCGAGTGGGGGGTTATCATGGCCACCGGCATGCTGCTGGCCATTCCGCCCATTATCTTCACCCTGTTTGCCTCCCGGCAGATCATCACCGGCATGACCGCCGGTGCGGTGAAGGGCTGATGTGGGAGTGGCTTCTGGCCCCCATTGATCCCGGTCGCGCTCATGAAGTGGGGGTTGCCGTGTCTTGGCATGCGCGTTCCATGGTGTTGGGTTGGGGTATTATTGCACCTTTAGTGGTGTTGTTTGCCCGGTTCTTCAAGGTGTTGCCGGGCCAGGACTGGCCGCGAGAGGTGGACAACCAACTTTGGTGGCGGACCCATTGGATGGGACAAACCGGGGTGCTGGTCTTGTCGATCATCGGCTTTGTGTTGGTGCTGCCTGCCGATTTCAGCGCGCTGTCACTGCATCGCACCCTTGGCTACGCGGTTCTGGGCTTGCTGATGGTCCAAGTGCTGCTGGGCCTGTTTCGAGGCAGCAAGGGGGGGCCGACGGCACCTGCCGCCGATGGCAGCCTGCGCGGACATCATTACGATATGACCTCCCGGCGGCGGGCCTTTGAGCTGCTGCATAAATCGCTCGGCTACGGGGTGCTTGGGGTGGCCGCCTGTGCCATTTTGGTGGGGCTCTGGGATGCCAACGGGCCGCGTTGGATGTGGCTGTGTCTGGCGGGCTGGTGGCTTGCATTGGTGGCCAGTTTTGCGATGCTGCAAACCCGGGGCATGGCGGTGGACACCTATCAGGCCATTTGGGGCGATGACCCGGCCCATCCGGGCAACCAGATGGCGCATCCGGGCTGGGGCGTCACCCGCGCCACGCCAGGCGACAACACAAAGGAGCGCGCAGATGTTCGGCAAGATCGAGGGGACCGGGTTCGAGGTCAGTGACCCGGCATTTGAAGCCTGTATCATTGGCCATGCCCGGGTGGAGCGGTTGTGGACCGGCGCGCGCTGGTCAGAGGGGCCCGTGTGGTTTGCCGCCGGGCGGTACCTGCTGTGGTCCGACATTCCCAACAACCGGATCCTACGGTTTGACGAGACGGATGGCTCGGTCTCGGTCTTCCGCGAGCCGTCGAACAACAGCAACGGGCACACCGTTGATCGGCAAGGGCGGCTGGTCTCTTGCGAGCATCTGGCCCGCCGCGTCACCCGGACTGAGCATGACGGCACGCTCACCGTCCTGGCTGACCGCTATCAGGGCAAGCGGCTGAACTCCCCCAATGATGTGGTGGTGAAATCAGACGGCACGATATGGTTCACCGATCCGTCCTATGGGATCATGATGGATTACGAAGGGGACCGCGCTGACAGCGAAATCGGCGCCTGCCATGTCTACCGGCTCGACCCCGATACAGGCGATCTGCGCATCGCAGCGGATGATTATGTGAAGCCCAACGGGCTGGCCTTCTCGCCCGATGAGAGCCTGCTTTACGTGGCCGATACCGGGGTGACCCACACGCCGGGCGGCCCGGCGCATATTCGCGCGCACAGCGTGGAGGCCGATGGGACCTTGTCCGGTGGCGCGGTTCTTGCGGACTGCACCGCAGGGGTGTTTGACGGCTTCCGTGCGGATCACGACGGGCGGATCTGGACCTCGGCGGCAGACGGGGTGCATTGCCTGACGCCTGAGGGTGCGTTGATCGGTAAGATCGTGATCCCTGAGCTGGTCGCCAATGTCTGCTTCGGCGGGCCCAAGCTGAACCGGCTGTTTATCTGCGGGACGACCTCGCTCTACTCGGTGTTTCTCAACGTCAACGGGGTGTCGCCGCTATGAGCTTTGTCAAACCGACCCTGATGCTGACCCATGAGGCAGGGCTTGCCATGCTGCAGGCCGGCGTGGCTGCGGCGAACGAGAGCGGGCAGCCGCAATGCCTTGTGATCGTGGACGCCAGCGGGGAGGGCGTGGCAAGCCTTCGGATGACAGGGGCGAAATATCTCAGCCTCAAATCTGCGCGGGCGAAGGCAAGGACTGCGGCCTCCATTGGGGTGGAGACGTCACACATCCCCGAGGCTGTTGGCCCCGCAGTTGCTGCGGCAACTGGGGGTGACGTCACCCGGCTGGGTGGCGGCTTGCCGATCTATATGGACGGGCATTTGCTGGGCGGGGTCGGCATAGGCTCGGGCAGCCCAGACCAGGACCGCGCCGTTGCGCAGGCGATGCTGGATGCAATCGGGGCCAGAGAGACGCCCGATGATGCTGTCTGATCAAAGCACCACCCCGAGCGTCACCTGAACGTGACGAAAGACCGACTAAAACAGTCGGCTTCTTCTTGAGATTTTTGGCCTCTCACCCTAGTTTGGAGAGCATAGGGACTCCGCGCAGGGTCCAGCCCCGGCTTTCAAGGAGATGGCTTTGACATGGTGGCGCTTAGACAGGACATAACGCGAGAGGGTGCGCCGCGGCCGCATATCAGCGCGGAAAGCATGGCCTTTCTGAACTACCTGCGGCTGGTTGCGATGCGCTGCCGGGCCAAGCGCAAGGCGTATTTGTTCGAGGCCTGTGCCTTGTTGCAGACCACCCCGCAGGCCTCGCGCGAGGCTTATGCGGATACGTTGATGCGATGCCTCAATGACGCGCTGCACAGGCCCGCGCGCCTGTATCGGCCCGGCACGTCAGAGCTGACTTTTGACGAAAAATGGTTGGCGCAGCTCGGGCTGGCCTGTGCGCGCGGTGATGAGGCCAGCCAGCGGTTCCTGCTGGGGTCACGCCTGTCGCGCGAGAACTGTCGCCTGATCGGCTTTCTTGTGGGTCGCATCGCTGAGCATTTTTCTCTGAATTAGAATAATTCTAAAACGCTCTTGCCATCCGGCGCGCGGTCTCTAACTTAAAGAGCACGCGAGCCAGCCTGATGTTGCCAGCCAGCCATTTTCTGATTTAGGGAGCAATGTGATGACTCAAACCGCAGTCGCGCTATCCACCGATGCACGAACCGCTATCGCCGACGCCTTGAACCAAAGCGTGGCAGAGACCGCCGTGACAACGATGCTTGCGCAGAATTTTCATTGGAACGTGACGGGCATGGCCTTCGGCCCTCTGCATCAACTGTTTCAGGAGATCTACGAAGATCACTTCACTGCGCAGGACGACCTGGCGGAACGCATTCGCGCGCTTGATGCGCATGCGGAGGGTACTCTGGCGGGTATGCTCGAGCGCTCCAAGGTGAAAGAGCATGAGGGTCGCGCCTCGGATAAAGAGATGATCAAGGCCATGCAGGTCGCTCAGGAAACACTCGCGGCGACACTGGCCGGAACAGGCGCGCTTGCGGCGGACCACGATGACACGTTGACCGAAGATCTGTGCATTGCACGCGGTCAGACGCATGAAAAATTCGCCTGGCTTTTAAGGGCGCATCTCGCCTAAGCCGCGCAGGCCGGTCTATCAAACCAACATGAGGTCAAGCCACGCCCCGCACAGCGGCGATGGGCGTGACCTTTTTCTTGAGACATTTGCGCAGGTATTTCGGCGCCCAATGCGAATAGCGCCCCATCTGGGATTGCTGACCCACCAGCATTTCGACAAAGGCCGCGCGGTGCTTGTCCTTTTTGAGCTCTTTGAACAGCGATTTCTGAGCCTTTGTCATCGAACAGCCAATGCAATGGCCGTCACGCTTGAATTTGCAGACATCGATACAGGGGCTGGGGGTCTTGGGCATGAGTTACTTGCTTATTTGGTCAGGATCAATTTGCCCGCGCGGGTGATACGCAGGTAGTAGGTCTGCTCGTCCAGCAGGATGCAAGCCTGAACGCCGCTGCGAATCAGATCACGCGCGTCATATGTCTCGATCTTCGGGAGGTCGGCCGACAGGGCAGGGGCAACATCTGTCATGGCGTTCATTGGCGTCGCTCCAGATAATCGAGCATGCGTTCGATCTGTTGGTCGGCAGGCTGCAAGCCGGACAGGGCAGAGTCCAATATCTCGCACCAGCAGATGGGTTCGGCCTTGTGCGCAGCTTGTGGCGGGCGGTCTGTTTGTCGTTGCCTCATACGGTCACTCCTACGATCTGAGGATGTCCGGGCTGCCCCTGCTTGATTTGGGCGGGGTGGCTGAGACTCAATATATAATTGTTGATTGATTTAGTCAGATTAGTCAATCCCGACAAAAATAATCAGGCCTATAATCGGCAGAAATTACGCGTTAAACCGGCATCCGAGTCCTCTTCGACCCGCAAGGCGCGCTTTTATGGATCACAAGCTCATCTCTGGCACGGCGCTGAGTGTGGCGGCCATCTGCCTGCTGCCGCTGGTGGCGGTGATCTTTGCGGCCGTCTTTGGCGATCTGCAAACCTTGGGCCGATTGGCTGACACCGTGCTGTGGCGCTACACTTGGACCACGCTTGTGCTGGTGAAGCTGGTCTCGCTCGGCGCGATCCTGATCGGGGTCAGTACCGCCTGGCTGGTCGTCACCTGCGAATTCAAAGGGCGTCGCATCCTTGAGGTGGCGCTCGTGCTGCCGCTGGCCTTCCCGGCCTATGTCCTGGCCTATGCCTATACGGATGTGCTGGACCATCCGGGCATCGTGCAAGCCACGTTGCGGGACCTTATGGGATGGGGGCCGCGGGACTACTGGTTCCCCGAAATCCGATCCCTCGGGGGGGCGGCCATGATGCTGACGCTGGTGCTGTATCCCTACGTCTACCTGCTAACCCGCGCGGCCTTTCGTATGCAGGCGGCGACACCGTTTTATGCGGCGCGCTCGCTTGGGTCCTCGCCTCTGGCGGCGTTCTTCAAGGTGTCTTTGCCAATGGCCCGCCCCGCGATAGCTGCCGGGACATTGCTGGTGGTGATGGAGACGATTGCCGATTTCGGCACGGTTGCGCATTTCAGCGTACAGACCTTCGCAACCGGGATTTACACCAGCTGGTTCAGCCTGGCCGACCGGGGGGCGGCAGCGCAGCTGGCCCTGGGGCTGCTGGCCTTTGCTCTGCTGGTCGCTGCGTTGGAACATATCACCCGGGGCGGGGCAGGTTTTGCCAGCAAGGGTCCGCAGGAAGGCTTCGCGCGGTTCCCCCTTTCGGGCCGTCATGCCGTGGCGGCGCAGGCAACCTGCGCGCTGCCTGTACTTTTGGGCGTGGTGATCCCGACGGCAACCTTGATCCTTATGGGGCTGCGGTCAGAGCAGGATATTTTCAGCCCTCGCTATCTTGGCTTCATCCAGACCTCGCTGATGCTGGCCGGGATTGCCGCCATCATCACTGTCGCGGCGGCGGTGCTTCTGGGCACGTTCAACCGGGTTTCAACCAGCCGGGCCTCCATCGCGTCGCTCTTTGTGGGGCGGTTGGGATATGCGGTGCCGGGCGGCGTGATCGCCGTGGGCCTTCTGGTGCCGTTCGCGCGTTTTGACAACTGGCTCGACGCGCATATGGAGGCCTGGTTCGATATCTCGACCGGCTTGCTGATTTCGGGCTCGATCTGGCTGATGATCGCGGCATATATGATCCGGTTTCTCGCCGCTGCCATCGGGGCCTATGACAGCGGGCTGGCGACGGTGACGCCCAATGTTGATGCGGCCTCGCGCGTGTTGGGGCGGTCGGCCTGGGGAACGGTGCGGGCGGTTCATCTGCCGGTCTTGCGCCCGTCGATCCTGACCGCGCTACTCATTGTTTTCGTCGACACCATCAAAGAGCTGCCCGCAACCCTGATCCTGCGCCCGTTCAACTATGACACTTTGGCCGTGCATGCGTTCCGGCTGGCCTCGGACGAGCGGTTGGACGGGGCCGCGGTGCCGAGCTTGCTGATTGCGGCCCTTGGGCTGTTGCCGGTGCTTCTGCTTTGCGCTCAGATCGGGGATTGGCGCAAGGCGCGGTGAGCACCGCTCATAAAAAAGCGCGCCCCCTGAGGGAACGCGCCTGAGATTGCAGCCGGATGGCTGGTTACTTCCAGCCTGCCTCGTTCAGAATGTTCTGTGCCGCGCCGATTTGTGCGGCAATGTCACCCAGCTCAATCGCGTCGGGGCGGAAGATGCCCAGCGTGGCCACGGATTCGGCCAGACCCACGCCCGGAACGGCGGGGTATTCATCATTCCCGGCAGAGAAATACTGCTGCGCCTGATCAGAGGCCAGATATTCCAGGAACTTGATCGCATTCTCCCTGTTCGGCGCATTCGCCGCCACGCCGCCGCCAGAGATGTTCATATGCGCGCCGATATCGTTCTGATTGGGGAAGACCCAGCCGATATTGGCAAGGTCTTCTGCCGTCATGGACTTGTCGCCTTTGCGCAGCGCGCGGGCAAAGTAATAGGTGTTCGACATGGCAATGTCGCACTCGCCCGACGCGATGCCGCGCAGCTGATCAGTGTCGCCGCCCTGCGGATCGCGTGCGAAATTGCCCACAACTGCCTTGGCCCAGTCACCGATGGCTTCCTCACCCAAATGGGCGGTCAAAGCGGCGGTGATGTTTTGCGTGTAGACGTTCGACGACGACCGGATGCAGATCATGCCCGCATATTCCGGCTTGGCGAGGTCCTGATAGGTGGCGGGCGGGTTTGCCACATCGGTCTTGTCGTAGAACAGGATCCGGGCCCGTTGCGAGAAGGCGAACCACTGGTTGTCCGCATCCTGCAAATAGGCGGGAATGCGTGCTTCAAGCACGTCGCTTTCAACCGGCTGCAGCAGCCCAAGCTCTTTCGCGCGGGTGATGCGGACGGTGTCGACAGTCAGGAACACATCAACCGGGGAGTTCGCGCCCTCGGCCTCCATCCGTGTGATCAGCTCGTCGGCATTGCCTTCGATGCGGTTGATCTTGATGCCCGTGGCCTCGGTGAATTCGGAATAGAGACGTTCATCCGTGTCGTAATGGCGCGAGGAGTAGAGGTTAAGCTCAGCAGCCGTCGCCGTGCCTGCCGTGGCAGCAATGGCGAGCGCGAGAATGGAGGTCTTGGCGATCATGGGATATCCCTGCTTTTAAATCTTACTGTTTTACTCAATTACAGGAAGTTGGGAATGGATCAACCCTTTCTGATAAATTTACTCAGATTTATATCTAGGCTCCCCGCGTTGCTGTCGGTATCGCCGGTTCCGGCTGCTTTGGAAGCAAGGAACGACCCAGATAGGGGGGGCGATGCAGAAAATGGCTCGACATCACCGCCCTGTCGCGGGACATGATTGGGCATGGCGGCTTTGGAGGACCTTCACATGGTAGAGCGATCGGTCAACCTGTGCGCGGTATATGTTTGGCGCGTGCGATGCGCGCCAAGTCAGCAAGAGACATCCTGACGCATGGACCGCACTGCAATCGTCGAGGCCAATTTTCGCCGCCGCTTGGCGCAAGGTGATCTGCCCGCGCTCAGCCCAACCATCAGTTTGCCGCCCGAAGACGCCGTGGCCATCTACCGCGCGCAGGTGCTCAGCCGTGCGCTGGATCTCGAAAGCCGCGACATGCAGGCGGCGGGGCAAGGCTATTATACCATCGGATCGTCTGGCCATGAGGGGATGGCCGCCGTTGCCCATGCGCTGCGCCCAACCGATCCGGCCTTCCTGCATTACCGTGACGGAGCGTTTCAGATTGCGCGCGCGGGCCAAATGCCGGGGCACTCGGCGCTGTGGGACATGCTGTTGAGCTTTGCCTGTTCCAGCGAGGATCCGATCTCAGGCGGGCGGCATAAGGTGCTGGGCTCCAAGGCGCTCAACATCCCGCCGCAGACCTCGACGATTGCGAGCCACCTGCCTAAAGCGGTGGGCGCGGCTTATGCGATTGCCGCCGCCAGGCGCCATGCGCCCGAGCATGAGGCCTGGCCGCGGGATGCCATTGCGGTCTGCTCGTTCGGGGATGCGTCGGCCAACCACTCCACCGCGCAAGGCGCATTCAACACCGCCGCCTGGGCCAGCTTTCAGTCCATCCCGTTGCCTCTTTTGTTCATATGCGAGGATAACGGGATCGGGATTTCGACCAGAACGCCGAAAAACTGGATCGCGGCGAGTTTCTCGTCCCGCCCGGGGCTGGCCTATTTCGCCTGCGACGGGCGCGACCTCTATGACAGCTACGCCGTGGCGCAGCAGGCGGCCCGGTATGTGCGCACTCACCGCAAACCGGCCTTTCTGCATCTGAGCACCGTGCGGCTTTACGGGCATGCGGGGGCCGATATCGCGACAAGCTACCTGCCAAAAGCCGAGGTTGAGGCGCAGGAGGCGCAGGACCCATTGCTGATCTCAACCGCTTTGCTGGCCGCATCAGGGGCTCTTCCCCACACCGCCGCGCTTGAGATTTACGAGGCGACCCGCGCCCGCGTCTCCCGCGCAGCTGCCCAGGTCATCAAACGGCCACGTCTGAAAACGGCGCAGGATGTGATGGCCAGCCTGATCCCGCCTGCGCGGAATTGCGCGCCAAGCAATGGGCCCAGCGCCACCGACCGCACTAAAATTTTCGGTCCCGACATCGCCGCGCAGAGCGAGCCGCAACCGATGAGCCGGCTGATCAACTGGGCGCTGCATGATCTGATGCTGCAACATCCCGAGATTGTCCTGATGGGTGAGGATGTGGGCCGCAAAGGCGGGGTGTACGGCGTGACCCAAAAGCTTGAAAAGCGCTTCGGTCCCGACCGGGTGATTGACACCTTGCTGGATGAAACCTCAATCCTTGGGCTTGGCATCGGCATGGCCCAGAACGGGTTTCTGCCGATGCCCGAGATCCAGTTTTTGGCCTATCTCCACAATGCCGAGGACCAGCTGCGCGGCGAGGCGGCAACGCTGCCCTTCTTCTCGAACGGGCAATACACCAACCCGATGGTGGTGCGGATTGCCGGGCTGGGCTATCAGCGCGGCTTTGGCGGGCATTTCCACAATGACAATTCGGTGGCCGTGCTGCGCGACATTCCTGGGCTCATTCTGGCCTGCCCATCGGGCGGGGCGGATGCGGCCCGTATGCTGCGCGAATGCGTGCGCCTCGCGCGGGAAGAGCAGCGGCTGGTGGTTTTCCTTGAACCGATTGCCCTCTACCCAATGCGCGATCTGGGCGCGGGGGACGGGGCTTGGATGCAGCAATACCCTGCCCCCGATGAGCGTATCGCATTGGGCGAGGTCGGCCAAAGCGGGGACGGCACCGATCTGGCAATAATCAGCTTTGCCAATGGCTACTACCTGTCCCGGCAGGCGCAGGAGGAGCTTGGCCCCGGCCTGCGGGTGATCGACCTGCGCTGGCTGAACCCGCTGCCGCTGGAGGCGATGATCGCGGCCGTGCGCCCTTGCAAACGCATCCTTGTCGTCGATGAAACCCGGCGGACCGGAGGGGTGTCCGAGGCGGTAATGACCGCTTTGGCGGAGGCCCGTTTGCCCGCCACACGGCTTGCCGCCGAGGACAGCTTTATCGCCACCGGCCCCGCCTATGGCGCAACCATGCCCTCCAAGGACGCCATATTGACCGCCGCGCGGGAGCTTTTGACGTGACCACCGCCGTTCTGATCTGCCCGGGCCGGGGCACCTATAACAAAGCAGAGCTTGGCACGCTTGCGCGCTGCTTCCCCGACGCTGATTTGCTTGCCGGGTTTGATGCAGCCCGCCTGGCCAGGGGCGCGGACAGCCTGAGCGAACTTGACAGCGCGCCCCGGTTTTCCGTGGCCAGGCATGGGCGCGGCGACAATGCCTCCGCGCTGATCTATGCGGCGAGCTACGGCGATGCGTTGAGCCTCTCGGACCGGGTCGAGATTGTTGCGGTCACCGGCAATTCGATGGGCTGGTACACAGCCTTGGCCTGCGGCGGTGCAGTGACCCCCGAAGACGGGTTCGAGATTACCACCGGCATGGGTGCCCGGATGCAGGATGGTGGCGCGGGCGGGCAGTTGATCTACCCGCATATGGGCGCGGATTGGGTGCCGGATCCGCATACAAAGGACGATCTGTTGGCGCGCGTGGCGCAGATTGCCGCCCGTCCGGGTCACAGGCTCAGCCTGTCGATTGACCTTGGCGGGATGCTGGTGCTGGCGGGCGATGAGGCTGGGCTGGCGGCCTTTGAAGCCGAGATGCCCGAAACCGACCGTTTCCCCATGCGCTTGTCAGGTCATGCGGGTTTCCACTCTGAGCTGGTCGCGCCGGTCTCTACCCGCGCCCTTCAACACTTCAAGCCAGAGATGTTCCGCCAGCCGACCTGCCCGATGATCGACGGGCGGGGGCAGATCTGGTGGCCACATGCCACCAATCTCGACGCGCTGCACAGCTACACCTTCGGCCATCAGGTGACCAAGCCCTATGATTTTACCCATGCCATCACTGTTGCCGCGCAGGAATTCGCGCCGGACCTGTTCATCATAACCGGCCCTGGCACCACATTGGGCGGCGCCGTGGCGCAATCACTGATTTCCGCCGGATGGCGAGGCATGGGTAGCAAGGCCGATTTTCAGGCCGAGCAAGCCGCAAACCCGCTTCTGATCGCAATGGGTCGGGAAGACCAGCGAGCGCAGGTGACGTAGCCGGACGCGCCGCTGCGATCCCCAACTGTCTCAATGAGCAACACGTGTATTTCCTAACAGATCCGGCAAAATACTTGCCATTATTCGTGTTTTGAGCGTCGAAATAGGCGCATGGGCATCATTATCCCTGGCTCGATTTTCTGCTTTGGCTGAGCCGTTTCGTGCAGAAATATGGGCTAATGCTGCCTTCTCGCGGCATAAACCCCACAAAAACGAAGAAAGAACACAGATCAGGTACGGCTTTCCATACCTTTGCCACAAACCGATTCGATAACGGGACTGCCAGCAGTCGGTAATGAGTATGTTGCCAACCCTCACGGGTTAAGTGGTGCGTCTGGCTAAGGTCTGTAACGAGTGTAGCGAAACAAGGTAAATGCGGCTTCCCTAGGGCCGCGGTAACAGGAAAAGGTCCCTCTCTGCGGAGGGGCCTTTTTTGTGCCCAGCCCCTTCCGTAGCGCTTGGTGTAGGACGACGGCCAGTGATCAAGGCTTGCTCAGCAAAGCCATAGCAGTGCGCAAGTAAGGCAGGCCGGGTTCTGAGGTTAAAATTGGCGTAGACGGCCGGTAGCCAGCCCGCCAAGAGATCTGTGTGGTCTCTGGATCTTGTAATCGATCCTCCAAGTTTCAATGAACTTTCGGGCTTCGGCGAGGTGCCGACGATTTGCTCAAATCCGCTGCTGCGGGTCCGCCTTGGTCGTCTTGCCATCTTTGCTCATTTGTCCCGACAAGCTGCCGGATCAGGGGCGGAAAACCCGCCTAGCTCAACTGTTCAGATTTTGGGGACCACCTC
>CAYLVP010000002.1:0-24489 GCA_964387155.1 uncultured Rhodobacterales bacterium | reverse complement strand
GATCAGGGGCGGAAAACCCGCCTAGCTCAACTGTTCAGATTTTGGGGACCACCTCTCTCCGAGCCAAACTTGATCACCCACCGATACACGGTCGAGCGATCAGCGATGACCCCGCGTGTTGCGAGCAGATACAGCACGTTCTGATGGGGCCGCGGAAACGGCGCAGAGACCGCCGGACAGAATGATCCGATTTATCGAAGTCGATGGTGTTCGAAAGGTGATATGCGCGGCATGCTCACCTTCAAAATTCTGAACCTGCAGCCCTAAGGCACCAGTTCCGTTAAACGAACAGGAAGTCATCCTGATCTAACGCAGCAACAGAGATGCCTTCAACTGTAATGACATTCCCAGATCCAGCATCAATGATCGTATTGCCTCCGGACTGGCTCAGGTGATTGGAACTGAGGTCGTTCCAATTGTTTATCGAATTGACGGATGACAGGTCGATGACGTCCCTGTTGATGGCAAAGTCTGTGATCGTGTCTCTGTCAAACGAGTTTTCGAAGACAAAAATGTCGTCGCCCGAACCGCCGGTCAAAGTGTCATTCCCGCGGCCGCCATTCAGAATGTCTTTGCCTGCCCAACCAAATAGAACGTTAGCGCCATTGTCGCCGGAGATTTCGTCACCAAACCTAGACCCAGTGATATTTTCGATATCGATGAGCACGTCACCATCTGCATGTCCACCTGAGGCGGTGCCATTGCTCAGATCGATCTCAATTGCGGCATTAGATTTCCAGTAATTTGCCTGATCGATCCCCGACCCGCCGTTCAGGACGTCAGCGCCGGCATTGCCGCGTAAGTAGTCATTGCCTGCCCAACCCAGCAGGACATTTGCGCCATTGTCGCCAGACAGATAATCATCATAGCGAGTTCCGGTGATATTCTCGATATCGATCAGAACATCCCCGGTCGCGTGCCCGCCGGTGGCGGTCCCTTCGTCGAGGCGAATATCAACCCGGCCGTTTGAGGTCCAATAATTGGCCTGATCGTTACCCGATCCGCCATTCAGGACGTCAGCGCCCGCATTGCCGCGCAAGTAGTCATTTCCCGCCCATCCGAACAGGACATTTCCACCACTGTCGCCAGACAGGTAATCGTCGTAGCGGGTGCCGGTGATATTCTCGATATCGATCAGAACATCCCCGGTCGCGTGCCCGCCGCTCGCGGTTCCCTCGTCGAGGCGAATATCGACCCGCCCGTTTGAGGTCCAATAATTGGCAAGATCGGTACCCGACCCGCCGTCCAGGACGTCAGCGCCGGCATTTCCGCGCAGGTAGTCGTTGCCTGCCCATCCAAACAGGACGTTATCGCCGTTATCACCGGACAAGTAATCATCGTAGCGCGTTGCGGTGATATTCTCGATATTGACCAAGACGTCGCCAGTCGCGTGCCCGCCATTGGCGGTCCCTTCGTCGAGGCGAATATCGACCCGCCCATTTGACGTCCAATAATTGGCGACATCCGTTCCAGCGCCGCCATCCAAAAGATCACCACCCGCGTTGCCGCGGAGATAGTCATTGCCGCCATTGCCGTAAAGATTATTGGCCCCTGAACTTCCTGACAAATAGTCATCGTAGTTAGATGCCTTAATACCCTCGATGCCGGTCAGCGTGTCACCCGTTGCATGGCCCCCACTGGCAGTGGCGTCGTCCAAGCGAATATCGACGCGGGACGTCGACCGGGTATAGACTGCATAGTCAAACCCGCCGCCGCCAAACAGCGAATCTGCGCCAGCCCCACCATCCAGGTCGTTCGAGGCGGAATTGCCGAGGATTGTATCATCACCGTTGCCGAGCACTGCATTTTCAATGACGGTATCTCGCGCAATCGCCAAATTGCCAATGCGTCCGTTGACGTCCGAAAAGGTCTCTTCGTTCAGGTCGAGCCTTTGGTCGTTGTTTCTGGAAGACAGGTTGATTGTGTCGACCCCGCCACCGTCAAACAATGTGACAGCATGCGTGCCCAGCACATCCACATTGGCATCTGCTGTGGCACCGACGCCGTAGGTCGTATTGCTGCCTCGGGCAGAGCTTGCGTCCCCGTACAGGTTTTGGATGGCCAGGATATCGGCCATTTGTGGGGTCAGAACATATCCAAAGCTTGCGTCCACATAGCCATTCTCGCTTTCCGAGAAATAGGACATGACGGTCGCCTGCCAGCTGTCATTTGCGTAGACCGCATCATTGGCGTAGCTTGCGAAGCCATTGTAGTCACCGGCGTGACCAAGGCCCAACGCGTGCCCGATCTCGTGAATATAGGTCTGGAAACTGTAGCTGGTCAGCGAGGTGCCTTGCGTCGCGAGCCAATTGGTGGAGACATTGACCGTGGAAGAATTGATCGCGTAGTAGGAGCCGTTCCAGGAGAAAGTGGATCCTGCGTATGCGCCACGATCATTGTCATCAAAGGTTATGTCAGCATTGTTCGAAACTTCTTGGAACGTGATGCCGGTGACATCTGACCAGGTTTCCAGCGCTTCGCGGGCCAGCAATTTGCCTTGGCTGTTCAGGCCGGTCACATCAATGGTAAGTGTCTTGCTGCTGTTCAGGTCGAACTTGCGAACCGCGCCGTCACGAAAACTCGGATTTGTATCTTCCCAATAGCCGGTGGTCAGATAGTCCGCGATCTGATCCAGCGAGTACACGGGCTTGCCGTTGGAGCTGTTGCCATCTTCAACCGTAACGCTGTCACCAGAATTCAGGGTTTCTGACCGAACCAAATCGCCGTCTTCGTTATAGTCTGACACCGTATCATACGCATCAGTGTGCATATCGAAATTGCGGGGGGCTGTCGGGTTGAGCGCTTGGCAGATCGTGCACATCTCGGCAGAAATCCTTAACTTTGGGTCGGGAGGCAGGGCCCCGAATATTGGCAGCTTGTCGTCGCGGTACCTGCCTCAGAACTTTGCGGCGCTGCCCCCCACCACATGGAGGCTTGCCCGCCTCAGTCTGTCAGACAGTCACGCGGTTTTCGATGCCCAAAATGCACTCAATCAAGATCAGATTATGGCACCTCTAGGACTTTGGTATGAACACTCGATACACTTTATGAAATATGAGAAAAATCTGTTTGCTACGCAGAGAGAAGCGACAGCAAATACTTGCCGTATTCAGACTTTTGGTAAACGGAAGCTTGCTCACGCAGCGCCTCGGCCGTGATCCAGTTTTGCTCAAAGGCAATTTCCTCGGGACATCCGGTTTGCAACCCTTGGCGGGACTGCAACGTGCGGACAAAATTCCCGGCATCAAGCAGGCTCGTATGCGTGCCAGTATCGAGCCACGCAAACCCCCGGCCCATTCTTTGTACGCTCAGTGACCCTTCTGTCAGGTAGGTCTGCAGAAGCGACGTTATTTCTAACTCGCCCCGGGGGGACGGGGTGATGGTGCGGGCGCGCTCAGCTGCGGAGCCATCAAGGAAGTAGAGCCCGGTGACGGCATAATTGCTCGGTGGCACTTCAGGTTTTTCGATAATGTCGGTGACGGTACCGTCGGCGTCCATGGCGACGACACCGTAGCGCTGAGGATCCGTGACGCGGTACCCGAAGACCGTGGCCTTTTGATCGCTTTGATCCGCAGCTTCCAGAAGCACCGGAAGGCCATGGCCAAAGAAGATATTATCACCCAGCACCATGGCGCTTGGGCTGCCAGCCAGAAAATCTTCTGCCAATAGGTAGGCCTGCGCCAGACCGTCAGGGCTGGGCTGCACAATAAACGTCAGCGACACGCCCCATTGGCTGCCATCGCCGAGAAGGCGCTGAAACTGGTCCTGATCCTCTGGCGTGGTGATGACCGCGATCTCGCGGATGCCGGACAACATCAGCACGCTCAGCGGATAGTAGATCATCGGCTTGTCATAGATCGGCATCAGCTGCTTCGACACACCTTGCGTGATCGGGTAGAGCCGCGTGCCCGAGCCGCCTGCCAGAATAATGCCTTTGCGTTTCATCATATCAGCCTTCCAAATCTGCCACGATGCGGGTGACAGCACCCCGCCAATCGGGCCGGTCTATTCCAAACATCTTTGCCGTAGCGCTGCAGTCCAAGCGAGAGTTCAACGGCCGCGCCGCTGGCGTCGGATACTCTGTCGTGGCGATGTCACTGACCGCGATATCGCGCCCTGAGGTGGCAAAGATATGGCGGGCGAAATCAGCCCAGCTGACGTCAGGCGCGCCAGAGAAATGATATGTCCCGGCGGCCTCAGGGGTCTTGGCCAGTGTCTCGGCCATGCGCATGGCGGCAGCCGCAATTGCGTCGGCAGGGGTCGGCCCGCCAATCTGGTCTGCGACAATGGACAGCGCATCCCGGGTCTCTGACAGCCGCAACATGGTTTTCAGGAAGTTGGCCCCATGTGCCGAAAAAACCCAGGAGGTCCGCATGATCGCGAAGCGGCCTCCGGCGGCACGAACGCCATCTTCGCCTGCCCGTTTCGTGCGGCCATAGGCGTTTTGCGGCGAAACAGGGTCTGTTTCTTGCCACGCCCGGGTCCCACTGCCGTCAAACACGTAGTCGGTGGAAATGTGCACAAAAGGAATGTCCAAGGCCGCACATGCTTCAGCCATAGCGGCGGGTGCATCACCGTTAATTTGCAGCGCGAGGGGTTCTTCCTCCTCTGCCTTGTCAACGGCGGTATATGCGGCGGCATTGATCACCGCCTGCGGCTTGATCTCGGAAATCAATGCAGCGCAGACCTGCGGCTGCGTCAGATCCGCGGCGTCACGCCCCAAAAGGCGGGCGCCCTGAAACGCGCCAAGCTCGGTCGCGACCTGCCCGGTTTTGCCAAAGACAAGCGTGGTCATTTTTGCGCACCCAGCCGCTGGCCGACCCCGTCGCGGTTTTGCAGCGCGCGCCACCAGTCTTCATTCTCCAGGTACCATTCGACCGTTTTGCGCAGGCCCTGTTCAAGCGTCACAGAGGGCCGCCAGCCAAGCTCTGTGCGGATGCGCTCTGGGTCAATGGCATAGCGCAAATCATGGCCGGGCCGGTCAGTGACGAAGGTGATTTGCTTGGCATAGGGCAGATCTTTCGGGCGCAGCTCATCCAGCAAGGCGCAGATCATGGTGACGATGTCGATATTTTTCGCCTCATTCTCCCCGCCAATATTGTAGGTCCGCGCGTTCTCGCCTTTTTGCAGAACTGTCAGCAGGGCGTCGGCGTGGTCTTCCACATAAAGCCAGTCACGAACATTTTCGCCCTTGCCGTAAACCGGGATCGGCTGGCCCGAGAGCGCATTCAGGATGACCACCGGGATCAGCTTCTCGGGGAAGTGGTAGGGTCCGTAATTATTCGAGCAATTGGTCAGCACGAAGGGCAGGCCATATGTCTCCCCCCAGGCGCGGACCAAATGGTCAGAGGCCGCTTTCGAGGCGGAATAGGGACTGTTCGGTGCGTATGGTGTCGTCTCGGTGAACTGGCCTTCGTCGCCCAATGTTCCGTAAACCTCATCGGTCGAGATATGATGGAAGCGGAACCCGTCGGGGCGGCCCTTGCCGTCCCAATAGTTGAGGGCTGCCTGCAATATTGTGAATGTGCCCATGATGTTGGTCTGCATGAAGGCCTGTGGCCCATCGATTGACCGGTCAACATGGCTTTCTGCGGCCAGATGCATGACAGCGTCGGGCTGATGTTTGGCAAAGATCGCGGCCACGGCCTCGGCGTCGCAGATATCGGCCTGTTCCAGCACGTAGCCCGGCGCGTTTGAGACCGGATCGACATTGGCGAGGCAGGCCGCATAGGTCAGCGCATCGACGTTCACGACCTCATGACCATCGCGGATGGCTTGGCGCACCACTGCGGATCCGATAAACCCTGCGCCCCCTGTGACCAGAATCTTCATACGGGCATCACTTCCATCACATTATTCAAAGGGGGAGACGAACTGGGCGAAATCAACCGCTTGCGCATCTTTGTCAGACAGCACCGCGCCGCTGGCGTCGACTTGCCAATCGATCCCAAGGCTAGGGCTCGCAAAATGCACAGAGCCGTCGCAATCCGGCGCATAAATGTCCGAGCATTTGTAAAGCAGCTCGGCATCAGCTGTGAGGGTGGAAAACCCGTGCAGGAAGCCCTTGGGCACAAACAATTGCTTGCCGTTCTCCGCGCTCAGCTCGACCGACAGCCATTTCCCGTAGCTGGAAGAGCTTTTGCGGATGTCGACGACTACGTCCAGAACCGCCCCAGCGCCGCAGCGCACCAGCTTGTCCTGCGCGTGCGGAGGGGCCTGGAAGTGCAACCCGCGAACCGTGCCGCGCTGCGCAGATTTGGAATGGTTGTCCTGAACAAAATCGATGTCGATTCCATGTTTGGCCAAGGCAGGCCTGCTCCAGACTTCCGAGAAGAACCCCCGGTCATCGCCAAACCGTTTGGGCGTCACGACAAAGACCCCGTCTAGCGATGTTTCCTCAACAAGCAAAATGGCACTCCAGCGACAGCAAATCCGACGCCCATGTAGCAGTGTGCCGCGCCGCTGTCACCACCCCAAGGAGGTTGTGACGGCAGCGTGGACAATGCGCTCAAAGCATGCGGATTGCGTCCGGCTCCACCGCCAATACATAGCCCTTGCGGGCGATGTTCTTGATCAGCAGCTCGCTCATCATCTGATTGCCCAGGTGATCGCGCAACCGTTTGATGCGCACGGCGCCTGCTGCCTCATCGCAATCGGCAGTGGGTTTGCCTGAAATAACGCTCTCGATCTCGATCCCTGACAGGACGTCATCGTCAATCCGGGCCTCCGCCAGGACCGAAAGCGTCTCTAATGCCGCCTCGGTCAGTTTGAATTCCATGTCATTGATCTGCACCAGCCGTTCGCCGCGATGCACCGTCAGCGCGTTGATCTGGATGCCGGAGCGCTCAACCTCGGCCATCCGCCGGGCAAGACCGACAAGAGAGACAAGCGACACCAGCGTCGCAATCAGCAAGGCTGTGGCAAAGACCATCAGCACAAAGATGATGAACCGGTAGGAGGCCAGAGTTTCGGAAAACGCGGTTCCAGAGCCTGCCAGGATTTCCAGAAGTTTGATCTCTGCCGGGCTGGTCAGCGCGTCATTTTCGACAAACAGCCGTTCGACCCGCGCGTTGAAGGCGTTCGCGTCGGGCAGGTTAGCAAACAGGACAACGGCGGCGGCAACAAGGATGATCACAATCGCCGCGACGCCTACCAGAATAACCCGCGCAGGCGTCAGCTTAGTAGCGAAGGTAGAATTGTCCGGCACTGGCTTTCCTTCCCGCAAGGCCCGTATCATCAAAGACAGAGACGACATTGAGCAGCGTCCAACCCTGCTTGGCAAGCCGTGGGCCTATAACAGCTGCGGCATCCCGGTTCGCGGTGCAGACCTGCCCCGGAACTTCCATGACCCCGTAATGCAGCTGCAGCGGTTCGTCTTTTTTGGCTTTGTAATCGACGTAGCAGCCCGCATGGGCCGCAAGGGTCGAGGCCGCCAGCATCGCTGCTGCGGCACGGAGAATGCGCTGTATCATGGCCTCAACTACCTTTGAAATGCGCTGTTATCCAATATCAAACTGCGGTTAGGGCCTTTCTTTTGGGTGAAATGGTTTAGCGGGTGGCCGTCGGGCCAAGGTAAGGCAAGTGCCACACTCTCGAAAGGATGCACACCATGCCCCGCAAGTTTATCGCCACGCTTCTCAGCGCAGCCATTGTCGCAACGACAGCCACAACAGCGCCTGCGCGCGCAGATGAAGATGTCGCAAAGGTTCTGGGCGGGCTGCTCGTTCTGGGCGTGATCGCGAAGGCCATTGATAACCGGAATGACCGCAAACGCCGTAAGGCAACCGGCCATGTTGCCAAGCCTCATGTCGCGCCCAGACCGCATGTCCAGCCGCGCAGGCATGCTAAGATCGCGAGCCGCCAGTGCCTGACCGAGACCTGGACCCATCGTGGCCCCCGGCAGGTCTACGCAGCGCGCTGCCTGCAAAGCTCCGTCCGCGCGCAGCTGCCGCATAACTGTCTGCGCAAGAACCACACCCATAGCGGGCCCCGTTACTATTACGGGCGTCGCTGCCTGCAGCACTATGGCTGGCGGGCATGAAGAATAACGAGTGCCATCTGTACTTGTCGTCTCTTAACCAGTGCGAGCAGTGGGGGGCGGCCGCCAAGGTCGCCCCTTTTCTCTTTGCCTTTCCGGGCTGGCCGGTGTTTGACCATTCCGTGGGACCTGACTTTTCACATGAGGCCGCGCTAATCGCGCAAGGTGTCTCCGGCATTGCCGGGGTGGACGAGGCGGGCCGCGGGCCGCTCTCCGGGCCGGTCGTTGCGGCAGCGGTCATACTCAACCCGTGCGATATCCCCGATGGGTTGAACGATTCCAAGAAGCTCAGCGCCCCAAAGCGGGAGGCTTTGTTCGATGAGATCCGGGCGCGCGCGCAGTTCTGCATTGCCGAGGCCAGCGTGGAAGAAATCGACAGGCTCAACATTTACCACGCGTCGCATCTGGCCATGTGCCGCGCGGTGGCTGGCCTGTCTGGGGTCGGCCATGTCTTGGTGGATGGCAACCGGGTGCCCAAAGATCTGAACGGCCCGGCCACGCCACTGGTCAAGGGGGACGGTCGGTCGCAAAGCATCGCTGCGGCGTCTATTTTGGCCAAGGTAACGCGCGACAGGATCATGGGTGCATTGGCGCAACAATTTCCCGTCTACAATTGGGGCAAAAATATGGGCTACCCCACCAAAGAGCATATCAGTGCATTAGAGCAACACGGGATAACACCACATCATCGCAGGTCTTACAAACCAGTCCACAATATCTTGTGTCGATAAAATTCTATAAGCTTTTGAAATTTAAAAGTTTTGACTGACGAATCGCTTTGACTCATCCTTAGGCCAACAAACGAACTAGCGCTGCGAAAGCGCAGATTTTGGGGCTGATGATGGGACGTATATCCAAGGTGACGCATGAGGCGTTGCCGCTCAATACAATTTTGGACGGCGATTGCATCGAGGCGATGAACAGCCTGCCCGAGGCGTCTGTCGATCTGATCTTTGCTGACCCCCCCTATAATCTGCAACTGCGTGGCGAGCTGCATCGCCCGGACAACTCCAAGGTAGATGCGGTTGATAATGATTGGGACCAATTCGCCAGCTTCAAACGCTATGACGCGTTCACCAGGGCCTGGCTTGCCGCCGCGCGCCGGCTGTTGAAGCCCAACGGCGCTATCTGGGTTATTGGCTCCTACCACAACATCTTCCGTGTGGGTAACGAGCTGCAAAATCAGGGCTTCTGGATGCTGAACGATGTCGTCTGGCGCAAATCCAACCCCATGCCCAATTTTCGCGGCAAGCGGCTGACCAATGCGCATGAGACCCTTATCTGGGCTTCCAAGTCGGAAGGGTCGAAATACACATTCAACTACGAGGCGCTCAAAGCCTTGAACGAAGGCGTTCAGATGCGCTCCGATTGGGTGCTGCCGATCTGCACGGGGCATGAGCGCTTGAAGAACGAGATGGGCGAAAAGGCGCATCCGACGCAAAAACCGGAATCGCTTTTGCACCGTGTGTTGGTGGCAACGACGAACCCGGGCGATGTGGTGCTTGATCCGTTCTTCGGCACAGGCACGACCGGTGCCGTTGCTAAGAAACTGGGCCGCGATTTCATCGGTATCGAGCGTGAGGAGGCCTATCGCAAAGTGGCTGAGACGCGCCTGAAATCCGTGCGCAAGTTTGACCGCTCTTCGTTGGAGGTCACACAATCCAAACGCGCCGAGCCGCGCGTCGCCTTCGGCGTGCTGGTGGAGCGGGGGCTGCTGACCCCCGGTGACGAGCTGTGGAGCCTGAATGGCCGCCACAAAGCCAAGGTGCGCGCTGACGGGACCTTGATTGGGGATGACGTCAAAGGCTCGATCCATCAGGTCGGCGCCGCGCTGGAAGGCGCGCCAAGCTGCAACGGCTGGACCTATTGGTGCTATAAGGCCGACGGCAAGAAAATCCCTATCGATGTGCTGCGCCAGCAGATCAGAGCGGAGATGCACTAAACAGAATTTATCCAGGTTACCGCCCGTGCCTGCGGCTACCTCCGCAAGCACAAACTATCGCCCTGTCGCCTCTCCGCAGAGGAGACAGGGCGTTTTTTTATCTGCGGTCTGCGCTATGCTTTTGTCAGCATTTTCGAAGGAGCCCCCATGACCGACGCCACCTGCATCACCCTCGCCTCGCGCCCGAAAGGCAGGCCTGCGCCCGAAAATTTCAAACTGAAGACCCGCGCGCTGCCCAAGCCCGGTAGGGGGGAGTTTCTGGTGCGCATCATCTGGCTGTCGCTGGACCCCTACATGCGTGGGCGGATGGATGACGCAAAATCATATGCCCCACCGGTAGAGATCGGCGGTGTCATGGAAGGTGGTGCGGTAGGCGAGGTGATGGTCTCTGATCACACTGATTTCGCAGTGGGGGACATTGTCACGGGTCAATTCGGATGGACCTCACATGCCGTTTCCAACGGGGAAGCAGTGCGCAAGGTAGACCCTTCTGTGGCCCCGATCTCGACCGCCTTGGGCGTGCTGGGTATGCCGGGCATCACGGCCTGGGTCGGCCTCAACGAAATCGCAAGCGCGCAGCCGGGCGAAACCATCGTCGTTTCCGCCGCCACAGGGGCTGTGGGTGGCATGGTGGGCCAGCTTGCCAAGGCCAAGGGGATGCGCGTCATTGGTGTTGCCGGCGGCGCAGATAAATGCGCCTATGCCACGAAAGAGCTGGGATATGACGCCTGTTTTGATCACCGCGCGCTGGACGCCAAAGCCCTGTCAGATGCTCTCAAAGGGGCGGCGCCTGACGGTGTTGATGTCTATTTTGACAATGTTGGCGGCAAGACCTTGGAGGCGGTGCTCACCCGGATGAATACCGGCGGGCGGATCGCGCTATGCGGTGCGATTTCGTGGTATTCGGGGCAAGGCATCGCCGAGGCGCAGCCTTTGCCCGCCGTCTGGCGCAACATCCTGACCCGCCGCCTGCGGGTGCAGGGCTTCATCATCTTCGATCACTTCCACCTCATGGGCCAGTTCCAAAAGGAAGTGGGCCCGCTGGTCGGCAATGGTACCATCAAGGTGAAGGAAACCGTGGCAGAGGGGCTGGAAAACGCGCCCGCCGCTTTCATGGACATGCTCCAAGGCGGCAATTTCGGCAAGCAGTTGGTGCGGGTCGGGGCTGATCCCTAACGCGGCATCGGGTTGGTGGCGGTCTTATAGGGCTGCCAGTCCTGGATCTCCGGGTAATACTGTTTGCGCCATGCCCGCACCCGTGGGTTCATGATCCGCCGGAAAAGCGGCGGGATCATCGCCGCCATCGTCATCACAGGGTAGCCATGCGGCAGTTGAGGAGCCTCATTGGCACTGTAGGTTTGCAGCAAGGGGAAGCGGCGGTCCGGCTTATAATGATGGTCGGAATGGCGTTGCAGGTTGATCAGGAACCAGTTTGACGCACGCTGCGCCGCGTTCCAGCTGTGGCGGGGTTTGACATGCTCGTATTTGCCCTCTCCCAAATGTTTGCGGGTCAGCCCGTAATGCTCGATATAGTTGACCAGCTCCAACTGCCAGATTGCGACAAAGGCCTGAAAGACGAACAGGCCAAGCCCCGCCCAACCGCCAATCGCGAAGGCCAGGCCCAAAAAGCCAAGCTGCAGCCCCGCATAGCGCCAAAACGGGTTTCTGAAATCCGTCGCGGGCAGGTCTTTCCGGGCAAGCAATTTCGCCTCCGCCTCCCAGGCGGTCTTCGGGCAATCGCGCAGCACTCTGAAAAAGAAGCGGTGAAACCCTTCATTGTAGCGCGCGGTCACCGGGTCCTTTGGGGTGCCGACATAGCGGTGATGGTTCAGCAAATGCTCGGACCGGAAATGGCTGTAGAGCGTGGAAGCTAGCAGCAGGTCGGCCAGCCAACGCTCCAGCTTGTTACGCTGATGCATGAGCTCATGGCTGAAATTTATCCCGATGGAGCCGGTCACAACGCCAACCCCGAAAAACAGCCAGATGACCTCCCGCGTGGACAGGTGGTCGGCCTGTAGCGCATAGGCCATCGTGCCAAAGATCGCTGCGAATTGCAGGGGGAACCACAGCATGGTGATCAGGCGATACCAGAACAGGTCCTCCTCCGGGGTCTCGAGATCAGCATTGTCCGTGTTCAGGCCCACGAAACTGTCGATGATCGAAAACATCCCCCAGCCGTAAAGCGGCACCAATGCGATCCACCATCCGCCTTGTGACGCTGCCAGGATCAGCAACGGGATCAGCGTCAGCGACATCGCGAAAGGGGCAGCGCTTGAGAAGCGGGACACCTCGGCTGGGTTGAGCGTGGTCATCTTCGATGGTCCTTAAGCGGGCGTTGCCCTGAGGCTAACCCAACATACATGTCTGCTCAATCAACAGCCAGTTGAGGGGACGCCACGTCATAAACCTTGCGCATTACGGTTGGCAGGCTGGCGGGGCTGAACTGCTCATGCGGGATGAAACTGCCGAAACTAGGCTCTGTTTCAGCCCAACTCACCAGAACCTTTAGCTTGAGGTGGAAATGCGTGAACGTGTGTCTGACCTCCACGCCGGTTTCTTGCCAGTCCGCATCCAGCGGCGGGTTTGGCTGCGGCGCATCGCCCCAGTCAGAGCCCGGCCAGCCCAGCATACCGCCCAACAGCCCCTTCTCCGGCCGTGTTTCCAGCAACCATGCACCGTCGGATCTGCGAGCTACGTAGGCGATGCCGTGGCGGGTCGGTTTGACCTTCTTGGGCAGCTTTTTTGGCAGCTCCGCCGCGATCCCAAGCGCACGGGCCTTGCAAGGGGCGCGCCACGGGCAGAGACCGCAGGCCGGGTTCTTGGGGGAACAGATGGTGGCCCCCAGATCCATAACCGCCTGATTGTAATCCCCTTGCCGCACGTTCGGGGTCAGCGCGGTAGCAAGGGCGGTCAGTTCTGGCTTTGACGTGGGTAACGGGGTCTCGATCGCAAAGAGCCGTGACATCACCCGTTCCACGTTGCCGTCCACAACAGTGGCCTGCTTGTCAAACGCGATAGAGGCGATGGCGGCAGAGGTATAGGGGCCGATCCCCGGCAGGCCCTGCAGCTCTTCCAGCGTTTGCGGAAATGCCCCGCCATATTCCGAGGCGACGACGCGTGCGCATTTCAGCAGGTTGCGCGCCCGCGCGTAGTAGCCCAGGCCCGCCCAGGCGGCCATGACATCCGCGTCTTGCGCGGCGGCCAGCGCCTCGACCGTGGGCCAGATAGAGGTGAATTTAAGGAAGTAGTCCTTGACCGCAGCGACCGTCGTTTGCTGCAGCATGATTTCGGACAACCAGACACGGTATGGGTCAGGCCGGACCCCTGCCTGCTTGTCAGCAGGGGCAATACGCCACGGCATCTGCCGCGCATGGATATCGTACCAAGCCAAAAGCGCTGAGGCTTGCGGTCGGGCTTGAGGTGTCTCACACAAATTTTATGGTCCCAGTGTCGGTTTGACGTGCTTCACGGCCCGGTGAAGGGTAATGTGTATAGAAGCTTTTGGAAGGGATCGATGGCAGGAAAACCGGCATATGGCAAAACCGCAGCGCCTCGGCGGCGCGGTCGCGGCTTTGCGTCCATGTCGGGTCTGATCAAAAGGCCCGTTCAAACCGCTGGCGAAAAGCGCGGTTTCGCGGTGATGCGTTTGCTCACCCATTGGAAAGAGATCGTGGGCGAGGATCTCGCGGCGCGGGCCACACCCGTCAAAATGGGATATTCGCGAGAGGGGTTCGGCGCGACGCTGACCATCCTCGTCACTGGCTCCAATGCGCCGATGGTGCAAATGCAGCTGCCGCAAATTCGCGACCGTGTAAACGCCTGCTATGGCTACTCCGCCATCAGCCGCGTGGCGATCACGCAGACCGCGCCGGTTGGCTTTCACGAAGGGCAGGCCGCCTTTGAGCATGCGCCTGCCCGTACAAAGCCGAAGGTCACCGACGAGGTGCGCCGGGCTTCGACAGAATTGTCCGACGGTGTCACAGATGAAGGGCTGAAAGCAGCACTTCACAGGCTGGGACAAAATGTTTTATCGCGCGCAAGCGCTTCGAAGGGAAAATACGATGAACCGTAACTTGCTTTTGTCTGGTCTGGTGGTGTTGGCCGTTGCCGCAGGCGGCTTCCTGTGGCTGAAATCCAGCCCTGACACATTGCCAGGAGTAACCGATCTTGGCGCTGCGCATGCTCAGACGGCCGAGGATATCGATACCTCAATCGTCACAGAAATGGCGCTGGGCGATGCCGACGCGCCGATCACCTTTATTGAATACGCGTCCTACACATGCCCGCACTGCCAGCGCTTTCACAAGGATGTCTTCCCCCAGCTGAAGGCGGATTACATCGACACCGGCAAAGTCCGTTTCATCTACCGCGAAGTGTATTTCGACGGGCCGGGCCTTTGGGCGGGCATGACTGCCCGGTGCGGCGGGGAAGAGCGTTTCTTCGGAATGGTCGACCTGATCTATGAAAACCAGAGCGAATGGACGCAAGGTGAGCCCGCGCAGGTTGCCGCGAACCTCAAGAAGATGGGCAAATTGGCCGGCATGACGGATGAGCAGCTGGACGCCTGCCTGCAAGATGGCGACAAAGCCCGCGCCATGATAGCCTTGTACCAGCAAAATGCCGAGGCTGACGGCGTGCGCGCGACCCCGAGCTTCGTGATCAATGGCGAGCTTCAAGGCAACATGGCCTATCCGCAGTTGCAGGAACTTCTCGACTCGATGCTCTAAATCTGACCGGTCATCAGCATATCGAAGGCGCTCCAGTCGTCGATATGCAACCGGACCGGCACAGTCAGAACTTGAGATTTGAAGGACGCGGGCAAACGCACCGCGTCCTTTTCCGTTGTGACAAGCTGCGCGCCAAGGGCCGAAGCCTGTACGGCCAACCGGTTCAGCAAGGCATCGGACAGGCGTTGGTGATCCGTGAGGGGCTCGGCCTTGACAACCTCAGCCCCGAGCGAGTTGAGCGTGGCGAAGAACTTGCCCGGCATGCCGATGCCGGCGAAGGCCAAGACGCGCATCCCCCCCCAATCCATGCCTGTCGCCAACGGGCGCAATGCCCCGCGCATATGCGGCAGCTTGTCCGGCAGCATGTTGAGGCCCAGAAACCGGTCTTGGGATTTATTGGTCCCAATGGTCAGCAGCAAATCGGCGCGGGTCAGACCCTGGTCAACGGGCTCTCGCAAAGGTCCCGCTGGCAGCACCATCCGGTTGCCAAAGCCACGCGCGGCATCGGCCACAACGATAGAGATATCCTTGTGCAGCCCCGGGTTTTGATGCGCGTCATCCAGCAAAATGATGTCCGCCCCAGCCTCAACCGCCCACTGCGCGCCGGCCACCCTGTCACGCGAAACCCAGGTCGGTCCGAAAGCAGCCAGCAAAAGCGGCTCGTCGCCCACCTCGTCAGCGCTGTGGCTACGCTCGTTCACGCGAACGGGTCCCGCAAGCGTGCCGCCATGACCGCGCGTGACCACATGCGCCGCTTTTCCTTGCGCCGACAGCCGCTCCAGCAAGGCCACCACCGTTGGCGTTTTGCCGGTCCCCCCGACATTGATATTGCCCACACTGATGACCGGGACGCGCAGCTTGACGGGGCTCGCATTGCTGATCCGCCGCGCCGTTCCCGCGGCATAAAGCGCACCGAAAGGGCGCAGAAGCCGAGCTTTCAGACCCGGAGGTTGATACCAGAACTCAGGCGCCTGCATCAGCGGCCTTCCACGTCATCGATGAAATCCGCGATCTTAACGAAGGCTTTCTCCGCAGCTCCCGCGCCGCTGGACGTCACCTCCCACGCGGCATGGGCCATCATCGCGGCCTTATTGGGTTCGAGAAGCTCTACCACGGCTTTCGCCAATTCGTCAGCGCCTTTGATTTTCCGTGCGCCACCGGCTTCATCCAACTGGTCGTAGATTGCCTCCGCGCTGTCCGTATGTGGACCGTGCAGGATGGCCGACCCAAGAGCGGCGGGCTCATAAGGGTTATGGCCACCAACCGGCACCAGCGAGCCCCCCAGAAACGTCACAGGCGCAAGGCGGTACCAGAGCCCCATCTCCCCCAATGTGTCGGCCACGTAGATCTGGGTGCTTGGGTCTGGTTCCTGTCCATCGGAGCGCACGCTTACATGCCAACCGTCATCGCGCAAGCTTTTCACAATCTCTGCCGCCCGCTCCGGATGTCGGGGTGCGATGATCAGCAAAAGCCGGTGGGAGCTTCGCAGGGCCACGCGATGGGCCGCAGCCGCTGCGGCCTCTTCCCCCTCATGCGTAGAAGCGGCAAGCCAGACGGGTCGTGTCTTGAATTTTTCGGCCAGATGCGCGCGGTCTTCCTCGACATAAGGCAAGGCACCGCCGCTTTCCTTGATCGAGCCCGTGATCTCCACCCGGTCGCCCGGCGCGCCGAGGCGACGCAGATGCCGGGCGGTTGTCACATCCTGCACGAAAATGTGGTCGAAGCTGCGCAGGACCGCCCGCGCGATGCCCGGCAACCAGCGCCATTTGTCATGTGACCGCTCAGACATGCGCGCGTTGAGCAGCAGCATTCGCGTCCCACGCCGCGCGGTCTCAGAAATCAGCGCAGGCCAAAGCTCGCTTTCCGTCCAGATGGCAATGTCGGGGCGCCAATGGTCGAGAAACCTGCGTACGAAGGGGCGTGCGTCCACGGGCACAAGTTGATGCACGGCCGAAAAGGGCAGCCGTGTCTGCATCAGATCGGCGGATGTGCGGGTGCCGGTGGTGACGAGGATATGGACGTCGGGGAACTCCTCTTCGATCTGCTCGATCAACGTCAGCAGTGACAGCGACTCCCCGACAGAGGCTGCGTGAAACCAGATCAGCGTACCGGCCTGGCGCGGCAGCCCCGGCTCGCCCCGCCGTTCAGAGATGCGATCCGGGTCTTCCTTCCCGTTGGCCAGCCGCTTTTCCAAAACGGCGTTCGCATAGCCCGTCAGCCGCTCGGAGAGAAACAGATAGGCCGCAAGGCCAAGGGAAAACCCCATGCGCATCGGACAGGCTTAGTCGCCAAGCTCTTCGGTGGGACCGGCTGCCGCTTCTTCGTCACGCAGGCGGTGGATATGCGCGATAAAGTACCGCATATGCGCATTGTCGACCGTGCGCTGCGCCTCGGATTTCCAGGCATTATAGGCAGATTGGTAGTCGGGGAACATGCCCACAATATGGATATCTTCGACATCCTTGAACACGTTCTTGGTCGGATCGACCAGCTCACCGCCGAAGACCAGATGAAGTCGCTGTGCCATGGGAATGCTCCGTCAATTGCGTTGGCGCGACCATAGGCCAAGCCGCCGCCCCGCAACAGCGCTTATTGCAGCCTAGCGCTGTCGCAGCCGGGCCGCGATAAGCGGATGAAGCGCTTTGCCTGCCGCAAGGCATCCCGGCGTTTTCGGGCGGGGTTGGTTGAAGACAAGCGCTGCGCCGGCCCGGTCGCTGGCAATGCCCCCGGCCTGGCGCACGATCAACTCTCCAGCGGCAATGTCCCATTCCCAGCAATCGCGCAGCGTCAGCATTGCGTCAAACCGCCCATGGCCGACCAGGCTGAGGCGGTAGGCAAGGGATGGCCGGAAATGCCGCTCAAGCGGCGGCGTGCCAGAAATCCAGTTCTCTTGATCGAAATTTGGCTTGGCGGCGAGGACCCGAGCCCCCTCTAGCTCTGGCTTGTGCGTGGCCTTGATCGAGTCGCCGTTCAGTCGTGAAATATCATCATCTGAGGCGGTATAGAGCCTGTTCAGCATCGGAACATGGACCGCTGCTGCAACAATCTTCCCCCGCTCGGCAATGGCCAGGGAGTGGGACCATGTCCGCTCCCCCGCGATAAATGCGCGGGTCCCGTCAATCGGATCAACGATGAAGGTGCGCGCGCGGTCGAGACGCTCAGGGTCATCTTCGGTCTCTTCCGACAGCCAGCCATAGCCAGGCCGCGCTGCCAGCAAATCACGCCGCAGCATCGCGTCGATCTCAAGATCAGCCTCCGTGACAGGGCCTTGATTGTCCCCTTTGTCCCAGACATCCGGGTCATCGCGGAAATGGCGCAAGGCGATCTCGGCGGCGGCCTTTGCCGCGTCGGTCAGAAGCTGAAGGTCGCTATTCGCCCGCAAGGACCAGCCCCTCAACCGCCAGGCTTGGCACCACTCGGCTCAAATGGGTGCGGGCGTCATTTGCGGGCCGAATGCTCAGGAGCATCTCGCGCAGATTGCCGGCAAGTGTGCATTCGTTCACCGGATATGCGATCTGCCCGCCTTCGACCCAAAACCCAGACGCGCCGCGAGAATAATCGCCGGTATTCGGGTTGATGGTCGAGCCAATCATCGAGGTGACAAGCAGCCCGGTCCCCATCTCTGCCAACATCGCGTCCAGCCCACTATCGCCCTCTGTTAGAGCCACATTGCTCAAAGAGGGCGACGGCGGGCTCGACGTTCCGCGCGAGGCATTGGCCGTGCTGGTCAGCCCCAGCTTGCGCGCATTCGCCAGATCGAGCGTCCACCCTTGCAGGATGCCGTCCTTGACGATGTGGCGACTGGCGGTTGGCAGCCCCTCCCCATCAAACGGGCGGGAGCCGGAAATCCGCCCGCGAAGCGGGTCTTCAATTAGATCGAGCCCCTTGGGCAGCACCTGTTGCCCCATCGCGTCTTTCAGCCAGCTGGATCCGCGCGCGATCATCGCGCCATTTGCTGCCGATAGCAGGTGCCCGATGAGGGAAGACGCGATCCGTTCGTCAAAAATAACCGGATAGGCGCCCGTTTTGGGACGCCGCGCATTGCGCCGCGCAACGCAACGCTGCCCCGCGATACGGCCAATGTCTTCAGGGTCCGGTAGGTCCGACTGATAGACACGGCTTTCGCCCATATAGTCCCGCTCCATCCCGGTGCCTTCGCCCGAGATTGCCACACAAGAGGTCGATCTGCTGGACCGGCGATACCCGCCCCGAAACCCGTTTGAGGTCGCAAGCAGGATGTCGCGGGTGCTGTAGCTTGCGGTGGCGGATTGAACCTGCGCCACGCCGTCAACCGTAAGGGCGGCCGCCTCGGCGCGGCGGGCGTCTTCTTCCAATGCGCGGGCCTCGGGCTCTGCGGATGGGTCATACAGGTCCAAACCATCGGCATCCGACTTGTCGGACAGTTGGTCGCGTTCAGCGAGCCCAATAAACGGGTCTTCGGGGGCCTCTTTCGCCATGAAAACCGCGCGCTCTGCCATTTCTTGCAACGTGTGGGTGTCGACGAGCGACGATGACACGCAGGCCTGACGCTGCCCAAGCAGCACGCGCAAGCCAACTTCGACGCCCTCCGCCCTCTCGGCATGTTCCAACTCACCGCCCAGCACGTCGATAGAAACGTAGCGCCCATCAACCGCCAACACATCTGCGCCATCTGCGCCGGCAGATTTGGCGGCCTGTAGCAGGGTCTCAGCAAGATCGGGGAGCGAATGCGTCATGAGGGACCTTTCTTTTGGGTTGGCCAAGCAGGTAGTGCCATGCGGCAACAGGTGCAAGTCACCGCGTCGTTGTGCTACCCCCGTGTGCAGGCTGCGAAAGGACTGTCCATGATCGACTCTACCCCGGATGGTGACAGGCTGACCCTGACCCTCAACCGGCCAGAGAAAGCAAATGCCCTAACCGCCGAGATGCTGGAGGCGCTCTGCCGCGCAGTGGAAGGCTTCCAGGGCAAGGTGCTGGTGCTGACAGGGCAGGGCTCTGTCTTCAGCGCAGGCGCTGATCTGGATGCCGCGCGCGCCGGGTTGGCCACCTCCCCCTTATGGGAACGTCTGTCAGCCGCGATTGCCGGTTTCAAAGGTCTGAGCATTGCCGCGCTCAACGGCACGGTTGCGGGCGGTGCCTGCGGTATGGTGCTGGCCTGCGATCTGCGTGTCGCCGTGGACGGTGCCAAGCTGTTCTATCCGGTGATGAAGCTGGGCTTCCTGCCGCAACCCAGTGATCCGGGGCGGCTGTCAAATTTGGTGGGCCCCGCGCGCGCTAAGCTGGTGCTGATGACGGGTGCCAAGGTCGGCTCGGGCGAGGCACTGGCCTGGGGGCTGTTTGACCGGGTTGTCCCTGCCGCAGGGCTTGAGGCGGCGATTGATGCGCTGAGCTCTGACTGCCTTGCGGCAGATGCCGCCCATGTCGCCGCGATCAAGCAGATGATTGATGTCTGAGGCGCTGGTCATCGGTTCAGGTCCGGCTGGTCTTATGGCCGCCGAGGTGATGGCGCGGGCGGGGCTGTCGGTCTGCGTTGTGGATCACAAGCCCTCTGTCGCGCGCAAGTTTCTGATGGCAGGCAAGTCGGGGCTGAACCTGACCAAGGACGAAAAAGACGCGGAGTTTCTCGCAGCCTATGGCGACAGCGCCGCATGGCTCGCCCCTATGATATCGGAGTTCGGCGTGGCCGAAACCATGGCCTGGGCAGAGGATTTGGGCCAAGATATTTTCACCGGCTCCACCGGGCGCGTGTTCCCCAAGGCCATGAAGGCCTCGCCTTTACTGCGGGGTTGGCTCGCGCGGCTTGATGAACTGGGCGTTGAGCGCCGCGCGGGCTGGCGATGGACCGGATGGGATCAAGAGCAGCTCGGCTTTCAGACCCCAAACGGGGTCCAGTTGGTAAATCCAAAAGTTACTGTTCTGGCGCTTGGCGGGGGCAGTTGGGGCAGGTTAGGGTCTGATGGTGACTGGCTCAGCATACTCGCGGCGGACGGCCACGCGGTGCGTCAGTTTGCTCCGTCAAATTCTGGCATTCGCATCGGGTGGAGCCATCATATGGCCCGCCATTTCGGCGCGCCGCTCAAGAATATCCGTCTCACGGCTGGACAAGCGCAGACCCGTGGCGAAGCGATCATCACCGCCTCAGGGCTGGAGGGGGGCGGCGTCTATCAGCTGACACCGTCACTGCGCGATGGGGCAAATCTGCGCATCGACCTATTGCCGGATCAGTCGGAGCCTGCCGTCAGGAAGGCGCTGACCCGACCACGCGCCAAAATGAGCATGGGAACCTACCTGCGAAAAACCCTGAAGCTCGACCCGGCCAAGATCGGGCTGCTTAACGAAAGCCTGCACCCCTTGCCCAAGAATGACGCGCTCGCCGGTCATATCAAATCGCTGTCGATCACATATCAGGGTCTGATGCCGCTGGATCAGGCGATTTCGACCGTGGGTGGGCTGACGCGCGAGGCGGTCAATCGCGACCTGATGCTCACAAAACGGCCCGGAACGTTTGCGGCGGGTGAAATGCTCGATTGGGATGCGCCAACCGGTGGCTATTTGATCACGGCCTGCCTTTCCACGGGGGCGTGGGCTGGTCAGGCCGCCATGCGCTACGCGCGCCGCTAGGCGGCTTTGGTTCGGCTTGCCTGATAGGTCGGGCGCGCCTTCATCCGGTCGAGATAGGCTGACAAAACCGGCTCTGACACACCGAATTTCGCCGTGATGGCCCAACCGAGGCAATGGGTCAGCAAGATGTCAGGCACGCTGATCTCTTCACCCATCAAAAATGGCCCCGCAGCCATGTCGCGCACCAATGCGGCCTCGGACCGTGCGAACTCCCACCTGAGGGTGTCTTTCACGGCGGGAACGCGGTGTTCCTCTGGAAGGACAAAGCTGTTGCGCGCGGCAGACCAAAGGCAGGCGTCAAACTCGTCAAGGATGCGGTTGGTCATGGCATCTTGCTGCGCGCGTTTGATTGTTCCCGCAGGGGCTGTCAGCGCACCGTGCTTATCCGCCAGATAGGTGATGATCGCGACGGAATCTGTGATCACATCCGCCCCGTCCAAGAGGACCGGGATTTTGCCCTGCGGGTTTTTCGAAAGCACCTCGGCGCTGCGGGGGGCTGCTTGGATGTGGTCATAGTCCAACCCAAGCTCTTCGAGCATCCACAACACGCGGAAAGCGCGGCTGGCAACACTGCCGATCACGGTATACATCTTCATCCCCCCTCTAATTGCGGGCCATCATGGCCAGCCGGATCATTGCGCGCTCAACCAGCGCCATTTGCGGCGCAGGTTGGGATGAGCGCAGTTGCAGGTCCACATCGGTCAAAACGCGCAACGCGTGTTCCAGCTTCACAGCGCCCCAGCCCCGGGCCTGTCGAGCCAACCTGTCTTTGCGCATATACGGCACTGGCGGGCGCGCACGGGCAAGACCGGCCTCCGGCCCGCCCGGATCTGACGCGGCAGCGTAGAGCTTCCGAAAATGCTGATTTGCGCCGATACAGAGCCTAACGGGCTGTACCCCTTGGCCTTCCAGCTTTGTCAGGATCGGCCCGATCTCTGCAAAGCGGCCTTCGGCCACAATGTCCAACGCGTCATCCACACCGGCTTCTGTCGTAACTGGCGCGCAATTGGCAACATCCTCTGCACTGACGGGGCTGGCATCGCCGTGTTTGTAAAGGCTGAGCTTTTCGATGGTCTGACGGAAATCGCCGGGATCGAGAATGCGGCCGAGGTCAAAGAGGTCTGACATGGCCTCGCTGCTTACGTCTGAAAGGCCAGCCTTACGCAGCTCATCCTCGATCTCATCACGGCCCGGAGGGTCTGCGTAGATCGCGGTAGAAAGCGCCAGCTTATGCCCCTCAAACAACTTGCGCAGCTTGGAAGTGGGTTTGAGCTGCCCCCCTGTGATCACAAGAAACGCATCGCCGGGGCGCCACTCCGCCAAGGCGGGCTCGACCGGCTTGATCACCGTGTCATTCGCCTCTTCAACAAAAACCACGCGCTGCCCTGGAAAGAAGCCTTGCGCGGTCATGGCATCCAAAAGCGCGGCGGGTTCCTTGCGGAGCTCGGAGCCTGACATGCGGGTGAGCCGCATCTCTTCTTCCCCCTCCGGTCCGACCAAAGCCGCGATCACCTCTTGCCGCCGCAGGGCCACGCGCATGGCGTCAGGGCCATAGATCAGCAGCCCAGCCTTGGCGGGGTCAGGTTTGGCAAAGAAAGCGCGGGCGTCTCGGGCATTCAGCTTCATGGCGAAAGCTGATCAGCGTTCAGCAGCAGCTGCGAGACAATCTTGTCAGCCAGCACGGTCATCAGCCGGGCGCGGGCATCGCGTTGGGCGGCCAAAGTGGTGACTGGCTGCTGCGAGGCGGAATAGGCGGTGAATGTGTTCACCTTGTCTGAAATCACCGGCGCGTTCGTCGTCAGGTCGCGCAGGAGAAATTTGGCCTCACCGATCACGTTGAACCGCTCGATATCGTTGGATTGCGTGATGGCGAGCCCTTCTTCCTTGACGCTCAACACCACGCTCAGCCCGTAGCGCGGTGCGCTGCTCCGGCCCAGGCGCAGCTCGATCTGTTCGTTCAGCAGAAATTCGTTGCGGCTCTGCGGCGCGTCCATCTGGACGGCACCACGCAGCGGGTTGGCCGCGCTTCGATTGCCGTAGACCGGCTCAAACCCGCAGCCTGCGAGCGCGAAACATCCAAGCAAAGCTGCGCGTCTAGATAACCACATTGATGATGCGCCCCGGGACCACGATCAGTTTTTTCGGGCTTGCGCCGTCCAAAGCCTTGATCACAGCTTGGTCGGCGAGGGCCAGCTTTTCAACCTCTTCCTTCGCCAGATCAGCGGGTACCTGAATCTCGGATCGGCGTTTGCCGTTGATTTGGATTGGCAGTGTGACGGTGTCCTCTTTCAACAGGGCCTCGTCAGCTACGGGCCAGGGCGCTTTGGCGACCAGGCCTTCCCCACCCAGATGCGCCCAGATCTCTTCGGACAGATGCGGGGTCATGGGTGACATAAGCTGCGCGAGGACTTTAACAGCGGCGCGCTTCGCCCCCGGTCCGGCTTTCGATTTGCTGATCGCATTGGCGAATTCATAAAGCTTGGCCACGGATTTGTTGAAGCCGAAGGTCTCGATGCCCATCGTGACCTCATGGATGGCTTTGGCGGTTTCCCGCTCCAACGCCTCGTCGGTGTCAGTACCGTCGCCCAATTCGGCCGCCAGACGCCAGACGCGGCCCAGGAATTTCCACGCCGCTTCAGCGCCAGATGCCGTCCATTCCACGTCGCGCTCGGGCGGTGAATCCGACAGCACAAACCACCGCGCCGTATCGGCGCCGTATTGGTCGATGATATCGACCGGGTCGACCACGTTCTTCTTGGATTTGGACATTTTGGCAGAGGGGATCACCTCAACCGCCTCACCCGTGCTGCGCAAAGTAGCCGCCGCTTCGTCTACGTCCTGCGGCAGATGGTAGACGGGCCGCCCATTCGCATCGCGGGTCTGATAGATCGCATGGGTCACCATCCCTTGCGTGAAAAGCGCGTCGAACGGTTCCTCCGTGCCTTGGGGCAGGTGGCCGGTCTTGCCCATCGCGCGGGCGAAGAATCGTGAATAAAGCAGGTGCAAAATCGCGTGTTCGATCCCGCCGATATACTGATCCACATTCATCCAGTAGTCGGCGTCATCAATATCGGTCGGCGTCTCGGCGCGCGGTGCGGTGAAGCGCGCGAAATACCATGACGAGTCCACGAATGTGTCCATCGTATCGGTTTCGCGGGTCGCGGGCTTTCCGCATGCAGGGC
>CAYLVP010000001.1:0-94640 GCA_964387155.1 uncultured Rhodobacterales bacterium | reverse complement strand
ACCATCAACAGCTCGCCCGTACGCTGACGGCGCACCCAGGTCTCGACATGCATGGTGATCGACGTGCGGCCTGTCTTCACGATCTGTGTGTAGACGGAAACCAGATCGCCGACATTGATCGGCGCGTGGAACCGCATGGCCTCGATGGCCACGGTGCTGCACCGGCCCTTGGCGCGTTGGGCGGCACAGGTGCCTGCGGCGATGTCCATCTGGCTGATCACCCAGCCGCCGAAGATATCGCCGCCGGAATTCGTATCGGCAGGAAAGGCCACGGTCTGGATGGTCAGGTCACCATCCGGGGCCGGTTGGGTCACGATCCCAGCTTCTTCAGCCGTGCCGCGCGCAAACGGGCGAAGTCGTCGCCTGCATGATAGCTCGACCGGGTCAGAGGCGTGGCAGAGACCATGAGGAACCCCTTGCCATAGGCCGCTTTTTCATAGGCCGCAAATTCCTCTGGCGTCACAAACCGGTCCACCCGGTGATGCTTCGGCGTGGGTTGAAGATACTGCCCAATGGTCAGGAAATCGATATCGGCGGCACGCATGTCCTCCATCACCTGGATCACGGCCTGCCGGTCTTCACCCAAGCCCACCATGATGCCCGATTTGGTGAACATCGCCGGATCAAGCTCCTTCACGCGCTGCAACAGCCGCAGCGAGTGGAAATATCGCGCGCCGGGACGCACTTCGGGATAAAGCCCCGGAACCGTCTCCAGATTGTGGTTGAACACGTCTGGGCGCGCCTCGACAACGACCTCCAATACACTGTCATCACAGCGAATAAAGTCAGGCGTGAGAATTTCAATTGTGGTGCCGGGGGAACGTTTGCGGATCGCGCGGATCGTCTGTGCGAAATGCTCCGCCCCGCCATCCTCAATATCGTCACGGTCGACGGAGGTGATCACAACATGGTTCAGCCCCAGCTTCTCGACCGCTGCGGCCACGCGCCCGGGCTCGAACACATCCAGATCCTCGGGCGGCTTGCCCGTCGCGATGTTGCAGAACGTGCAGGCCCGGGTGCAGACCTCACCCATGATCATCATCGTGGCGTGACCCTGACTCCAGCATTCGCCGACATTGGGGCAACCGGCTTCCTCGCAAACGGTGACCAGCTTGTTGTCGCGCATAATCTTGGCCGTGGCTTTATAGCCCTCACCCACCGGGGCCTTGACCCGGATCCAGCTGGGCTTCTTCGGCTGGGCATTGTCCGGCTTGCGCGCCTTTTCGGGGTGACGCTGCTCAGGGATTTTTAGGTCGCGTGTGGCCATAGGTCGGAGTCCTCTCGGGTTGAGGGTAACTTAGGTTGCCGGTGCGTCACGGGCAAGCAACCCGGCTGCATAGCCGCCTTGCGCATAGCAAAAAGGGCGCGCCCGGTCTGGACGCACCCCCGCTGGAACTCTCGCGAGTCACGTCAGCCAATCAAAGCGCTTACCGATCCGTGCCGTTCAACATAATGGCGGCGCAGCCGCTGCAACGCGATGCGCAACACCACCTTGCCAGAGCGCGCCGACCACCCCATCCGCTTTTCCGCGGCCTCAAGCCCTTCCAGAAAACAGCAGCAACGCATGATGATGTCGCCCAGACCGGGGCCAAGATCGTCCAGCGCCTGCGAAACCCGGTCCCGTGCCGCGCGCGGCCCCTCGCCGATGCCACTATCCGAGCCAAAGGCGCTTTTGTCGCCAGAGGTCAGGAAGCGGTCCCAGTTTTGCGCCACGCGCGGCCCCATCTGCGCCAGCTCAAAATCTTCGCGAAACCGCTCGCCCGCCTGCACCAGATCATTGTCGAGAAACGGCTTGCCATCCTTGTCCTTGCGCCGCGACAGCATGGTCAGGGGGCTTTCGGCCACGTTATAGCGCAGCGTCGTCTGACCCGTCGCCGCGCCAGGGTCTGCCACGGTTTTTTGGCCCCATTCCACATGTTGCTCTTGGTAGCTTGTGGTATCGCCCGCGCCGGTGCGGCGGCGCGTAACGTCTTCGGCCAGATAGCGTTTCAAGGCCGCCCTGCCGGCAGAGGTGATGGAATAGCGGGTGACACGGCCAGAGCCCGTGCAGGAAATCCAGTCCTTCAGGGCGAAGGCCTGGGCGATGTCGCGGTCCACCACAGCCGTGCGCACGGGGGCTGCATTCTCGTCACCCCGGTTGCGCAGAACAACGGCCTTGCCCAGATCGGGCGCAAGCGCCAGCACCGAGCCGGTCTCGCACAGCCGCCTCAAGATGCGGCGGGCTTCGCGCGCCAATGTCTCTTCATCGGGCAGGGTCTGGGGCCGGGCGTAGGCGTTCATCTTCTGTTTTCCTTCTTTAAGACTTTGCGGCCCGTCGGCATGCATCAGCGCGCCAAGACCTTCCAATGCTTCATCGATGAGGGGATCATCGCGGCGGTTCTCGAAACGGCGCACCTGGCGCAATACTGTTGACGCGTGGCAGCCTTCGACACGGGCCACATCCCTAAGAGACAGCCCATGTTCGACATGTTTCAGATACCGTTGAACCGGGGCAGGCACCCAGGTCGGGATACTTGTGACCAATTGATTTCGTGGAACAATTTCCATCTGCTGTCATCCCCGTCGCAAAATACAACGCGGCCAAAACTGCGCCCGATATCTTTAATGTTGGTTAACACCGCTGCTGATTGCGGAAAATTGTTTCCAATTAATAAACAATTCAGGAGGGGCCGTTCGATGCTCAAACGGCGCGCGCAACAGTGCGAATTCTGTCGATAATGCTGGGCTCAGACACCACTTCATTCCACTGCCAGGATTTTAACAATGATGAATACCGACAGCTTCCTCTCCACATTGCGCCGCCCCCGACTGCTGGTGCGCGCGGCACGTCATGGCCTGGGAGACTACAACCGCAAGCGCGACCTCGCCCGCCTGACCGGGCAGTCGCCCAAGGGCAACAGCAAGGCTATTGTTGAGACCCTGATCGCGCAGGAGGAAGTCTTGGAAGAATGCCGACAGACAGGTGACGCCGCCTACCGCCCGTCGCATCATATCGCTTTGCTGGTTGCCCTGATCGCGGAGTGCCGCCTTTTACCACGCGGCCCACGTATTGCCTGAGGGCGTCCGCCCCAAAAAGACCTAGATAAAGGCGTCCGGCATGGAGGCCTTTTTCTTTGCAATATACTCTTTCAAAGCCGCATCGACGCCCGGGTCTAACTGGGGCTGCTGATAATCGCGCAACATCTTCTGGACCCTCGCGGCCGCCAATGTCTCGGTATCGCGCGCGCCCTCATCTTCCCAGGTCTCGAACGGCTTGTAATCAAACAGGTCCGAGCGCCAGAAGGCCTCTTTGAAATGGGCCTGCGTATGCGCGCAGCCCAGGTAATGCCCCCCCGGCCCCACCTCGGCAATGGCGTCCATCGCCTGCGCGGCTTCATCCACGGCAACCCCTTTCGCCAGCCCGTGCAGCACCCCCAGCTGATCGGCATCCATCACGAATTTCTCGAAGGAGGACACCAACCCCCCTTCCAGCCACCCGCAGCCATGCAGCATGAAATTCACGCCCGACATCAGCCCCATATTGAGAGAGTTTGCCGTTTCATAGGCCGCCTGCGCGTCGGGCAGTTTGGAGCCGCAAAACGCCCCGGCAGAGCGGTAAGGCAGACCCAGCCGCCGTGCCAACTGGCCTGCCCCATAGGTGATATGCGACGCCTCCGGGGTGCCAAATGTCGGCGCGCCCGAATTCATGTCAATCGACGTCACAAACGCCCCCATGATCACCGGCGCACCTTTGCGGATCAGCTGGCTATAGGCCACACCCGCCAGCACCTCTGCCAAAACCTGCGTCAGGGTCCCGGCGACGGAAACGGGTGCCATGGCACCGCCCACGATGAAGGGCGACACGATGCAGGCCTGATTTGCCTCTGCGTAAATCTCCAGCGCCCCCATCATGATCGAATCGAAAGTCATGGGAGAATTGATGTTGATGAGCGAGGTCATCACGGTGCGCCCTTCCAGGCCACCAAAGAGAATTTCGCACATCTCAACCGAATCGCGCGCCCGCTCGGGCTCGGTCACCGAACCCATGAACGGTTTGTCGCTGAGCGACATATGCGCATAAAGCATGTCCAGATGGCGCTTGTTGACCGGCACATCGGTAGGCTCACAAACCGTCCCACCCGAGTGATGCAGCCATTTCGACATGTAGCCCAGCTTTACGAAATTCTGGAAATCCGCGATTGTGGCGTAGCGCCGCCCGCCCTCGCGGTCGCGCACAAAAGGCGGGCCATAAACCGGCGCAATCACCAGGGTCTTGCCACCAATCTCTACACTGCGTTCGGGATTGCGGGCATGTTGTGTAATCATCGAAGGCGCGGTTTTGCACAGCGCGCGCGCCAGCCCGCGCGGGATGCGCACCCGCTCCCCATCGACATCCGCCCCGGCGTCTCGCCAACGATCCAGTGCCGCGGGGTTATCAACAAAATTGACCCCGATCTCGGCCAAGACCGTTTCGGCATTGGCCTCGATGATCTCCAATGCCTCCTCCGAGAGCACTTCGAAATTCGGGATGTTGCGCTCGATATACCTGGCCGTTTCGATGCTCACCGCAGTGCGCTCGGCGCGGCGGGCGGCGCCACCTCCCCCGCGGGTCCGGCGTCTGGGTGCTGCTGCGGCATCGGTCATCGGGCATCCTCCCTAAAAACAGTCGCTTTGTGATAACGGGGCAAACCGCGCGGCCTTCGGCAATTTCCGCCACCCCTGACGCGAAAGCGACATTCTCCCATCATTGCTTCACAAATATCTCGGGGCTACGCGAACAGAGCCCCCATAGCGCTTGCGCCTGCGGCGTCCGCGCCATAATCAGGCGCCATGACAGATACCGCCCATGACCGCCTGCTCATCATCGATTTTGGCTCTCAGGTCACGCAGCTGATCGCGCGCCGCCTGCGGGAACTGAACGTTTACTGCGAAATCCATCCATTCCAGAAAGTGACCGACGCCTTTCTCGCGGATTTCGCCCCAAAAGCGGTGATCTTCTCGGGCGGTCCGGCCTCCGTCATTGACGAGGGCAGCCCGCGCCCGCCTGAAAGCGTTTATGATCTCGGCGTTCCAATCCTGGGGATCTGCTACGGGCAACAGGTGATGATGCAAATGCTTGGCGGGCAGGTCGAACGGGGCCATGGGACGGCAGAGTTCGGCCGGGCCTATGTCACCCCCGCTGACGAAAAGATTGACCTTTTGGCGGGCTGGTTTCTGGAAGAGCGCGAGCAGGTCTGGATGTCCCATGGCGACCATGTCGCGCGCATCGCCCCGGGGTTCGAGGTCTACGGCACCTCCCCCAATGCGCCCTACGCGATCACCGCTGACACGTCGCGCGACTTTTACGCAGTTCAGTTTCACCCCGAGGTGCATCACACCCCCAATGGCCGCACGCTGTACGAAAACTTCATCAAGCGCGCGGGTTTCACCGGTGACTGGACCATGGGCGCCTACCGGGAACAGGCCATAGAAGCGATCCGCGATCAGGTTGGCGACGGCAAGGTGATTTGTGCGCTGTCGGGCGGGGTCGATAGCTCGGTCGCCGCCGTCTTGATCCATGAGGCCGTCGGGGCGCAGCTGACTTGCGTTTATGTCGATCACGGGCTCATGCGCAAAAACGAAAGCGACGAGGTCGTGGGCATGTTCCGCGAACATTACAACCTGCCGCTTATCCATGCCGATGAAAGCGCCTTGTTCCTGGGTGAGCTTGAGGGCGTCAGCGACCCCGAAACCAAACGGAAGATCATCGGCAAGCTCTTCATCGATGTCTTCGAGGCAAAGGCGAAAGAGATCGGGGGCGCCGATTTCCTGGCACAAGGCACGCTTTATCCCGATGTGATCGAAAGCGTCAGCTTTTCCGGTGGCCCGTCCGTCACGATCAAGTCGCACCACAATGTGGGCGGCCTGCCCGAGAAGATGGGCATGAAACTGGTAGAGCCCCTCCGGGAGCTGTTTAAAGATGAGGTCCGCGCCCTTGGCCGCGAGCTTGGCCTGCCCGACAGCTTCATTGGCCGCCACCCCTTCCCCGGACCCGGTCTTGCCATCCGCTGCCCGGGCGAGATCACGCGCGCAAAGCTCGATATCCTGCGCGAAGCGGATGCTGTCTATATCGACCAAATCCGCAAACATGGGCTTTATGACGAGATCTGGCAGGCTTTCGTGGCGATCCTGCCCGTCAAAACCGTGGGCGTGATGGGCGACGGGCGCACCTATGATTACGCCTGCGCGCTGCGTGCCGTGACATCTGTTGATGGCATGACGGCCGATTACTACCCGTTCACCCATGAATTTCTTGGCGAGACCGCGACCCGCATCATCAACGAGGTGCCTGGCATCAACCGGGTCACTTACGACATCACCTCAAAACCTCCCGGCACGATCGAGTGGGAGTGATACGGGCGGCCTCTATCGTGGCTTTGATGGCAGCTCCGGCACTGGCGCAAGACGCGGTGCTGCCCCTGAGCTGCGAAGGCAGCGCCCCTGACTGGCAGCTGCAGCTCGATGCCGACAGAGGCAGTTTCACATTTGGGGGCGCCACGATGGTACTGCCAATTCCGCAGCGCTCCCATGCTGAAGGCCGCGACTTCCCGCGCGCCCTGACCCTCGCTGGCGGACGCGACACGGCCATTGTCATCCTGAATGCCAGACGCTGCGACACGAACGAGGTGACCGGCTGGCCTTTTGAGGCAAATATCCTGACCCAAAGGGGCGTAGAGCCTGTGATCCTGTTTGGCTGCTGCACGCCAACCGAAAGCGGCTCTAAACCCTAAAGCGCGCGCGGTTCAAACCGTCAGTCCAAAACCCCCGGCCTCAAAGCGTTGAGCAACAGCTCAGATCCGAACTCCCCCGGCGCGCAGGCTGCCAGCCCTTGTTGCTGGCCGATCTCGAACCACTCCGCTCTGGCCTCTAGCCCGATGCTGACCTTGGGGCCAACCGATAGCGGGTCACGCCCCCAATGGCTGCCGGTCAGAGGTTCTTCGCTGTAAATCTCATCGAGGGCCATGTGCATACCGGCCTGCGACAGGATCGCACCGGCAATGCAGTCGACCTGCCGTGTGACCCAGCCGCGCAGCTTTGCCTCTTCCGCCCGGCGCGCCCGGATTTCACGCAGCGCGATATCGGCGACACCGTGGCGCACCTGCACGGCATGCCCGTAAAGATGCGCGATCAGATGGGCGAGCGCGCGCCCTTCCGCCGCGCCATCCCTCAGCAAGATCACATTGCGCGATGTGCAATAAGCGGCCACTGGGTTTACAGCTGAGTCCGCGCCGCATTCCCCTTCGATCCGCGCGACTCTTTCGACATTTGGCAGCTCCGGGAACAATCCCTGCGCGGCCTTCTGCACGGTGCCGGGCAGGTCCTGAGCCGCCGCACCGCTTGTCATAGCAACCGTCAAGAAAACCGCCGCACCCATCGCCAATCGCATTGCAATCCTCCCACGCAAGCGCCAAGGCTAACCGCAGCACCCCCGCAAGACCAGAGCAAGACCCCCCGTGAGCGTATCTGAAACCTCTCAACCGTTGAAAGCCGCCACCTGGATGATCGGGGCCATCGGCTCATTCTCGGCCATGGCGGTGGGCGGGCGGGCCGTCGCGGTCGAGCTCGATACGTTTGAGCTGATGATGTACCGCTCCTTGG
Source organism: uncultured Rhodobacterales bacterium (assembly GCA_964387155.1). Classification (GTDB taxonomy): domain Bacteria; phylum Pseudomonadota; class Alphaproteobacteria; order Rhodobacterales; family Rhodobacteraceae; genus Litoreibacter. Next base: position 87,023 of record CAYLVP010000001.1, on the reverse strand, counting down.
TGGGCATCGTTTTGGTGCTGGGGTTTGCCACGGCCTTTGGGACGCTGACAGACATCAACACCCGCAAAATGGGCCTGCATCTGGCCCGCAATATTTCGCATTTTGCAGGCCAGAATCTGTGGTTTGCGGCGATCACCATGATCCCGCTTGCACAGGCTGTCGCGCTTGAATTCACCGGCCCCATCTGGATCGTGCTGCTGGCCCCGCTCTTCCTCGGAGAGGCGCTGACCCGCTTGCGCATCTTCGTCGCGGTCATGGGCTTTGTCGGCGCGCTGATCGTGACCCGCCCGGATTTCTCGAATATCGAGCCGGGGGTACTGCTGGCCGCCGGCGCCGCGATTGGCTTTGCAGGATCTGCGATTTTCACCAAGCTCCTGACCCGGCATGTGCGCATCACCGCAATCCTGTTCTGGCTGGTGGTGATGCAGGCCCTTTTCGGGGTGATCTGTTCCGCCATTGACGGGGATGTCGCCGTGCCGAGCGCTGAGGTCATCCCATGGGTGCTGCTGGTCGCCGTGGCGGGGCTTGCCGCGCATTTCTGCCTGACGACCGCGCTCAGCTACGCGCCCGCGGCGATTGTGATGCCATTCGACTTTGCCCGGCTGCCCGTCATCGCGCTGATCGGGGTCTGGCTTTATTCAGAGGCGCTGGAATGGCAGGTGCTGCTGGGGGCTACGATCATCTTTGGCGCGAATTACCTGAACATCGCCGCCGAAAACCGCCGCATTAAGACTCTGTAAACACAGCTTACCCTAGGCTTCCCTTGGGGCATCTGTGCGCTTTTGGTCACGGTATGGCGGGCAGCCCATAAATAAAGGGCGCTTCGCGGGTCTGACGCAGGGTCATAAATTGACCGGAAATTCATGTAACCGCTAAGAAAGTCACAAGTCCGAAACGTCGTCTTTGGGAGGGACATCATGAAACGCCTATCCGCTGCAGCAGCCATACTTGCCACAACCTCGAGCGCAGCTTTCGCTGCTGGCCTCGACCGTTCCGGGCGATCCGTCTCGTTCATTTTCGAAGATGGCAATAAGATTCAGCTCTCCGCAGGATTTGCTGACCCGTCAGTAAGCGGCACGGACGTGCTGGGAAGCTCTACCGGCGGGATCGCCGACAGCTTTGCGCTTTTTGGCGGTGCGGTCCGCTATGAGTTTAACGACAAGATTTCCTTTGGCCTGATCGTTGAAGAGCCCTTCGGTGCCGACATTCTCTATGGAACAGGCAGCACAGTATTGGCCAATACCGCAGCGACGGTAGATTCTACCGCCATAACGGCGTTTGGCCGCTACAAGTTTAACGAAAATTACTCGGTCCACGGCGGCTTGGTCTATCAGACCATCAATGCAAGCGTGACGCTTCCGCCAGTTGCGGGCGGGACGACCTTTGACTTCGGCAGTGATAGCGATATCGGATTCATGATCGGTGCCGCCTATGAAAAACCTGAAATCGCGCTGCGCGTTGCCCTGACCTACCACTCGGAGACAGACCACGCGCTGCCGACATCCATTCCCGGTGCCCCGCCGCAGCCAAATACTGTGGTCACCACGCCTGAGCAAATCCGCCTCGACTTCCAAACCGGCGTTGCCGCAGACACGCTGGTATTTGGTTCTGTCCGTTTTTCACACTACAGCGTCACGACAGTCTCGCCCGCCGCCCTTGGTGGGGCCTCACTGACTGACCTTGAAAATGGGTTAGACGTCGAACTGGGTGTGGGTCGACGCTTCAACGACAAATGGGCGGGCAGCCTGACCCTTGGCTGGAGCGAACGCGGCGAAGATGATTTCGGCTCGCCCCTCAGTGGGACAAACGGGTCTGTCTCAATCGGTGTCGGTGCCTCCTATCAGGCAAGCGAAGCTGTCGAGATCAGCGGCGGAATTCGGTACACCCGTCTCGGGGATGCCATCGCAACTGTTGCAGGCAACCCAGTGGGTGACTTCAGCTCAAACTCTGCCGTTTCGGCCGGGTTGCGGGTCGAATTCGGCTTCTAAGCCCCAGAAACGTCCGTCACGACCTTTTTTGGTCATCAATGCCCTGCCGAACCATAGGCGGGGCATTTTTCATTGCGCAGGATGCGGTTTGCAAAATCACGCACCATGCGGCTTAAAGCCAGCATGACCACGCAAAAATCCCTCTCCTCGCGCGCATGGGGCGAGTTGTTGCTGCTTTCGACCATTTGGGGGGCGTCGTTTCTGTCAATCCGGGTCGCGCTGGACGAGGTGCCGGTGATGACAGCCGTGGCGCACCGGGTCTTCTGGGCGGCTCTGATCTTATGGGTCTACGTGGCTTGGCGCCGCATCCCGCTGACCAGCGATCCGAAAATATGGGGTGCATTTCTGGTGATGGGGGTCTTGAACAATGCGATCCCTTTCTCCCTCATGGCTTGGGGCCAGCTTCATATCGAGACCGGGCTGACCTCGATCTTCAATGCGGCCACGGCCATATTTGGTGTCGTGGTGGCGGCCTTGGTATTTGCCGATGAACGGTTGACGCCCAATCGCATCGCCGGTGTGCTCATCGGGTTTGCAGGTGTCGTCGTCGCCATCGGGGTTGAGAACCTTGCGCAATTCGATATCCGCTCCGCCGCGCAGCTGGCCGTTGTCGCAGGCACGCTGTCCTATGCCTGCGCAGGCGCTTGGGCGCGCGCAAGGCTAAGCACCCTGCCCCCACAACTTGCGGCGGCTGGCATGTTGACGGGGTCCACACTTATCATGCTGCCGCTGGCCATCTGGGTTGACGGGGCGCCCACGCTCAACCTGCAGTCCGACACGATCCTTGCGATTGGCTATTATGCAATCATCGCAACGGCCGGGGCTTATCTGCTGTATTACCGCGTTCTGGCCATGGCGGGTTCAGGCAATCTGATGCTCTGCACCTTGCTGGTGGCGCCGGTTGCCATCATCCTCGGTGTGCTGGTGCGCGACGAGGCCCTCAGCCCGCAAGCCATAACCGGTTTTGCCCTGCTGGCCCTTGGCCTGATGGTACTTGATGGCCGCATCCTGCGCCTTTTGCGTAGATCCCCCTAGGCAGTGCGCCCATCCACAGCTACCAACAGGCCCGGTGAGAGGAGTGCCGCCATGATCTACAAATCCGCCAATGCGTGGCGCCGGGCCAAATCCAAGCGATTGCTGTTCTTCGGCATGTCAGGCTTGGGCAAAACCCATGTCTCCAACATGCTGCGCGCCTCGGGGCAGTGGTTTCACTACTCAGCGGATTACCGGATCGGCACGCGGTATATGGGCGAGTATATCACCGATAATTTCAAGCGCCGTGCCATGCAGGATCCGTTCCTGGCGGAGCTTTTGCGGTCGGACTCTATCTACATCGCCTCGAACCTGACCTTTGACGATCTCTCGCCGCTCTCGACCTATCTGGGCAAGCCGGGCGATCCGACCAAAGGCGGGCTGCCCTTTGCCGAATATCAGAAGCGGCAGGCGCAGCATCACCGTGCCGAGGTGTCCGCGCTTTACGACACTGCGCATTTCATCGACCGCGCCAAGGATCTGTATGGCTACGACAATTTTGTCTGCGACAGTGGCGGCTCGACCTGCGAGGTCGTTGATCCGTTTGACGCAGATGACCCACTTCTGAACGCCTTGGCCGAAAATCACCTCATGGTGCGTATCGAGGGCTCGCCCGAGCATGAGGCCGAGCTTGTCCGCCGCTTCAAGCGCGCGCCAAAGCCCATGTGCTACAGGCCCGAATTCCTGACAGCTATGTGGGATGAATATATAAGCAAAAACAAGGTGGAAGAGGAAGATGTTGATCCAAACGACTTCATGACCTTCACCTACGCCCGCGCCATTGCTGCCCGCGATCCTCGCTATAAGGCCATGGCGGAGAATTTCGGCGTCACTGTCTCGCATATCGATCTGGCGAAATGTGTGACACCGGCGCTTCTCGGTGAGTTGATCGAGACGACCCTTGGCAAGCGCTGAGCCGCAAACTACCTAATCGGTCCCGATACAGGATTTGATCACATGCCCATCCGTCTTCCCTCCTCCCTGCCCGCATTCGACGTGCTGAAAAACGAGGGTGTCATGGTCATGGGGCTGGCGGAAGCTGACCGGCAAGACATCCGCCCTCTGCGGATCGCGCTGTTGAACCTGATGCCCAAGAAAATCCAGACGGAAAACCAGTTCGCCCGTCTCATTGGCGCGACCCCATTGCAGATTGACCTGACGCTGATCCGCATGACAGAACACCAGACCAAAAACACCGCCGCCGCGCATATGGAGGAGTTTTACCGCCCGTTTCAGGAGGTGAAGGCCGAGCGGTTCGACGGGCTTATCATCACTGGCGCGCCCATCGAACACCTGCCCTTTGAAGACGTCACCTATTGGGACGAGCTGAAAGAGGTGATGGACTGGACCCAGAGCCATGTGCATTCCAGCTTTGGCATTTGTTGGGGGGCCATGGCGATGCTCAAGTACTTCCATGGCATCGACAAACATGTCCTCGATACCAAGGCCTTTGGCTGCTTCCCGCAGCGCATTGTGGACCCTGCCTCGCCGCTGTTGCGGGGGTTCTCGGATGAATGCGTCATCCCCGTTTCACGCTGGACCGAGGTGAAACAGTCGGAGGTGGACGCCGCTGGCGGCGGTTTGAAGACGCTGTTGGGCAGTCAACAGACGGGCCCGTGCCTGATCGAAGACCCCGCCCATCGTGCGCTTTATATCTTCAACCACTTTGAATATGACAATGACACGCTGAAGCAGGAATATGATCGCGATAGGGCCAACGGGACGCCCATCAACGTGCCCATGAATTACTACCCGGGCGACGACCCGCGCCAAAAGCCGTATAATCGCTGGCGCAGCCACGCGCATTTGCTTTACGGCAACTGGATCAACGAGATTTATCAATCCACCCCCTTCGATTTGGAGCAGATCGGTGCGACGTAAACTCATCGCTCTTACCCTGCTGGCGCTTCTGGGCGCCTGTGCCGCATATGTGGAAGGCTCGAATATGCGCAACAACTCCGCCGCTCTGCAAGAAACACCCCCCTCGGGGCAGTTCCTTGATGTGGGTGGCACGCAGGTCCATGTGCAGGTCACGGGCAATGGCCCCGACCTCATCCTGATCCATGGCGCAGGCGGCAATCTTCGCGATTTCACGTTTACAATGGTCGACAGGTTGAAAAAGGATTTTCGCGTCATCGCCTTTGACCGCCCCGGCCACGGCTATACAGACCGGATCGCGTCGCGCGACGGGCTGGGCGAAAGCCCGCGTGAACAAGCCGCCTTGCTGTCGGCCGCCGCCTCGCAGCTCGGCGTCGAGAAGGCCATAATCGCAGGCCATTCCTTTGGCGGTGCCGTCACCATGGCCTGGGCCGTGCACCACCCCGAACAAGCCGCAGCCGTGGTCATGATCGCGGGCGTGTCGAACGAGTGGCCGGGAGAGCTGGATGGTTGGTACACCCGCACCACCGGCTTTTTCGGGCGCAATGTGCTGGTGCCCACCCTCTCGGCCCTGGCCTCCCGCAGCCGCATCGAAGAGACGACGCAAGGCATCTTCGCCCCCGATGATGTGCCGCAGGGCTATCTTGATCATGTCGGCGTGGCGCTGTCGAAATCCACCGTCACGCTGCAAGCGACGACCCAGCAGGTGGGCTTTGTCAAACCCCATATCATCGCTCAGGAAGCGCGCTATCCTGAGCTCACCCTGCCTATCGAGATTGTCCACGGCACCGCCGACACCACCGTGCCCATCGACGTGCATGCGCGGGTGCTCGTCACCCAAGCGCAGAATGCGCGGCTGACCGCGCTTGAAGGGATCGGCCACATGCCGCATCACGCCGATGAGGCCGCAGTGCGGGCCGCAATCTACCGGGCTGCCAGCCGGGCGGGTCTGCGCTAGGGGCTGGCCTGCAACCGGGATTGCCGCCATACTCGCGCGACCTGAGATCGGAGATGTCCCCCATGCCCCTGCCCTTTGACGGCGCCATCAGCCAGTTCTTCGCCGTTGAGGCCCCTGACGCGGTGCGCGAGGCCATTCGCGGGGCAAAAAAGGGCCGCATCCTCGATGACAGCTACCCCTATGACCGCCGCATGGATCGCGATGGCTATGAAGAGACCATGGCCGCGCTGCAAATCGAACTGGTCAAGCTGCAATCTCATGTGAAAGAGGCCGGAACCCGCATCGCCGTGGTGTTCGAGGGGCGTGATGCCGCGGGCAAAGGCGGCACGATCAAACGCATCCGCGAGAATATGAACCCCCGCGTGACCCGCACTGTGGCCCTGTCCAAACCGTCCGACCAGGAGCAGGGAGAGTGGTATTTCCAGCGCTATATCAAACATCTCCCGACCAAGGGCGAAATGGTGCTCTTTGACCGCAGCTGGTACAATCGCGGCGTGGTCGAGAAGGTGTTCGGCTTCTGCACCGACGCGCAGCGCGATGCGTTTTTCAACCAGGTACCAGCGTTTGAGACGCTGATCACGCAGGACGGCATCACACTGATCAAGCTCTGGCTCAATGTGGGCCGCGCCGAGCAGCTGCGCCGCTTCCTTGACCGGGAGCAAGACCCGCTGAAACAGTGGAAGCTCAGCTGGATCGATGTCGAGGGGCTGAAACAGTGGGAGGCCTATACGCACGCCATTGGCGAGACCTTCGCGCGCACCCACAGCGCAGATGCGCCCTGGACCATCATCCGCTCCGACGACAAGCGCCGTGCGCGCATCGCCGCGATCAAGACTGTGCTGCGCGCGGTGCCCTATGAGGGGCGCGATGACGCGTTGCTGACCGAACCTGACCCGAGCATCTGCGGCGGCCCCGATATCTGGCATGCCTAAACGCGGCTATCATCACGGCAATCTCAAACAGGCACTGGTCGAGGCAACGCTTGCCCTGATCGAGGCCAAGGGGCCCTCTGGCTTCACCGTGGCCGAGGCGGCAAAATCCGCGGGCGTCACCCCTGCCGCCGTCTATCGTCATTTCGACGGGCGCGAGAGCATGATTGCTGAATGCGCGCTGCAGGGGCACCGCATCTTTGGCGATTTGATGGAACATGCCTATGCCGATGGGCATCCTTCGGCGCTGAAAGCGTTCGAGGCCACGGGCCGCGCCTATTTGGTCTTCGCGCGCAAGTTCCCCGGGCATTACGTCGCGATGTTTGAAAGCGGGCTGTCGATGCAGGCTAACCCCGATCTGGCGCTTGCCGCCGAACGCTCCCGCGGGGTTCTGGAAAAAGCAGCCGCCGCCCTGTCGGAACATATCCCGGCGGACAAACGCCCGCCCGCGTCAATGTTTTCGGCCCATATCTGGGCCATGAGCCATGGCGTGGTTGAGCTCTTCGCGCGCGGCGCGCCGGGCGGCAAAGCCCCCTTCCCCCCCGAGGACCTGCTTGAAACCGGAATCGGGATCTACCTGCGGGGTCTGGGCCTTATTCGTCCCGATGACTGAGGCCGAACTGCTTTAGGACATGTGCCCACCAATCAGCTCACCCAGCCAAGTCCCCAGGTCTTCTGCGGACCGGATCGTCTCGGGATGGTCGTTGAAAATGATACTGTTGGGCATGCTCGAATTCTCGGCATCTGAGGGGTCCTGTACAATCGTGCGCCCGCCCAGATCATAGATGATCTGCGCGCCGCGCATCCCATCTTTCAACTCGCCCGATAAGATAACGCCCAGCGCATGCCGCCCGAACTCGCTTGCCATGGTCATGAACAAAAGATCAATGGACGGGCGAAACCCCTTGCCGGAGACGGCTTCAGACAACATCAGTTTGCCATGCCGGAAATAGGCATGCCGGCCCCCGGGCACGACATGGATGCGCCCCTCTTGCAGGCTGTCGCCCTGCTCCAGCTTGCGGACCTCCTGGGCGTTCTGGAATGTCAGAACCTCGCTCAGACGCGAATTGCTATCACCATGCAAGGCCACAATCACCGGCGCGCGCAGATTGCGCGGCAAGGCGGCGAGCAGGTCGCGCACCGCACTCAGCCCGCCATGCGACGCCCCGATGGCAACAACAAAGTCAAATTCCGACGACGCATCCATAAATGTCCTAGCTCAATCAATCGATCAATTGGGAATGTGCCCCTCCAGGCCCCAACGCGGGCGCGGGCTTGGGGCTTGAAACCAGCAAAGAGGTTCACGCTAGGCCACTCAGGCAGAAAAGACCACCATAGACCCATCATCCCAGGTGACACGCGCGCGGGTCCCGCGCTCCAGCACGGGCCGGGTCGCCAAATTCTTCATCGAAATCGTCACCGGCCGCGTCACCCCGTCAAGCTGCACATCGTAATAGGTCATATCGCCGTAATAGCTGAGATCCGCCACCACACCCTGCGCCACGTTCTGCCCCCGTTTGGGCTCTGCGTCATAAAGGATGCTCAATGCCTCGGGCCGCATTCCGACCACCGGGGCGAATGCGCGGGCACCGCCTGGCAATTGCTCGGGCGCAATCGTCGCGCGCCCCAGGCCTGCGATGTCAAACACCACGCCGCTTTCGCTATCCAGATGGCGCGCGTCCAGGAAATTCATCACCCCGATGAATTCGCCCACCCGGCGGGTCACTGGCCGGCGGTACAGCTCTTGTGGGCTGGCCACCTGCGCGATCTCCCCCTCGAACATCACAGCGATGCGGTCCGACATGATGAGCGCCTCTTCCTGATCATGGGTCACCAGAATGAAGGTGATGCCAACCTGGCGCTGCAAGCGGCGCAGCTCGCCCTGCATCTGTTCGCGCATTTTCTTATCGAGCGCCGAAAGCGGTTCGTCCAGCAACAGCACTTTGGGCTTTAAGATCAGCGCGCGCGCAAGCGCCACGCGCTGCCGCTGCCCGCCTGACAGCGCATGGGCCGCGCGCCCGCCATAGCCCGCAAGGCCCACCATCTCCAACGCCTCCGCGACACGCGCCGCCATCTCAGCCTTCGGCAGCTTGGCGCGCCGCAAGCCGTAGCCCACATTCTCCGCCACACTGAGATGCGGGAAAATGGCATAGCTCTGGAACACCATATTGGTGGGCCGCTTGTTGGCAGGCACCCCGGCCATGTTCTGCCCGCCCAAAAGCACCGTGCCGGAGGAGACCTCTTCAAACCCCGCAATCACCCGGAGCAGCGTGGTCTTGCCGCAGCCCGAGGGGCCAAGCAGTGAGAAAAACTCCCCCTCCGCAATGTCACAATTGATGCCCCTCAGCGCTTGATAGTCGCCATAATGCTTCTCGATATCCCGAAGGGAGATGATGCTCACAGGAAACCCCCGCTGTCTTTGCCGCCCACGCGCGCCACGCCGCGCCTGCGGTAGAACTCTGCCACAGACAGGATGACCAGCGAGGCCACCAGCATCAGCGTGCCCAGCGCCATGACCGCCGGAATTTTTGTCGGAAAGCGCAGCTGCCCCCAGATATAGACCGGCAAGGTTGGCTCTGCGCCTGTCAGGAAAAAGGCGATGATGAATTCGTCCAGCGATATGGTGAAGCAGATCAGAAAGGACGCAACAATCCCCGGCGTGACCAGCGGCAGCACGACGCTGGTGAACGCGCCCCAGCGCGTCTCGCCCAAATCCACGGCCGCCTCCTCCAGCGAGCGGTCAAGCCCACGAAAGGCCGAACTCAGGATGGCGATGGCAAAGGGCGTGCAGATCAGCGTGTGCCCCGCAATGACGGTCCAGGCCGAAAGCGGCAGCGCCAAAACCTGCACCACGACGACCAGCAGCGACACCGCCACAATGATCTCGGGCAGCACAAGGGGCACCATGATGGCCCCCATGATCGGGGCCTTCAACGGAAAGGAAAACCGGGTGGAGGCCCGTGCCGCGCAAATCCCCAGCACAACCGACAGGCTGGCGGTCACCAAAGCGATGAAGATCGAATTCTTCAACGCGCCATGCAGCGCCGTGATCCCCATCAACTCCACAAACCATTGCGTGGTGAAGCCTTTTAACGGGAAGGCAATCACCGTCCCCTCGTTGAAGGCAAACATCGGCAGCAGCACAACCGGCAAATAGAGAAACACCAGATAGGTGATCGCATAGATGCGCAGCCAGCCCCCCTTCATCGCAAATACCGGCGGTTCATCAGCACAAAGATCACCGACAGCGCCGTGACCGCACACATGGCCAGCACCGCCAGCGTGGCCCCCATTGGTGCATTGTTGAGCTTGAGAAACTGGGTCTGGATCATGTTGGAAATCATCAGCCCGTTCGGCCCCCCCACCAGACGCGGGGTGACGTAATCGCCGATGGTCGGGATAAAGACGATCAAAGTGGCGGCAACCACCCCCGGCATGGCCAGCGGCAAGGTCACCCGCAGAAAGGTGCGCAGCTTGCTCTCCCCCAAATCCTGCGAGGCCTCCAGCAGAGAGCGATCAATCTTCTCCAACGCCACATAGATCGGCAAGATCGTAAACGGCGCAAAGGCATGGGCCAGCGTGATCACCACCGCATTGGCGTTGTAAAGAATGAAGGTCACCGGCTCGTCTATCAGACCCAGGGACATCAAACCCGAATTCAAGACCCCGTTAAACCCCAGGATCACTTTCCACAAAAACACCCGCAAAAGGTAGCTGGTCCAGAACGGGATGGTGATCAGGAAGATCCACAAAGCCTTGCGCTCGGGCGGCACATGGAAGGACACGAAATAGGCAATCGGGAAGGCCAGCAGCACCGTCACAAGGGTCACAACCCCTGAGATCAACAGCGACCGGCCCATCAAGACCCGGTAGATCGGGTCGCTGAACGCCTCGCGGTAATTGTCGAGCGTGAAGCTGCGATCAATGGTCAGGAAATCCTGGGTCCAGAAGCTGAAGGCCAGCACAGCGCCAAGCGGGGCTGCCAGCAAAAGCAGCACATAGACCGCCGTAGGCGAGACCAGCAACAGCCCCCGCTTTGCATCCCTATCCAAACGTGAAGCGATCAGCCCACCCCCTTCTCTGCCGATCAAAATGACGACAAGAGGTCAAAGGGACAAGCCCAAATAGCCGCTCCGTTTGATCTCAAATACTCTGGGGGTCTTGCCCTTGCGGCTGAGGGGGCAACGCCCCCTCAAAGAGCAAAATCAAACCCGCGCGGCCCAGCCGCACGATGCCGCACAATGCGTCAATTGCGCAGGATCAGAACGGAATCTCGTCATCAATATCGCTCGAGCTCGACCCGCCGCCGCTATTGCCGCCGCCGGTGCTCCCGCCGCCATAGCCGCCGCCCATCGGGTCCTCGCTATAGCCGCCGCCCTGGCCGCCACCGTAAGAGCCGCCGCCCCCGCCGCCGCTATCACCACGCCCATCCAGCATGGTCAGGGTCGAGGTATAGGGCCGCAAAACCACTTCGGTCGAATAGCGGTCCTGGCCGGATTGGTCCTGCCATTTGCGCGTCTCCAGCTGCCCTTCAAGATAGACCTTCGAGCCCTTCTTCAAATATTGCTCGGCCACGCGGGCCAGCGGCTCCGAGAAGATCGCCACGGAATGCCACTCAGTCCGCTCGCGTCGTTCGCCGGAATTGCGGTCCTTCCAGGTCTCGGATGTGGCGATGCGCAGGTTGCACACTTTGCCGCCATTTTGAAACGTGCGCACTTCCGGGTCGCGCCCCAGATTGCCGATTAGAATGACTTTATTGACCGACCCTGCCATTGCGGATGTCTCCTCGATTCTCAATTTCCCCGGACCCTAGCGCACCTGCACAAGACCTGCACATGGTTAATAAGACCCAAACGCCCGGGGGCCAGAGGCGCCGAAATTGCGCGCCCTCTGGCCCCCGGGCGAATTTTGGCTATACTGCCGCTCGTTGAGATGCGAGGCACAACAAGGGTGAGACGGGCAGCTATGCGAGTGGTGCTAAGTTTGGCGATGCTATGCACGCTGTCCCTGCCTGTGCAGCTGCATGCAGAGGGGCTCAGCGGCACCGGCTCCTCCTCCGCGCGCGAGCGGATTTTTAAATCCCAAGCCCGCCTGCTCGATGGCCGCCTGTCCAAGCAATATCGCTCCTCCACCCGTTATGCGCCGGGCAGCACCAAGATCATCGCGCGCGAGGCCGCAATTCCACGCTACAAGGGCACGTATCGCGGGGTCTATCTCAACGACGCAAAAGCCGCCGCGCGCAAACATGGCATCCCCGAGGACCTCTTCCTGCGCCTTGTGCAGCAGGAAAGCGGGTTCAACCCCAATGCCGTCTCGCATAAAGGCGCGATCGGGCTGGCCCAGCTTATGCCCGCTACGGCCCGCAATTTGCGGGTCAACCCGCGCGATCCCAAGCAGAACCTGGAAGGCGGCGCGCGCTATCTCAAGCAGATGTATCGCAAATTCGGCACGTGGCGGCTGGCCCTTGCCGCCTATAATGCAGGCCCCGGCGCGGTGGAAAAGCACAATGGCATCCCGCCCTACCGCGAAACCCGTAACTACGTGCGCAAAATTCTGGGAAGCTAGGCCTCAGCTCTGCCAGTTGGGCGGGCGCTTTTCGAGAAAGGCGGCAATCCCTTCCTCGGTGTCCGGCACGCTCATATTCTCGACCATCACGTCACCCGTAAAGGCGTATGCGTCGCGCAATCCCATCTCAAGCTGCGCGTAGAAGGCGCGTTTTCCGATCCGCACCGCTGCCCCCAGTTTGCCCGCAACGGTCTGGGCCAAATCCGCGGTCTCCGCCTCCAGGTCGCGCGTCACCCTGTTGACAAGCCCCAGCGTGCGGGCGTGCTCGGCCTCTATGAAGTCTCCGGTCACGAGCATCTCAAAGGCTTGCTTGGGGCGGATGTTGCGCGACAGCGCCACCATTGGCGTCGAGCAGAAGAGCCCGATATTGACCCCATTGACCCCAAACCGGGTGCCTTCCTCTGCCACGGCCAAATCGCAGGAGGCGACCAGCTGGCAACCTGCCGCCGTCGCAATCCCGTGGACCGAGGCGATGACCGGCTGCGGCAAGCGCTGGATCGTCATCATCATCGCGGCGCAGCGGTCAAACAGGTCCTTGAACGCGGCCGCCCCTCCGTCCTTTGCCTGACGCGCTTGCGTCATCTGGCGCAGATCATGGCCCGCGCAAAACGCTTTGCCTGCGCCACGCAGAACCACCACCTTCACGTCTTGCGACGCAGCGATCTCGTCGAATGCCTCTTGCAGGGCTGCCAGCATCTCATCGGACAGCGCATTCAGCTTGGTCGGGTTGTTGAGCGTCAGATAGGCCACTGACGCTGCGTCATGTCGGATCAGGAGATCGTCGCTCATCTTGTAAGGCCCTCCGCTATGGCGCTTACTGAACCGGCAAAACGCGAGGGAGGCAAGCCATGGCGCTGAAAATGGACGCGGATGATCTGCGCGCGTTTCTCGAACGCGACTTCACGCAGGTGGCCGATGATTTCGATTTCGTCGAGGTCTCGACCGAGCAGGTGATCATGGCGCTGCAAGCCTCTGAAAAGCACTTGCGTCCCGGCGGCACCGTGTCGGGCCCCGCTATGTTCGCCCTTGCCGATGTCTGCGCCTATTTCTGCATATTGTCCCGGCTGGGCCCGGTTGCCTTGGCGGTGACAACCAATTGCTCGATCGATTTTATGCGCAAGCCCGCGCCCGGCCGGCTTTTGTGCCGGATGGAGCTTTTGAAACTCGGGCGGGCCCTGGCCGTGACCGAGGGGCGGCTTTATTCTGAGGCTGCGCCAGACAAGCCGGTCGCCCGCGCCGCGCTGACCTACTCCATCCCGCCTAAGCAAAATATGGGGTAAAATAATACCTTATTTTTACCCTCTTGTTTTTACTACATTAATTCGATGCAATACGCATTGACTGCGCAAGGAAAACCCTTAGAACACCCCAATCCCAAAGGGCATCTGCCCCAAGGCTCTGAGATTCTAAGGATGACCGATGAAAACCTTTACCGCTAAACCAAGCGATATCGACAAGAAATGGATCCTGATCGACGCCGAAGGCGTGGTTCTGGGCCGTCTTGCCTCGATCGTGGCTATGCGCCTGCGTGGCAAGCATAAGCCCTCCTTCACGCCGCACATGGATATGGGCGACAACGTGATCATCATCAATGCCGACAAAATTCAGATGACCGGCAAGAAGCGTGATGAAAACTTCTACTGGCACACCGGCCACCCTGGCGGCATCAAGTCGCGCACCAAGCAGGAAATCCTGGACGGCGCGCATCCTGAGCGCGTGGTGACGATGGCCGTGAAACGCATGCTGCCCGGCGGCGTGCTGTCGCGCCAGCAAATGACGAACCTGCGCGTCTATGCCGGTGCCGAGCACCCGCATGAGGCCCAATCCCCCGAAGTTCTGGACGTCAAAGCCATGAACCCGAAAAACACCCGGAGCGCATAAGATGGCTGATGAAGTGAAATCCCTCGACGATCTGAAAGACGTCGTCGACACCACCGAACTGGCGGATAACTCCGCTGCTGAAGCCGTTTCCGCCGCAATCACCCGCGAGCCCGTGCGCGACGCGCTTGGCCGCGCCTATGCGACCGGCAAACGGAAAGACGCGGTCGCGCGCGTGTGGATCAAGCCAGGCTCCGGCAAGGTCACCGTCAACGGCAAAGAGCAGAATACCTATTTTGCCCGCCCCGTGCTGCAGATGATCCTGCGCCAGCCCTTCACCGTGTCGGGCACCGAGGACCAGTTCGATGTGATGGCGACCGTCAAAGGTGGCGGTCTCAGCGGCCAGGCCGGTGCGGTCAAGCACGGCATCTCCAAGGCGCTGCAGCTTTATGATCCCAGCTTGCGCGGCGCGCTGAAAGCCGCAGGCTTCCTGACCCGCGACAGCCGCGTCGTCGAGCGGAAGAAATACGGCAAGGCCAAAGCGCGGAAGAGCTTCCAGTTCTCCAAGCGTTAAGGCTGAACCCAGTCGTTTTCGAAAGGCCGCTCCGTTTTGGGGCGGCCTTTTGCGTTCTGGTCCAGCGCCCCGCTGAAGACGCCGCCAGTCCGATACGCCCCAATTTTCCGAGATCTTGCCATTTCACGATTGCAATGCGGGGCGCAAAGGCACAGATTCCAAACCATGCGAACTGGGTGTGGGAGCCGGAGCATGCGTTTAGTCAGTGTGATCGTACCGATGCTCGCGGCGTCGCTTGCCGTACCCGCCATGGCGCAAGGCCTGCAGCTGTTCAGGCCATCAGGCGAGATATTTGACAGTTGGAGCTGCAGCTTTGACGCGCTGGGCGAGGATGGCGGCGCGCTAGGTGTCTCTGATGACGAATTGATCGGTGTCGATACCCGGTGCACCCTGGTCGAGCCCGTGCCCGTGCGCAACATGACCGCCACCCTCTATTTCGCGCAATGCACGAGCGAAGGCGAACGCTACACGGAACGTGTCATGATCATGCCCTCGCCCAACGGGGTTTACATCATCCGTGACGGGCAGGTCTTCGAATGGGACCGCTGCCCCGCGCCCTGAGAACAGCCACCGAAGATCAGCCCCCCTGAGATCTGCCTGCGGCCTTCCGCTTCACAATGGTGTCGCATGACAGGGCGCGGCTCCAGATCCTCCGCTACGCGCTGTCTTCCAAAACGGATTTGACCACCGCGAGGTCCACATCCGAGGTCACAAACGCATCCCCGATGCCGTGCGCCATGATGAAATTGAGCGTGCCGCGCACGACTTTCTTGTCCTGGCCCATCAGCCCGATCAAGCGCTCAGGCCCCGGCAAAGCGCCCTCGATATCGCGCAGGTCGGCCTTCAGCCCCATTTGTGCCAGATGCGCGCGGACGCGGCTGGGGGCTTCCTGACTGCACAGGCCCATCCGGGCGGAGACCTCAAACGCAAGCGCGCAGCCCACAGCGACCCCTTCGCCATGCAGCAGCCGGTCGGAATAGCCCGTCGCGGCCTCCAGCGCATGGCAGAACGTGTGGCCCAGATTCAACAGCGCGCGCTCCCCCTGCTCCGTCTCGTCGCGGGCCACGATGGCGGCCTTCATCTCGCAGGAGCGTTTCACGGCATAGATGCGCTTCTCGACATCACCCGCGGCCATATCAGGGGCGTTATCCTCAAGCCAGCCGAAGAAGTCTTCATCCCCCAGCAGCCCGTATTTCATCACCTCGCCATAGCCCGCCAGAAAATCGCGTGGCGTCAAAGTGTCAAGTGCGGTGACGTCGGCCAGCACCAAGGCAGGCTGATGGAACGCGCCGATCAGGTTCTTGCCATGTTCAGAATTGATGGCCGTCTTGCCACCGACCGAGCTGTCGACCTGCGCCAAAAGAGAGGTCGGGATTTGCACGTAGCGCACGCCCCGGCGCAGCACGGATGCGGCAAAGCCCACAAGATCGCCAATCACGCCCCCGCCGAGCGCTATGACAACATCGCCTCGCTCGACCTTCTGTTCCAGAAGCCAGTCTACCGTGCGGGAAAAATGCGGCCAGCTTTTGGTGGCCTCCCCAGGGGGCAAGGTCAGCGCGACCATTTCGATGCCGGCCGCCGAAAGCCCGGTCTCCAACGTAGACAAATGCAGCCCGGCCACGTTCTTGTCCGTCACCACGGCCACTTTGCCCGCGACGCCCAAACCGTCCATCAGGGCTCCGGCCTCGCCAAGAAGCTCCTCGCCGATCACGATGTCATAGCTCCGCGCGCCAAGCGCCACCTGCAGCCGTTCCAAACTCATGATCTGACCACCCCCGCGTCCCGCAGACAGTCGCGCACAGCTGCGGCCATATCCTCAATCGCGTAATCCGGCTGCGCCTCGACGCTCAGGTCAGCCAATGCGTAAACCGGGCTACGCGCCTCGTAAATCTCGCGCAGCGTGGCTTTCGGATCATCGGTGCGCAACAAGGGCCGCGTCGTCTTGTGCTTCACCCGGCTCCATAAAAGCTCCAAATCAGCGCGCAGCCACAGCGACACCCCCCTGGCCGAGATCAGCTCGCGGTTATGTTGGGTCATGAACGCACCGCCGCCGGTGGATAGGATCGCAGGCGCGCCAGTCAGCAGCCGCCCGATCACTTCGCTTTCGCGCGCGCGAAAAAACGTCTCCCCGTCGCGCTCGAACACTTCGGCGATGCTCATATTGGCCGCTTCCACCAAAGCCTCGTCAGAATCAAGGAAATCGACGTTCAGAAGCTGCGCAAGAGCCTGCCCAACGGCCGTTTTTCCGGCCCCCATCATGCCAACCAACACGACAGGCTTGGTGAGTTTAGCGGCTTCGGGTGGCATTCTCTCGCTCAAACATTTTTTCTATTGCCTCAATGGCGTGAACTGGCCCTAAATGCCATATATAAAACGGACGGAGCGGCACAGACAAAGGATCGCCCCGCCACGAGGCAGAGCGCAACTGAGGCAGAAACGGACATGGGCAGGCTCCTTAAGCTACTGTTATTCCTAATTATTGTAGGTATTTTTGCTGTCATTGGCTATGCCTATTTCGGCGATCTCAGCCCCAATCGGGTTGAGGTCAATCAACCGGTTCAGCTGGATGGCAATTAGAAAATACCGGCAGGGTCTTGCAGGCCTGTTGATCGGCCTGCCGCAGCTGGCCTGCGCTCAGGGCAATGAGGCACCGCTTTCGGCCATAGACTGGCTGTCGGATGTCGTGCGCAACGCGCCGCTGGCCGAGGTCGCCCCGAAGCCCGCCGTCGATGACGTCGCCGCATCGGCAACCGTGGCAGATATCATCACCATGCCATTGGGCCAGCTTAAGCTCGATGCTGTCGGTATCCTGCCGCGCGGCACGACCGGATTGCCCGCTGATTTCTGGACCCGCTCCTCCGCGCAGCAGCTGGCGCGTGAAATTCGGGACATGCGCACCGATCTGCCGCCGCCGCTGGCGCAGTTTCTCACCACTCTGCTTCTGGCCGAGCTGCCCGCACCCGCTGATAGCGCTGATGGTGCCGAGCTTTTTCTGGCCCGCGTCGACAAGTTTCTGGAACTTGGCGCGCTGGATCAGGCGGAGGCGCTTCTCGCCCGCGCGGGCCCCACCCGGCCCGCCATATTCGGGCGCTGGTTCGATGTGAGCCTGCTGACCGGCGCGGAAGAGCAGGCCTGCCGCTCGATGCTGCAAACGCCTTCAATTGCGCCCACCTACCCCGCGCGCATCTTCTGTCTTGCGCGCGCGGGCGATTGGGATGCCGCCGTGCTGACGCTGGGCACCGGCAAGACGCTGGGCCTGATCTCGGACAAGGAGGATGCGCTGCTGGCGCGCTTTCTCGACCCCGAACTGTTTGAGGGCGAGCCATTGCTGCCAGTGCCCGACCGGATCACGCCGCTTAATTTTCAGATGCACGAGGCCATTGCGGAGCCTCTGAGCCCGGGCGGGCTGCCCAATGCTTTCTCATACGCAACGCTGACCGAACGCTCCGGATGGAAAGCGCGTATCGCGGCTGCCGAACGTCTGGCACGGCTGTCTGCAATCCCCCCCAACCAGCTCTTTGCGCTCTATGGAGAGCGCGCGCCAGCAGCCTCCGGCGGTGTATGGGACCGGGTCGACGCCGTTCAAGGCCTCGAACGCGCCATCCGGCAATCAGATGCCAACACCATTGCAGAGCTGCTGCCCCGCGCCCTGCGCGCCATGCGCAGCGCCGGGCTGGAATATGCCTTTGCCCAGCATTACGGCCCCAGCCTTGTCACCATTCCCTTGCCTGATGCTGCCGCGCAAGATGCGATGCGGGCCGCCCTGCTGTCCAAAGGCTACGAGGCTGCAGCCACCTCGCGAGCGGGCCAGACCCTGCCGCCGCTCTGGCGTGGCATTGCGACCGGGATGGTTGAGGGTATGGACAGCGATGACGCGTTGGAGGCCGCGATTATCGCAGGGCTCACCGCGACCAAACCGCCCGCAACATTTGACGCATTGCTGGATGAGCGCCGTCTCGGCGAAGCAGTGCTGAAAGCCATGATGCTTATGGCCGACGGTCCGCGCACCGATCCCGCTGATATCGAGCGGGGCTTGGCGCTTCTCAGCCAGCTTGGGTTGGCCGATGTCGCCCGCCGCACCGCGCTTTACATGCTACTGACACGGCCCCGTGCATGAGCGCGGCGCTGCCTCCGATGGCCGCCCGCTGGATCGACGCCTTTCTGGAAGCCCAGGCCGCCGAGCTTGATGCGGCTGAAAACACCCGGCTGGCCTATGGGCGCGATCTGATCGATTGGGCTGGATGGCTCGACAGGGCCGGAAAGACTTTCGAGACCGCCACGCGCGGCGATGTCGAGGACTACCTGATCGCCTGTGACGCCGCCGGTCTGGCCCAGGCCACGCGCGCGCGCCGGTTGTCGTCGATCCGCCAGCTCTACCGCTTCGCCTATGAGGAAGGCTGGCGCAGCGACAACCCCGCGATCCAGATCAAGGGTCCGGGACGGCAGAAATCACTGCCCAAGACGCTCTCGCTAGAAGAGGTTGACCGGCTTCTTGGCGCCGCCCAGACCTCTGCCCGCTCTCGGCAGGACCGGCTGCGCAACACCTGTATGATGGAGCTGCTTTACGCCACCGGCATGCGCGTCAGCGAGCTTGTGGGCCTGCCCGTCGCTGCCGCGCGCGGTGATCCACGCATGATCCTGGTGCGCGGCAAGGGCGGGAAGGAGCGGATGGTCCCCCTCGCCCCCGCCGCCCGGGATACCTTGAGCGTTTGGCTGACCGCCCGCGACAAAGCCGATGAGGTGGCGCGCAAAGCAGGCGCAGCCCCGTCCAAATTTCTCTTCCCCTCGCGCGGCAAATCGGGCCATCTGACCCGGCACCGCTTCTATATGCTGATCAAGGAACTGGCAGTCTCCGGCGGGGTGGATCCCGCAAAAGTGACGCCGCACACCCTGCGCCATGCCTTCGCCACCCATCTGCTGGCAGGCGGCGCTGACCTGCGCGCCATCCAAACCCTGCTGGGCCATGCCGACATCTCGACAACCGAGATCTACACCCATGTCCTTGATGAGCGGCTGAAAGAGCTGGTGCTGGAAAAACACCCGCTGGCGCAGGACGGCAAATAAGCCCCTAGCGCCGCAGCGCGGCTGGCAAGATATCTTCGGACGGCCAAAACCCGCTTTCCAGCGCAGTCTCATAGCCTTGGCGCAGCCCTACGTCACGCAACGCCTGCGCAGCCGCGCGGTGATCATAAGCGAGGTTGTGAAACCGCAGGCCAGACGCCCCCCAAGTGGCATAGCGCGTGGCAGGCGCGCCATCGTGGGGCGGCATGCCAATAACGCCCGTGTTGATCCAATGATGCGTGCCAAGCGGGCGCTCAAACGCGATGCCGCAATGGCCCGCAATCACCACGTCAACCGCGCCAACTTCAGCCTGCAGAAGATTGATTTCATGATGAAATACTTCATCCGCGCTCACAGGCCAGATAAACCGCGCGATATCGCTGACACCCCCATGGATCACCGCGCAGCGGCGTCCTTCATGGGCAAAAATCGCAATATCCGGCAGGGCCGCAAAGGTCTTTTGAAAGGCCCCCATCCGTTGGGCGGCAAATGGGTACCAGCCTTTGGAGGCCAGATCGCAAGCGCTGCCCTCTTCAAACCCGCAGCCGCATTCATCGGCGCCATCCGCAAGCTGACGTTCACAATTGCCCGCAACGACGATCGCGCACTGATCCAAAACCAGCTGCGCTGTCGGCGCAGGATCGGCGCAATACGCCACCAGATCGCCCGTGCAAATGCGGTTGGATTTGGGGATATCAGCACAGGCCTCAAACAGCGCCTGAGTGGCCTGGAGGTTGGAATACGGGCCACCAAAGACCAAAAGCTCCCCATGGAGCGTGCCGAAATCTGTAACCCTGGCCATGCGCGCGTGACTTCCTGCCCGCCCTGCGAGCCCTTGAACCGGGCCGGGCTTGGCCCCATAACCTAGTCTTAACGCATCACTTGATCGGATAAACACCCCAAATGGACGACCCCTCTTCGCTGATCGGCTCCGCCTCGTGGATTATCGCGGGATCGATTATTTGCTTGCTGCTGATGTCAGCCTTTTTCTCCGGGTCAGAGACCGCTTTGACCGCTGCCTCACGCGGCAAATTGCGCTCACAAGCAGATAAAGGCTCCCAAGGGGCGGAACGCGCGCTTGAAATCACCGAGGATAGCGAGCGGCTGATCGGCTCTGTCCTGCTGGGCAACAATCTCGTCAATATTCTGGCAACCTCGCTGGCAACGGCGCTCTTCACCTCGCTGTTCGGGGAATCTGGTGTAGCACTTGCCACACTCGTGATGACGCTGCTGGTGCTGATCTTCGCCGAAGTCCTGCCCAAGACCTACGCCATCACCAATGCAGAAACCGCCGCTGCCAAAGTCTCTGCTCCGATCAAGCTGGTGGTTCTGATCTTCGCGCCGGTTGTGACCGTGGTGCGCGCGCTGGTGCGCCAGATGCTCAAAGTCTTCGGCGTAGAGACGGACCCCGACAGCCACATTCTGTCGGTGCACGAGGAAATTGCGGGCGCGTTGGAACTCGGCCGACAAGAAGGCGTGGTCGAAAAAGAACAGCGCGACCGGCTGCTCGGCGCATTGGACCTGGCAGAACGCGACGTCGAGGAAATAATGCTCCACCGCTCAGAGATAGAAATGATTAACGTGGCCGATGGCCCGGAGCTGATCATCGAACAGGCGTTGCAATCCGCCCATACCCGCCTGCCCGTCTACCGCGAGGATCCCGAGAACATCGTGGGCGTTCTGCATGCCAAGGATCTACTGCGCGCCGTCGACAAGACCTTGCGTGGGCCAGACGGGATCACCGGCAGTCTTGAAGGGTTTGACGTAACCACCGTCATGCGCAAACCCTATTTTGTCCCCGAGACCACCACGTTGGAAGAACAGATGCGCCAGTTTCTGGCCCAGCACACGCATTTTGCGTTAGTGGTGGACGAATATGGCAGCCTGCAAGGGCTGATCACCCTGGAAGATATCCTGGAAGAGATTGTCGGCGAAATCACCGATGAGTTCGATATCGGGGACGAGCAACGCCCTGAGGCGGGCGCTGATGGCAGCTATGACATCGAAGGGGCCATGACGATCCGCGACCTCAACCGGCAACTCGACTGGGACCTGCCCGATGAGGAGGCCAACACAATCGCGGGACTGGTCATTCACGAAGCGCAATCCATCCCCTCGGTCGGACAGCAATTTAGCTTCCACGGATACCGCTTTGAAGTCACAGGAAAATCCGAGAACCGGATCACCAATCTCAAAGTACGGCCGCTGTGAACCCGCGCAAGATCATCATCGACACGGATCCCGGGCAGGATGATGCAGTCGCAATGCTCTTGGCCTTCGCCTCGCCAGAGCTCGAGGTGTTGGGCATCACGGTTGTCGCGGGCAATGTGCCGCTTGATCTGACCGTGCGCAATGCCCGGATCGTCTGCGAACTTGCTGGGCGCAGCGAGGCGAAAGTGTTCGCGGGGTGCGCCGCCCCCTCGGCCCGCAAGCTCGTGACGGCGGAGCATGTGCACGGGCCGACCGGGCTTGACGGTCCGGCAATGCCCGAGCCGACCATGCCCCTCCAGGACGGCCACGCGGTCGATTACATCATCGAGACGCTGCGCGCCGAAGACGCTGGCACCGTTACGTTATGCCCGTTGGGGCCGCTGACAAATATCGCAACCGCCTTCAAGCGCGCGCCAGATATCGTCGACCGGGTGCACCAAATCGTGCTGATGGGTGGCGCGTATTTCGAGGTTGGAAACGTCACCCCATCGGCCGAATTCAACATTTATGTCGACCCGCAAGCCGCTGATACTGTGTTTAAATCTGGAATTGATCTGGTGGTGCTGCCACTGGATGTCACGCATAAGGCGCTCACCACCGCGCCGCGCGTGCAGGCTTTTCGTGATCTGGATACAAAGGTCGGGCGCATGGTGGCCGAATGGACCAATTTCTTCGAGCGTTTCGACAAAGAAAAATACGGCTCCGCAGGTGCGCCGCTGCATGATCCTTGCGTCATCGCATATTTGCTTCGGCCCGAATTGTTCACCGGGCGGCACGTCAATGTCATCATCGAAACCCAGTCAGAGCTGACGATGGGTATGACCGTTGCGGATTGGTGGGGCGTCACGGACAGGACACCGAATGCCCTATTCATCGGAGAGCTTGACGCGGACGGGTATTTTGACTTGCTGACCCAGCGGATTGGGCGGCTGTGACGCCGCAATTCAACAATCACTACGCCAAGCTGCCAGAGCGGTTTTACACCAAGCTGCATCCGACCCCGGTTGCGGCCCCCGCTCTTTTGGCTCTGAATGACGCGCTTGCCAAGGAAATGGGCCTTGATGCAGGCTGGCTGACCTCCGCAGATGGCGTCGCCATGCTGGCAGGCAACGCACTGCCGGTTGGCGCGGATCCATTGGCGCAGGTTTATGCCGGGCATCAGTTTGGCGGCTGGTCGCCACGTTTGGGGGATGGCCGGGCCGTCCTGCTGGGCGAAGTGACCGGCCCTGACGGCGCGCAATGGGACATCCAGCTGAAAGGCTCCGGCCCCACGCCCTATTCGCGCGCGGGCGATGGGCGGGCCTGGCTTGGTCCGGTTATCCGCGAATATCTGATCAGCGAGGCCATGCACGCGCTCGGCGTGCCCACGACCCGCGCCCTTGCCGCCGTCACGACGGGCGAAGAGGTGTTGCGCGAGGCGCGCCTGCCCGGCGCGATCCTGACGCGCGTGGCCTCCAGCCATCTGCGCGTGGGCACATTCCAGTATTTCGCATCGCAACAGGATACCCATGCGCTCCAAGAGCTTCTGGGATTCGCGATCCGTCGCCACTACCCGCATCTGGCGCCAGATGACGTGCTTGGCTTTTTGGCCGCTGTGGTGGACGCGCAGGCACAGTTGGTCGCGAAATGGATGGGGCTGGGATTCATCCATGGGGTGATGAATACCGACAATTGCCATATTGGCGGGCTGACCATTGATTACGGTCCTTGCGCCTTTTTGGACGCGTATGACCCGCGCAAGGTCTTCTCCTCCATCGACCAGTTCGGGCGCTATGCTTACGGGGCTCAGCCGGAGATTTTGGTATGGAATCTGGCGCAGCTTGCCAGCGCGCTTTTGCCGCTCATCGATGACGATACCGACGCTGCAGTGAAGGCCGCCCAAAGCGTGCTCCATGATTTCGGGCCTGGGTATACCGAGGCATGGAAGGCCGTATTTTTCGCCAAGCTCGGGCTGAAGGAGGGCGGCGACGCCGAAATCGCCCTTGTCCAGGATCTGCTGACCGCGATGTCAGAAAACCAGGCCGATTTCACCTTGACCTTCCGGGGGCTACTGGACGGCTCTGCGCGGGCGCAATTTGTCGATCCCACGGCGTTTGACCGCTGGGCCGATCCCTGGCGGGCGCGCGGGCCTGACGCCGCGCTGATGTCCGCTGCCAACCCGGCCTTTATCCCGCGCAATCACCAGATTGAGCGCGCCATTCAAGAGGCCGTGGCAGGCGATCCGGGCCGGTTTCAGCGCATCGCCCGCGTCCTGGCGACGCCTTTCAAGGATCAACCCGAACACGCCGATCTGCAGGCTGCACCGCAGGATGCCGAACAGGTCCGCCAGACCTTCTGCGGCACCTGATCGTCTGCGCTGGACCGGCGCAAAACCCCCACCAGCAGGCTGAATCGGAACTTTCGCGTTGCGAAAGCCACGCCGGACCGCAATGCTGCCGGTCAACGCGTAACGTATGAGGAGAAAACGATGTCACTTGGTAAAATGCTCACAAAGGTCGCGGTCGGCTTTGCCGTCGCGAAAGGGATGCAGGCCGTAACCCGTGGTGGCGGGCTCGGAAAAATGATGGAAGGCCTGCAGGGCCGCGCAGGCGGGGCGGCGGCACAGCCGGGCACGGCAGGTGCCGGTGGCGGGCTGGGAGATATTCTCGGCAGCCTCACCGGCGGCGGCGCAGGGGGTGCAGGTGCTGGTGCAGGCGGGCTTGGCGGCCTGTTGAGCGGCGGCGGCAATGCGGGCTCCATCGGCGGGCTTGGCGGTTTGCTGGGCGGCCTGGCCTCGGCCCGGGCGGGGACCCCGGAGGCTGGCCAAAGCCTTGAAGACCTGCTGAGCCGTGATGTGCCAGCCGAGGAGCCCCCTCAGGAAGATACTGCGGGTCTGATGATCCGCACGATGGTCATGGCCGCGCGCTGCGACGGAGAGATTGACGGCAATGAGCGCGAAACACTGCTTGCCACGATAGGCGAAGATGCGACGCCCGAAGACATGCAGTTCGTCCGCACGGCGATGGATGAGCCGGTCAACCCGCGCAAGCTGGCTGAAGACACGCCACAAGGGTTGGAAACACAGGTTTATTCCATGGCCGTCATGGCCATCGAACCTGACCACCCGGAGGAGGCAAAATTCCTGCACGAGCTGGCAACATCGCTGGGGATTGGACAGGCGACCGTGAATGAAATCCACGACAGCTTTGGCGTGCAACGTCTTTACAGCTAAGCTGCTGCGCCACGGGACACGAAAAAGGGCGGCCCTGCGGTCGCCCTTTGCTGTTTTACAACCCTATTTCTAAGCCGCGGCTTTCGGGCCCTGCCCGCGCCTGCGCCGATTGCGCTTGCGCTTGGGAGGCCCTGAAGGCTTCGCGCCTTGGGCCGGCTTGCGATCAGACCCGCCTTGCCCGCGCCCGCGACCGCCTTTCGGTCCGCCTCGTCCACGACCACCGCCGCCGCCGCGTTTCGGTTTGTCCTCTTCCTCAGCAGGGCTCCACCGGCGTCCACCTGCCACGGAGATCTGCATCTTCAAGACCTTCTCGATGTCTTTCATCTCCGCCATCTCGTCGGGCGCGCAGAAGGCAATCGCCTCCCCCTCTTTGCCCGCACGCGCGGTCCGGCCAATGCGGTGCACATAGTTCTCCGGTACATTGGGCAGGTCGAAATTATAGACGAAGGCCACATCAGGGATGTCGATGCCGCGTGCGGCCACATCGGTCGCCACGAGGATGCGCAGCTTGCCTTCCTTGAAGGCCTGCAGCGCCCGGTCGCGCTGATTTTGCGATTTATTGCCGTGAATGGACCCGGCGGCAAAGCCTTCCTTCTCCAGCTGTTTTTTCAACCGCTCCGCCCCGTGTTTGGTGCGCGAAAAGACCAGCGCCAGCTCCTCACGGTGCTTGTCCAGAAGCTCGATCAGCAGGTCGGTCTTGGCCGCTTTCGCTACGAAATGCACCGATTGGGTGATCTTGTCAGCGGTTTTACCAGGCGGGGCCACCTGCACTTTGCGCGGATGGTTGAGGTAGGTGGCGGCCAGCTCTTCCATCAATTTGGGCATCGTGGCCGAGAACAGCAGCGTCTGCCGCTCCTCAGGGATCAGCTTGGAGATTTGACGCAGCGCATGGATGAACCCCATGTCAAGCATCTGGTCCGCCTCATCAAGCACCAGATATTCGACGGCAGAGAGGGTCAGTGCCTTTTGCTCCAACAGGTCGATCAAGCGGCCCGGCGTGGCCACCACAATGTCGGAGCCACGCTCCAGCGCCTTGCGCTGAGGGTTCATCGACAGCCCGCCTACAACCATGTTGATTTTCAAATGACCGCCGCCCTGAAACATCTTCAGATTGTCTTGGATCTGCTTTGCCAGCTCGCGGGTGGGCGCGAGGATCAGGGCGCGCACGGTTTTTGGGTCGGGCTTGGTGCCGATCTTGATCAGGTTGTGGATGATTGGCAGGCCGAAGGCCAGGGTCTTGCCGGTGCCGGTCTGCGCCAGCCCCATCACATCCCGCCCGCCCAGCACGATCGGGATCGCTTCCTCCTGGATCGGGGTGGGGCTGGAAATGCTGTTCTCTTCCAGCTTGGCTGCCAGTTTTGGGCTCACGCCCAAGGCTTCAAATTTATTCAAGACATGTCCTTTCAAGACATGAGGCGCCCGGCCCATACGGGGCACGGTACTCGCGTTACAACGGGTGCAGAGCCGTATGCTCTGCCGGACCCTCTCGCGTGAAAATTGGGAACGGATGCGACGCCCTTGCCTGAGACCCGGTTGCGGGCCCTCACGCGGCATGATTGGCATCGTCTTGTCGCGGGACATGGGGCTTGCGGTTGGATAAGTCAATGGCGATGATTGGTTTTTCGCTAGAGAAAGCCGCACAGAATGTCTTAAAAGGCACGAAGACAGGAGGCCCGCATGGCAGACACATTGATCGAGCGATCCGCCAAGAAAGGGCTTCGGATGACCGGGCAGCGGGTGGTGATCGCTGAAATTCTCGAAGAAGCGCAGGATCACCCGGATGTGGAGGAGCTGCATGCCCGCGCCGTGACCCGCGATGCAGGCATTTCTATCGCGACGGTCTATCGCACCGTAAAACTGTTCGAGGAGGCCGGGCTGCTGGAACGGCTCGAATTCGGGGACGGGCGCGCGCGGTATGAGGATGCGGAACGCGACCATCACGACCATCTCATCGACATGCAGACCGGCGAAGTGATCGAGTTCGTTGACCCCGAAATCGAAGCGCTGCAAGAGCAGATCGCCCAGCGGCTCGGCTACCGCCTGAAGGGCCACCGGCTAGAGCTTTACGGCGTGAAGGATAGTGGCGACTAACCGCGCCAAACGTCCCGCCTAGAAGGAGAAATCCTGCAAAGACATGTCGTCTAGATTGACGCCCTCGATGACCACAATGTCCACCGTTTTGGCCTGCGCCAGATGCGACGTGTCGCCCACATAGCGCACCGTGACGTCATCACCGGTCTGCTCAAAGACGATCTCCCCCGCTTCGAATTCGCCATCTTCCTCAAAACGGCGCATGCGGACAAAATCGAACTCGCCCAGCGAGACGCGGACCATGCCAAGCCCATCGGTGAGCCCATGCAGATCGATTGTGTCTTTGCCAAGCTCGAAATCGGTGATGCGGTCCATCTCGCCATCGCCCCCAAAGACAAACACATCCTCGCCCGCCCCACCGGTCAGGATATCCGCGCCGCCTTGGGTGGCGTCCAGTATGTCGTCTCCGGCAAGGCCCTCGATCACGTCATCGCTCTGGCCGCCCATCAGCATGTCATCGCCTGACGTGCCGTCCATCTGCTGCGAAAGGGTCAGGACCAGCTCGACAACTTCGAAGCTTTCGTCGAAGCGGAAACCCAAAACACCGTCTTCCTGGGTTACGGATTTGTCACTGATGATCCCGGTTTCATACAGCCGCCCCTCCTCGCTTTCATCAAGGTCGGGGCGGTCGACGATGTCATAATTGGTCATCCAGTTCGGGTCGAGTTCGGATGTCAGGCTACGTGCCTCGATCCGCGCGATATCAACATCCAGCGCCGACAGATCGACAGTTGCGTCAAACCCGTTGGCCAGCTCGTCCACCGAGACGTAAAGGACCATTTTCCCCTCGCCCTCGAAGGCGTGAACGTTGATGGCGTTGTCGCGCATATTTTCCAGGCCGGTCTCCATCACGGTGAGACCGGGCAAGGTTTCAGACATCATCTGCATCATGGCACCGCCCACAAAGATATCGTCACCAAAGGACAGATGTGCGGCATAGGGCGTGTCGACGCCGTAAAGGCTGGCCGAGTCCACACCTTGGCTGACAAATGTCGACAGGATTTCAACCATCGCTGAGGCCTGCGCGAGGCCATAATCGCGGTTTGCAACACCCCATTTGGTGGTAACGACTTGCCCGCTGGCCGAGGTCAGGTCGCCCGATTGCCAGAAGCTTTCAAAATTCCGGTGGTTGCGTGCATCAAGATCGATGCTGTTTTCCGAGATGACTTCGCCAAACTCCTCCGCCATCAGCTTCAAAAATTGGTCACGCGCCTCTTCCCGCGTCCAGGAACCGACATTCCAGCCTGACAGATAGGTCTCGTAATCCGGGGTAAGACCCGCATCGACCCATTCTTGCATAGCTTCGGCAACCCGGTCTTCGATATTGTCGGCGTCATCCATGCCCCAGGCAAAGCGGTGGAAAACCAGCGTATCAATGGCTGACATGCCAAGATCAGAGATCTCGGACAGGATTTCAGCGTTATCGGACAATGACTTGCCGATCTGCGCGGTGAACTTTACCTGCGTATCGCCAAAAGCACCGGGGTTGTCGGCCATATATTCGGCCATCGTTTCGGCAAAGGCGTTTGCAACCTCGCCGTATTTTGACGGATTGTTGCGAAACTCGCTCATCGCGTAATATTCGTTGCCGATCTCGAAGGTCAGCTTGTCCGGCATCGGCCCCAGGCTTCCCGAGGTGATGCGATCCAGCAGGTCTTCGAAATCAACTCGCGCACGCGCCAGATCATTCTTATATTCGCCGGTCGGGATAATCACGTTCAGCGGCACGTCATTGGCAATCGCGTAGCCCGCCATTTCGCGCAGACCCGGCTTGTTGGAGTTCGGGTCGGTGAGGTTGTCAAATTCTAACCCGTACCACGACACTTTCTCAGACGCGGCCCCGCCCGGCCAGCGTACATTGCTGAGCCCTGTTGCGGCGTCAGCGGTCTCGTACCGTTCAAACCTGCGATACCCGATATAGATGCCACCGAAATGGTCATCACTGATCACCTGGTCGCTGTCCCCGCCAACGTCTTGGATGGCAATGCTGGTTTGCTGTGCAGACATGGTCGTCCCCTTTATTCGCGAGGATCATTTGCACTTGCGCCGGTTACCGCATGGTTACTCCAACACCCATAACTACATGTAATTGCATGACTATTTAAGGATATGTCATTTCAATTTCCTAGAAAATTTAGCGCGAAAACGCCCGCTTATGAGGGGCCGCGCGCATGTGGCCCATGCAGCTTCCACAGACTTCGTTAGCGCTAACAGCCACGCTTGCCCTTCCCCGCGCCGCCGCATATACCCTGCCTCAACCGCAGTTCTCAGCCAGAGGTCCATCCGCAATGAGCACCATCATCGATATCCATGCCCGCGAAATTCTTGACAGCCGGGGCAACCCGACGGTGGAGGTTGATGTGGTTCTCGAAGATGGCACTCTGGGACGGGCGGCGGTGCCATCGGGAGCGTCGACAGGTGCTTATGAAGCCAATGAAAAGCGCGACGGCGACAAGGGACGGTATCTGGGCAAAGGCGTGCTGGGGGCCGTGGCCGCCGTGAATGGCGAAATTGCGGAAAACCTCGTTGGCGAGGATGCCACTGATCAGGTCTCCATCGACGAGCAGATGATCGAACTGGACGGCACCGAAAACAAGGCGCGTTTGGGCGCGAATGCGATCCTGGGGGTCAGCCTCGCCGCAGCCAAAGCCGCCGCCGATTTCACCACCATGCCGCTCTATCGCTATGTGGGCGGCACCAGCGCGCGGACCCTGCCTGTGCCGATGATGAATATCATCAATGGCGGCGAGCATGCCGACAACCCGATCGACATTCAGGAATTCATGATCATGCCGGTCAGCGCGGACAATATCCGTGACGCGGTGCGCATGGGCGCCGAGGTGTTCCACGTCCTGAAGAAAGAGCTAAGCGCGGGCGGCTACTCCACCGGGATTGGCGATGAGGGCGGTTTTGCGCCCAACATTTCGTCCAGCCGCGAGGCGCTCGATTTCATCCTGAAGGCCGTTGAGAAGGCGGGCTACAAACCGGGCGAGGATATCTATCTGGCGCTCGATTGTGCGGCCACTGAATATTACCGGGATGGCAAATACGAGATGCAGGGCGAGAAGAAATCGCTCAGCTCGGATGAGAATGTGGCCTATCTCGCAGCGCTGGTGGCCGACTACCCGATCATCTCAATAGAAGACGGGATGGGCGAGGATGACTGGGACGGCTGGGCCGCGCTGACGGCCGAGCTGGGCGACAAGATCCAGCTTGTGGGCGACGACCTGTTTGTGACCAACCCCAAACGGCTGGCCGAGGGCATCAAGAAACGCTCTGCCAATTCGATGCTGGTGAAGGTCAACCAGATCGGCACGCTGACCGAAACCTTGCGCGCCGTCGATATGGCGCATCGCGCAGGCTTCACCAATGTGATGTCGCACCGCTCCGGCGAGACCGAAGACGCCACGATTGCCGATCTGGCTGTTGCAACAAATTGCGGTCAGATCAAGACCGGGTCGCTGTCACGCTCGGACCGGCTGGCGAAATACAACCAGCTGATCCGCATCGACGAGGCGCTGGGCGAGAGTGCTGTCTATGCCGGGCGGTCCATCCTCAAAGCCTAGATGGCAGACCGAAACCGCAGACCGAAATCAGTGGCCAAGGGAAAAGTCTCAAAAACTGGTTTTTCTCTGGATTTATCAGTCGTACCTATGCGAGGCTTAGAGCAGCAATCTTGCAGAGCCGCCCTGCCCCGTGACACGTAACGATTCCACCTCTGATCAAGACCACTCCTCAGGGGAGCCCGCCGAGGCGGGCCCCTATGACGCGAAGATCGCGACATTGAGGCAGGCGGATGCCGGCGCCTCCTTTGACTGGCCGCTGCGCTATCTGGTCGTCGCGGCGGCGGGCATTGCGCTCTATTACGCCACAGGCGATCGCGTCATGCTGATTTGGCTGGCGGCCTATCTCACGGCAAATGCCTTCTACGCCGTGTCGCTCTACAGGCTCCGCGGTTCGGCGTCGCGCAAGCGGTACCGCCTTTTTGTGCTCGGCAATTTCGTGAGCTCCGGTATTTTTGTATTTATGCCGCTCTATCTGTGGACGATGGAGGGGCAACCTGCGCTTCATGCCATGGCAATTGCGGGCATCGCCGGACACGCAGTGTTCAACCTATCGCGGCACAAAACACGCTGTCCTGTCGCCTATTGGGACATGTTTTGCATTGTGCTGTATTGCTTCTTTTTGGGCATCACCGAAATTCTGCGCAGCCCCACGCTGGCTGAAGATATCGTCCTCTTCGTGGGTATGATTGCGGTGTCGGGCTATTACATCCTCGCGCAGATGGGCAACATCACCACGCAGGAACGGCTGGCCGAGGCGCAGGTCGCAGCGGTGCATGATCAGAAAATTCGCGCCATCGGGCGGCTGACGGGCGGCGTGGCGCATGATTTCAATAATATCCTGACGGTTGTGAAGGGCAATCTGGAGCTCTACCAGGAGCTTCGCACACCCGAGGAGCGCGAGGAGGTCATCAACGAAGCCCTCGCCGCCGCAACCCGGGCGGAAGGGGTGATCGCGCAGCTTCTGGCATTCTCCCGCCAATCACGGCTCGCCCCGACGCTCACCAATATCGAGCCCCTGACGCTTGAGCTGGCCAGTATGAGCAAGCGGCTCCTGCCCTCCACCCTGACCGCGACATTCGAAATCGAACCCGACCTCAAGCCCGTGGTGACAGACTCCAATCAGCTTTGCGCGGCCGTGATGAACCTCATCCTGAACGCGCGCGATGCGATGTCAGGCAAAACGGGCGCCATCGAGGTAGCCGTCAAACTTGTCACAGGCCCGGTCGAGACGCTGTCAGGCAGGCTGCCCGCGAGCAGCTATTTGCGGTTCACCGTCAGCGATCAGGGCGACGGCATGACGCCGGACACATTGGCCCGCATCACCGAGCCGTTCTTCACCACGAAAGACACGGGCGATGGATCGGGGCTGGGCTTGTCCATGGCGCGCGGATTTGCAGAGCAATCAGGCGGCGGCGTCCATATCGACAGCGCGCTTGGCGTGGGCACGACGGTTTCGCTTTATATTGACGCCAGGCTGCACTCCGAACATATGCGCGCCCTGCCCCCTAAGAGCCTCGCAGCAAAATCAGACGCGGCCTTGCCCTAGCCACGGATACGGAAAATACTGGCGCACTGGCCAAAGGTACTGGCTGAAAGCGAAGGGGGAGCGACTGTGCTGCAGGACCGATACGGCAACACCTTAAGCACCGCGTCAACGGCGGCGCGCGACGCCTATGTCGAGGGTATCGACCGTATTCTGGCCAGCTGGGAGGGCGCTGAGACCTGCTTTGAGGCCGCGATAGCGCTCGATCCCAACTTTGCCCTCGCCCATATGGCTCTTGCGCGCCACCATCAGCTTTGGGGCAATCAGGCCGAGATATCAGCCGCCCGCGACGCCGCAATGGCCTGCACAGGTGTCAGCGCCTCTGAGGCCGCGCATCTAGACGCCTTCAATCTGCTGCTCTCGGGCAAGCCCAGAGAGGGCTATGCCGCGATACGTGCGCATCTTTTGGACCAGCCGCGCGACGCGCTCGCCGCCTCGACCTGCACCGGCGTGTTCTCCCTGATCGGGTTCAGCGGCCAGCCCGGTCGCGAGGCCGAGCTGCTGGCCTTCACCTGCGCGCTTGCGCCCGCCTATGGCGATGACTGGTGGTTCAACGCGCAGCACGCTTTCTCGCAGATGGAGGCGGGCTGCACAGGCCCGGCAGCAGCAACCATAGAGCGGGCCATCGATGGCAATCCGCGCAATGCGAATGCGGCTCATATCCGCTCCCACCTCTATTACGAGCATGGTGAGACAGAGGCTGGCTTTCGCTATCTGCGCGACTGGATGCCCGATTACGAACGCACCGGCCTGCTGCATTGCCACCTCAGCTGGCATGTCGCGCTTTGGGCGTTGGAACAGGGCGCGCTCGACCTGATGTGGGCGCAGATGGATGACGCGATTGCGCCCGGCACGACGGTGAGCCCAGCGCTTAATGTGCTGACCGATAGCGCGTCGCTGCTCTACCGGGCGGAGCGGCGTGGCGTCGACGTCCCGAAGGACCGTTGGGCCGCGCTCAGCCGCTACGCGTCAGAATATTTTCCCAAGACCGGCATTGCCTTTGCCGATGCCCATGCCGCGCTGATCTATGCTATGGCCGGAGATGGCGACAGGTTGGGACAGATCATCGCTGCGGCCAGAGGCCCGGCAGGCGATGTGGTCCGTGAGCTTGCCGAAGGGTTCGAGGCGATTGCTGCGGAAGACTGGCCCCGCGCCGAGATGCATCTGAGCGCGGTGATGCGCGACCATGCCCGCCTGGGCGGGTCGCGCGCGCAACGCGATCTGGTGGAATTTGCCTGGGTCAGTGTCTTGATGCGGCAAGGGCGTGGTGACGAGGCGCGCCGGATGCTCGCCATCCGCAGGCCGGTGGCCACCCATGCGGGGTCGGTCGTGCATTAAGCTTAGCTGGCCGTCTCAAGATAGTGCAAAAGCCGGTTTTCCACTGCATAAAGATTGGCTTTGCGCGGCGCTGACACCCTTGGCGGCTCCGCGCCTGCAAGGTCAATCACCTGTGGATGAATGTAGCTGTTGCGCGCCATGGCGGGCGTGTTATGCAGCCGCTCCGCCGCCGCCTGCGCCATGGATTTGATGGTCGCGCCGCCTTTTTCCGCCTGCTCGAAAGCCGCGACCGTTCCGGCCCAGGTGCGAAACGTTTTTGCTGTTGCGGTCTCGCATCCGCTCGCCTCCGCGATATAGCTGTTGAGCTGATCGGAAGACAGGGGGTGCAGCTCGCCCGCGTCATCTTGCCAACTGAACAGCCGCGCGCCGGGCAGGTCGCCCGCTTTCTCCAGCGCGCGCGCCAAGGTCCGGTCGACCAATTGCTTGCGCACGCGTTTGCCACCCTTGGCGCGGTAGTCCAGCCTGATCTCGCGGCCGTTCAGGCGCATGTGACGGTTGCGCAATGTCAGCGCGCCGTAGCTGCCATTTTGCTCGGTATAGTCGGGGTGTCCAACCCGCAGCGCCGCACGATCGATAAGGCTGACCGCCGCAGCAAGGGCAAATTCCCGCGCGCCAACCTCAGCGGTCAGATCACGGCCCAGCTGGCGCCGCAGCCGCGGCAGCGCAGCGCCGAACGGCAAGAGCTGCGCGAATTTGGTCTCCGCCTGCAGGCGCGCCCAGTCCGCGTGATACCGGTATTGCTTTCGCTTGCGCGCATCGCGCCCTGTGGCCTGCAAATGGCCATTGGCCAGCGGGGACATCCAGACATCGCGATACGCTGGTGGCACAGCTAGGGCGTCAAGCCGTGCCACCTCGCTTGCCTGATCAATCGACGTGCCATCAGGAGCATGGTAGCGATACCCACGCCCGCGTTTGCGCCGGGTGATGCCGGGCTGATCGTCGAGGTAGTAAACAAGCTCTGAGGCTGGCATCTCGCAACTACGCCGCCCGCACCTCTGAGGCGAGCTTGAGCACTCCGCTGCCGTCGTCCTGTTCAATGTAAAGCGCGGGGTCATCGTCGGACCCGTTGCGCGTCACCTCACTGCCCTGCAGCGTCCGTGTAATCTTTTGCGTGTAGGTTTTCTCGACCTTGCCTTCCGCCGTGCCGTTTCCCCAATCCCATTCCACCATGTCGCCTTTGGAATACTGTGCCATGTCATCTGTCCTTTTAACTGTTGGGGGCGAAACGCCGCTTGGGGCGGCAGGGTTCCTTGGTGGCGGTGACGGCCATGACCGCCCGCGACCGCATCACCGCGCTTAAGCTCAGCCCGCGTCTCGGTGGCGGCGGGTATCGGCAGGCATGGGCCGCCCAAGGCCCGATTGCCGTGGTTTCACTTTGAGGGGCGTGAGCTGGCCCCTGAGGGCTTCGATAACTCGCGTGGATGAGGGCGGGCATGGTGGCGCATATGCCGCCCCATGCGCCCCCGGCGCGGGGCGGCGCCCGACGCAGGCTCCCCGGGGCGGCTGATCACCCCGCCCCCAATCGTGGCAGCCACGCCCGTCGTGGTGGGGCAACTCGTCGGCAGGCCGCGCGCCACCCTGACCGCGAGATAGGCAAAGGCCTGTGCCTCAAGCATGTCGCCGTTCAGCCCGGTCACATCAATATCGCGCACATCCAGATTGGTGATCCGGCGCAGGAAATGCATGATGACCGGGTTCTTGCGCCCTCCGCCGGTCACATAAAGCGTCGAGACCGGCGCGGGCGTGTGCTGCAACCCGCTGGCCACCGCAGCGGCCGCACAGGCGGTCAGCGTGGCCGCCGCATCCGCGTGCGACAGGTGGTTGACCATTGCGTCCAGTGCAGGAAAATCATTTCGGTCCAGCGACTTGGGCGGCATCTTTAAGAAATAGGGATGCGCCAAAAAGCTGGCCACGACCTGCTGGTCCGGGACGCCCATCGCTGCACATGCACCGTCCTCATCAAGGCCAAGCCCCAGCCGGTCCATCATCAGATCATTGATCGGCGCATTGGCGGGGCCGGTATCAAAGGCCAGAAGCGCGCCGGCCTCCTCAGGACGGACAAAGCTGGGGTCAACATAGGTCAGGTTGCCCACCCCACCGAGATTGAGAAACGCAATCGGCTGCTGCGCCCCCATCCACTTGGCGCAGGCAAAATGAAAGAACGGGGCGAGCGGGGCGCCCTGCCCGCCAAGCTGCACGTCAGCGGTTCGAAAATCCCACACCACCGGGGTCTTCAACAGCTCGGCCAGCACGGCCCCATCTCCTGCCTGATGGGTCCCGCGCCCGGCGGGATCATGCATCAGGGTCTGGCCGTGAAAGCCGATGAGCTCGGCCTGAAACCCCGACAAGAGCGAGACATGCGCGGCCTCGACCACCTCCGCCGCTGCTGCCACACCCGCATAGCCCCACCATTGCCCGAATGCGCCCCGGATCGTGGCCTGCTCTGCCTTGCTATAGGGCCTGTAGCCGCTCCGCCCGAACTCTGTGATTGCGACGCCATCCGTGCGCAGCATAGCCGCATCGACACCGTCCAGCGAGGTACCGGACATGGCGCCAAGCGCCCAGATGGGATCAGAGGTCTCCATGGCCTTCCCCTTCGCCGCGCGGACGCCTATACGTGGGCCAAAATTGCCCTTCATGCGGACCTTACCACAATGACATACCACCCCAAATCCGACTTCCTGCGCGTGATGATCGAACGTGGCTTTTTGGCCGATTGCACCGATTATCAAGGGCTTGACGAGGCGCTGATCGCAGGGGTGGTGCCTGCCTATATCGGCTATGACGCGACCGCGAAATCGCTGCATGTGGGCCATCTGATGAATATCATGGTCTTGCGCTGGTTCCAGAAGACGGGCGGCAAACCGATCACGCTTATGGGCGGCGGCACGACAAAGGTGGGGGACCCCAGCTTTCGCGCCGACGAGCGGCCCTTGCTGGACGAGGCCGCGATCAATGCCAATATCGACGGGATGCAGCAGGTGTTCGCGAAATACCTCAGCTATGGCGATGGGGCCTCTGATGCGATCATGCTCAACAATGCCGAATGGCTGGACGGGCTGAACTACCTCGAATTTCTGCGCGACATCGGGCGGCATTTCTCGGTCAACCGGATGCTGAGTTTTGAAAGCGTCAAATCGCGGCTCGACCGGGAGCAGTCACTGTCATTTCTCGAATTCAACTACATGATCCTGCAGGCCTATGACTTCCTCGAACTCAACCGGCGCTATGGCTGCCTGCTGCAGATGGGCGGCTCGGACCAATGGGGCAACATCGTCAACGGGATCGATCTGACCCGCCGCGTTCTGGACCATGAGATCTACGGGCTGACGACGCCGCTGCTGACCACCTCGGACGGGCGCAAGATGGGCAAGAGCCAGGGCGGGGCGGTCTGGCTGAATGGCGAGATGCTGTCGCCTTACGAATTCTGGCAGTTCTGGCGGAACACGACCGACGCGGACACCGGCAAGTTCCTCAAGCTCTTCACCGAATTGCCGCTTGAGGAATGTGACCGCTTGGGCAGCCTGGAAGGATCAGAGATCAACGCGGCCAAAGTGATCCTCGCCAATGAGGTGACGACCCTGCTGCATGGCACAGAGGCCGCAGCCGCCGCAGAAGCCACGGCCCGCGAAGTGTTCGAGAAGGGCGGCACGGGCGACGATCTGCCCACGCTGGAGCTGGATGCAGGTGATCTGGGGGATGGGATCTCTGTTGTGCAGCTGATCGTCCGCTCAGGGCTGGCAGCCTCCGGCAAGGAGGCCAAGCGCCTGATCGCGGAGGGCGGCGCGAAGCTCAATGATGCGGACCTGACCGATGCGGGGCTGTTTGTGACCCCGGCCGATCTGGCCACGCCCATCAAGCTGAGCGCGGGCAAGAAGCGGCACGCTCTGGTCAAGCTCGGTTAATCAGCCATTAACCAGCGTGGGCGCAGGATCGTGCCCATGCTGCGCCCCCTGCAACAACACCCGCAATTTGCCGCCTGTCTGCGCGCGGGCGGTCGCAATGTGATCGAGACGGAGCATGGCAATATGCTGCTGCGCCGCTTCGCGGGACTGCCAGTCGGGCTGATCTCGCGCGGATCGCGGGCCATGCTCAGCGCACCTGCCCCGCGACTATGCACCCGGATTTTCAACGCCGAGGCCGGATTTGACGGCCCGCTCAGCCAAAGCGGATTTCGCAGGCTCCACGCCCCGCAAGAGGTGGCGGAATGGGACCTCACAGCCAGCCGGGCAGAATTGCACAACGGCCTTCGCAAAACCTGGCGGCATGCGCTGGGCAAGGCCCGCGACAACAAGATGAAGCTCACCGTTACCACGATGAGCGCCAGCCCCGACCATTGGCTGCTCAAGGCCGAATACGCGCAATCCCGCGCCCGTCGCTACCGCGCCCTGCCGCTTTGGATCACGCAGGCCTGGGTCCAGCTGTTTCCCAAAGACGCCCTGCTGATCGAAGCGCGCCATAGGGGCGAGACGGTCGCCGGCATGGTGTTTCTGCGTCACGGGGATGTCGCCAGCTATCATATCTCACATGCCACCCAGGCAGGTCGGAGGCTTGACGCGCATCGCGCATTGCTGTGGCATGGGGTCAAGCATGTCAAAACGCTGGGCGTGACCCGGCTGGATCTTGGCACCATTGACCGCGACGCCGCTTTGGGGCTTGCGCGTTTCAAGCTGGGCACCGGCGCGCGGGCGCGGGCCTTGGGGGGTACCTGGATCGCGCTGCCGGGTGCGGGCGTGCTCAGGCGTCAGTTTATGCGCCACTCCCCATCCGGCCAGAAAGCGTGAAAGGCGAAGGCAAAGATCACGTCATGCGCCACGTCGCGCCCCTGCCCGTCCCGCACACGGATTGAACTGACACTGCGCCCCTGCGCGATGCGGCGCGTATCAAGGGCAGAAGCCTGCTCCCCCTCAAAGGTTATGACCAGCCCCTTGTCAGAAATCTCGCCTTCGGACGACAGGCGGTTGAGCGGCCAAGCCGTGCCCCCCACGCGCACAACGCGGGCCAAGGGATCAATCCCATGCGGCGGCAGGGCCCCATCATATAGGAAGGGCCGCGGCGCGCTGTCATAGCTCACATACGGGTTGGCACCGTAGTTGAAATTGCGGCGTGGCGCGTCCATCACCAGCCCGTCGGGGTTGCGGGTCTTAAAGGCGGACCAGCTCTCCATCCAGCTGGGCAATTGCCGCAGCTCGGTGCCCGCGTGACGGCCCACGATCCCTTCCGCCGTGGCCTGCTGCCACCAGCTGACCGTTTGGCGGTCATACATGAGCATGTCGGAATTGCGCAGATTGCCGGTGACGCCAAAGGTCAGCGCCGTCCCCCCAACCCGCGCGTCAAACACCATGGCCGAGTTGCACAGCGGGCAAAAAGTCACCGCCACGGGGCGGCCATTCACCACGTCATTCACAATCTCATGCGCCATGAAATAGCGGATCGGATAGGCGCGCGGCGTGCCGCCCAGCTCCAGCGTGATCACGGGTTCGCGGCCAGACAGCCGGGTCTCATCCCGCACCCGCACAAAGCGCGGATCATCCACTGCCGGGATACCGTCACGCC
Source organism: uncultured Rhodobacterales bacterium (assembly GCA_964387155.1). Lineage (GTDB taxonomy): Bacteria > Pseudomonadota > Alphaproteobacteria > Rhodobacterales > Rhodobacteraceae > Litoreibacter. Next base: position 47,704 of record CAYLVP010000001.1, on the reverse strand, counting down.
CCGGCCCGCCGGAGCGTATCTCATCAAGATCAACGGTTGCGCGGGAAAAATCCGTCTCCGGCCATTGCGCCGTCAGAAACGGGTTCTGGGCCAGGGCCGGGGCGGCCAGCAGAAAGCCGATAAGGCACAAGAAACGGGCCATGATGATATCCTCCCAAAGATCGGAGGCATCATGGCCCGAATTCAAAGACAGCGGCACCCCATCTCACGACAGGGTGAGCGGCGGTGATCACTCGGTGACGGTCACTTTGTCCATGACGTCCTGTTGCGCGGCGACGAATGCGCCATTGGCCCCGTCGCCCCGGGTGATCGCGTCGACCACATCCATGCCCTCGGTCACCCGGCCCACAACGGTATATTGCCCGTTCAGGAAGCTGCCCTCGTCAAACATGATGAAGAACTGGCTGTTGGCCGAATTCGGGTTCTGCGCACGCGCCATGCCGACAATGCCGCGGTCATAATTGATATCTGAGAATTCGGCCTCGATGTCGGGATATTGCGACCCGCCCGTGCCTGCACGGTTCAGCGGGCCTTCGGCCAGCCCATGTTCCACATCGCCGGTTTGCGCCATGAAGCCGTCGATGACGCGGTGAAACACCACCCCGTCATAGGCACCGTCATTGGCGATCTTGGTGATCTGCTCGACATGTTTGGGGGCGTTTTCCTCCAGCAGGTCGATCTTGATCGTGCCCTTCCCGGCCACGACAATTTCAAGGCCAGAGGCAACGGCTGGGCTGGCGGCGACGGCCAGCGCGGCGGCGAGGACAAACTTACGCATCGGCGGCCACCTTTACCGAGATCATGCGGTCAGGCTCCGCAGGCGGCTCGCCGCGGGCGATCTTGTCGACATGATCCATCCCCTCGATCACGCGGCCATAGACAGTGTATTGCCCGTTGAGGAAATTGTTGTCGGAGAAATTGATGAAGAACTGCGAATTCGCGCTGTCAGGGTTCGACGACCGCGCCGCACCAATCGTGCCGCGATCATGCGGCAGCTTGGAGAACTCGGCAGGCACGTCAGGATGCTCAGAGCCACCGGTGCCGGCCATGCGGATGTTGAAATCCTTCTCCATATTGCCATTGGCCACGTCGCCGGTCTGCGCCATGAAGCCGTCAATCACGCGGTGGAAGCACACATTGTCATAGGCACCCGCGCGGGCCAGCGTCTTCATACGCTCCACATGTTTGGGGGCCACGTCGGGCAGAAGCTCGACGGTCACGTTGCCATCCTTCAGCTCGATCAGGATGGTGTTTTCTGGGTCTTTGATCTCGGCCATCTGGCTGCTCCTTTAGGTATCTGCTTGCCGAAACACTTACTGCGCGGCGCGCCGAAGGAAAAGCCGCTATCCGACGCGCTCTAGCAACTTGCGCGCGACGGCGGGCGAGACGAAGTTTGAGATATCCCCGCCCAGCCGCGCGATCTCCTTGACGAGCTTGGAGGCAATGGCCTGATGCTCCGCCTCCGCCATCAAAAAGACGGTCTCGACGCTGTCATCCATCACCCGGTTCATACCAACCATCTGATATTCATACTCGAAATCCGCCACGGCCCGCAGACCCCGCACGATCAGCGACGCGCCCACATCTTTCGCGCAATGGATCAGCAGGTTCTCGAACGGATGCGCGACAATCTCGCAGCCGGTCGATTTGATGAGTGGCACGCATTCGGCCTCGATCATGGCGACGCGTTCTTCCAAGGAAAACAGCGGCCCCTTGTCACGGTTGATCGCCACACCAATCACCAGCTTGTCAACCAGCGAACAGGCCCGCCGGATAATATCGGTATGCCCCACCGTGATCGGATCAAAGGTGCCGGGGTACAATCCTACGCGCATTGGCGGGCCTTTCGTATCGATGGGCCCCACGCAACATGATCGCGGCAGAAAGATCAAGACACCGATTTGGCGAGGGCGTCAGGCCGGCAGGGCAGAGCTGGCTGCCTTACACATGGATGAGCCAGCCAATCGCATCCCAATCCCTTTACCTTCCCGGTGGCGTTAATGCCCCATGATCATCCCTTCAAGCGCGTCTTTTTCCATCGCGAGCTCGGTCAAGCGGGACTTGACGACATCCCCGATCGTGATCAGCCCGATCATCTTGCCGCCCTCGACCACCGGCATGTGACGAAACCGCCCCGCCGTCATGCGGCCCAGCACCTCGTCGGCCGTATCAGACGGGCGGCAGGTCACCGGGTCACGGGTCATCATCTGACTGACCAAATCCTCCAGACAGCCTGCGCCGCGTTTGCCGAGCTCCCGTACAATGTCGCGCTCGGACAATATGCCCGTAGCATGTGTCCCGTCCGAGGTGACCACAACCGACCCGATCTTTTTGTTTGAAAGCAGGTTCGCTGCGTCACTGACCTTTTTGTCGGGCGCAATCGTCACGACCCCGATCGTGGGTTTGGATTTGAGAATTTGGCTGACATGCATGCGCCGCCCCTCCCTTGATTATATATTGGTTCAATGGGGAAAGTTTGGGCCGCAGCTTGGCCTTACGTCAAGTCTGGCCCTCCAGCCGGGCGATTTCGCGCGGAATTCGGGCGGCCAGCTCGTCTGCAAAGCGGCTGAGCCGGGCAATTTTGCGGTCATCGGCGTGGCGCACCAGATAAAAGCTGCGCGTCAGCGATACCTGATCCTCCATCACCTTTTGCAACTCTGGCGCGGCGGGCAGCGCGAAATCATGCGCAATGGTCAGCCCGGCCCCACCACGCGCCCAGTTGATCTGCACCGAGACGGAGTTTGACGCAAAATCGACGGGCGGGCTGCCAATCTCTGACAGGTAGTCGAGCTCTTTGTCGAAGATCAGATCGGGGATGTAGCCGATGATCTTGTGGTGCTGGATGTCATTGAGGCTTTGCGGAACGCCGTGCTGCGCAAGATACGCGCGGCTCGCCGCCAAATGCAGCCGGTAGTCCGACAGTTTCTGCACCGTCAGCCGCCCCGTCGCAGGTGGGGAGACGGTGACGGCCATATCCGCCTCCCTCTTGGTGAGGTTAAGAACACGCGGCTGCGCCACGATCTGCACCTCTAGCCCCGGATTTTCTGCACAAATCGCCGCGCAAACCTGCGGCAAAAGATAATTTGCCGAGCCATCCGGCGCGCCAAGGCGGATTTGCCCGCTCAGGCTCTCAGCCCCGCCCGCCACGTCATCGCGCAGCCCCAACATCGCTGTTTCCATCACACTCGCACGGCCCATCAAGGTCTCCCCCAAGGGCGTCAGCGCGTACCCTTTGGGGGATTTCTGAAACAGGATCGTGCCCAGATCAGCCTCCAGCCGGGCAACACGACGACCCACTGTCGCCGGGTCCAGCCGAAGGGCGCGTGCGGCACCCGACAACCCCTCTGCCCGCGCAACGGCGAGGAAGATACGCAAATCATCCCATTTCGGATCGGCCACCGCGCCCCTTGCATTTTTGCAAAATGATTTTGGGATACTGGCGCTTTTACCTGTAATTTTGCAAGGCTAAGATGCGCCAAACGCATGCCAGCGGAGGATCCTATGCAAGAGCTGACCCATTACATCAACGGCGCACATGTCAAAGGCAAGTCGGGCCGGTTCGCCGATGTCTACAATCCCGCCACCGGTGAGGTGCAGGCCAAGGTGCCTTTGGCGAATGCCGCAGAGCTGGAACAGGCCGTGGCTGCGGCCCAGGCCGCGCAACCCGAATGGGCCGCCGTGAACCCGCAGCGCCGCGCGCGGGTGATGATGAAATTCGTCGATCTTTTGAACCGCGATATGGACAAGCTGGCTGAGGCGCTGAGCCGCGAACATGGCAAGACGCTGCCTGACGCCAAGGGCGACGTGATCCGGGGGCTGGAAGTGGTGGAATATTGCATCGGCGCGCCGCATCTTCTGAAGGGGGAGTTCACTGATTCAGCTGGCCCAGGCATCGACATGTATTCGATGCGCCAGCCTTTGGGCGTCACCGCGGGCATCACGCCGTTCAACTTCCCCGCCATGATCCCAATGTGGATGTTTGCGCCCGCGATTGTCTGCGGCAACGCGTTCATTCTCAAACCATCCGAGCGTGACCCCTCCGTGCCGCTGATGCTGGCGGAGCTGATGGAAGAAGCCGGCGCGCCCAAAGGCATTTTGCAGGTCGTCAATGGCGACAAGGAGGCCGTGGACGCGATCCTGCAAAACGAGGTGATCCAGTCGGTGGGCTTCGTGGGCTCGACGCCCATTGCCGCATATATCTACGCCGAGGGCTGCGCGAACGGCAAACGCGTGCAATGCTTTGGCGGGGCGAAGAACCACATGATCATCATGCCCGACGCCGATATGACCCAGGCCGCCGACGCGCTTGTCGGTGCGGGCTACGGCGCGGCGGGGGAGCGCTGCATGGCAATCTCGGTCGCGGTCGCCGTGGGCGACGACACGGCCGACAGACTGATGGAAAAGCTGGTCCCCAAAGTCGAGGCTTTGAAGGTCGGCCCCTACACATCAGGCGATGACGTGGATTATGGCCCCGTCGTCACCGCCGCCGCCAAGCAAAATATCGAACGACTGGTGCAGACTGGCATCGACCAAGGCGCGAAGCTGATGGTCGACGGGCGCGGGTTCAAGCTGCAGGGCTATGAGGACGGGTTCTTTGTGGGCGCGCATCTGTTTGACCACGTCACCACCGATATGGACATCTACAAGACCGAGATATTTGGCCCCGTGCTGTCCACCGTGCGCGCAGACAGCTACGAGTCAGCGCTGAAAATGGCGATGGACCATGAATACGGAAACGGCACCGCGATCTTTACCCGCGACGGCGACACGGCGCGTGATTTCGCAAACCGGGTCAATGTCGGCATGGTGGGCGTCAACGTGCCGATCCCGGTGCCTTTGGCCTATCACACATTTGGCGGCTGGAAGAAGTCGGTCTTTGGCGACCTGAACCAGCACGGTCCGGACGCGTTCAAGTTCTACACGCGGACCAAGACTGTCACGTCCCGCTGGCCGTCGGGCCTGAAAGAGGGCGGGGAGTTCTCGATCCCTGTGATGGAATAGCCCAAGCAACGCGCCCACGCCGCACGGCCACACAATCGCGTGAGAGGGGGCAGTTGACAGAGCTTGTCCCCTCCAAATTTGCAGGCGAGTCCACTAGATAGGTCAAAACGTCTCCCCAAGGAGCCCGAGAGATGAGCAAGACGACCCGCCGCCACCTTCTGCTGACAGGCACCGCCGCCCTGGTGACGCCGCAAATCCTGCGCGCGCAGCAATCGCCCAATGCGGGGCTGGTGCCCTCGAACAATGCCATTCAGCGCAACGCATCGAGCTTTGTGGTTCTGGACTGGCGCGATCATTTCTCCAGCCTCGGGGTGGCGACGATCATCTGCGACACGCGCTCCCGCGCGCTGCATTTCTGGGATGCGACCGGGCGTGACTACCGGGTCTTTGCAACCTCGGTACCGATGACGGACGAGCTGACCCGGCGCGGCTACACCGAAGTGGTGCGCAAACGCGTAGGGCCAACCTGGACACCCACCGCCGATATGCGGCGCAGGGACCCTTCGCTGCCCGAATTCATGGAGGCCGGGCCGGGCAATCCGCTGGGCACCCATGCGATGTATCTTGATTGGCCCGCCTATCTGATCCACGGCACCCACGACACCCGCAAGATAGGGCGGCGGTCATCCTCGGGCTGCATCGGGCTTTACAACGAACAGATCGCGGAGCTGTTCGAGATCACCCCGGTCGGCACGCAGGTGCGCTTGATCTGAGGGCTCTCGCCCTGCCAACGATGATCGCGCATTGGCGCAATCGAGCGCGACCAGCCAGACCGGTCTGAATGCGATATGATCCTGTGGCTGGTCTGGGCTACACTAGACAATCAGCAATCGGCTCAGCGCCCGCGATGTCTGAACACGAAGCGGCAGAGGTAGAACCGCCGGCGACGATACAGCAGCGCGCCGCCTTTACAGCTGTCGAGGTAAAATTTGTAACTCTCCTCCCCGACAATCTCGACCGCTTTGTCGCGGTTTGCCTTCAAGCCATCTGCCCAAGCAGCAAGGGTTTGTGCGTAATCCAGTGGCCGGTTTTCCATCGTCATCAATTCGAGGAAAGGACTGGCGGTCTCAACCACTTCGGCGATCTCGGGCAGGTCGCTTTCCGGGAAAATGTCGTGGATTTTGATCATGTCGCGCTCGGCTGGGCTGGCGTCACCCCATGCCATAGTCTGCAAAGAGAATTGCCCACCGGGCTTCAGCCATTTGCTGACATTTTCAAACAGCTTCGAATAGGTATCGTGCCGTTCTTGTTTGGTGCTTTTAGGTTGCACGAAATGCTCAAATGCGCCGACGCTGGTGATACTGTCGAAAGGCGCATCAGGGGTATAGTGCTCGTAGCTTTGCAGCCCCGCGGAGACGTTGGGTATCTTGAGCGAATTGATATATTCGTGTTGCAACGGGCTGAGGGTCAACCCATGTGCAGAGGCCGCTCCGCGCAGGTTGACAGCGGATTTGAGCAATGTGCCCCAGCCGCAGCCGATATCCAGCATTCGCCCACCCTCAGAGACCTTGGCGCTGTCGAGATGGTAGTTGATCTTGTCGAGCTGCGCTTCATCCATGCTCATGCCCGGCTTGGAATACCGCGCGGCGGTGTAGGTCATGCTTTCACCAAGCCACAGCTTAAAAAACTCGGCCGGCATGTCGTAGTGAAATTCGATGGCCTCTTGAGATGCGCCTGCGTTTGCCTCGGTCATCTTTCAGCCTCCCTTCGCTACAAGTTCGTTCAGACGTGCCGCAATGGTGGCAATGTCATCCTCGAGCTCCAGAAAATCGTCCGGCATCAAAACGCCCGTCAGCTCCTCAAGCCGTTCGATCAGAAAGGCACCACCCAGCGAGTCGATACCAAGGGTGTCAACCGTATCCGTCCCTTTGATTTCGCCCGAGACCAGATGCGCCGGAAGGTCTTCGTTCGCGGCAAGCTCCCGCATCACCGCGATGACATTTTCCGCCGTCCAGTTTGTGATTTCAGCTGTCATAATTGCCCCTTTTGATATTGTTTTGCTGCCATCTGGCGCATGAGTTTTCCGCTTGAGGTGCGTGGCAGACGCCCGCCCTGAGCGGGCCGAATGACATCGACCTGTAGTCCAAGCTCGCCAAGCACAGCACTTGCAACCTGTCGGACGTTTTGATCTTCCCACGTCCGGCTTTCTACGAGAAGAACGATTTCTTCCTTGCCCAGATCAGACCGAAAGTTGGTGAAAGCTGCCACACGTCCGGTGCGCAATTCGAGTGCATTCTCTGCGATGGTCTCGACCAGAGAGGCGGGATAGCTTTCAGCCCCGCGCTTGAGCACGTCCTTGATGCGACCGGTGATAAAAAGGCGCCCATTGCGCAAAAACCCGCGGTCGCCCGTTTCCAACCAACCGGTCTTGTCAAACCTTTCAAGCCCCAGATAGCCGTCAATCACCGACGGGCCCTTGGCCATGATGCGCCCTTCCTGGCCTTCCTCTAGCGCCGTGTCGTCATCCGCGTGAATTTCCACGATCATTCCGTCCAGAATTTCACCGCAGGAGATGACGCCATCATGCTCTTCCCAAAGGCCGCCCGGGTGCCCACAGGAAATGCCCACAACTGTTTCCGCCATTCCATAGGTCGGCTGGATCACCCCTTTGGAAAGCCCCGCCTCGGCATAGCTTTCCTCAAATTCACGCGCGACTTTCGGGAAAACCGCCTCGCCCCCGATCCATGCGTAGCGCAGCGATGACAGATCGATCCCCGTAGCGCGCCTCCGCGTCAGGAGTTTGAGCGCGGTCGGCGGCGCGGTGGTGATCGTCCCTTTTGAGGTCGAAATCGCTTCCAGCCAGGCCGATGGCCGGCGCACGAAATGATCTGTCTCCATCAGAGTCAGACCGGCCCCGCACCTGAGCGCCAGCAAGACCGCCATCAGCCCCATGTCATGATAAAGAGGTGCCCATGACACCATGTGATCGCTTTGGGTCAGCTTGATCCGCTTGGCCAGAGCATCAAGGTTTGCTTGCAGCTGATCGAAACGCACTTCGGCACCTTTGGGTGTCCCGCCTGTGCTACCCGACGTGAACTGGATAAAGGCAAGCTGCCTTGCGTCAAAATCTGGCAACTTGATCAAAGGGGACGCGGCCGTGGGTCCCGACAGCGTGAGCATGGGAATATTGCCGGTGCTGCCGGGAAACGGGTCATCTTGGCCTTGAAGGATCGCCCTGGGCTTCAACACGTCAAAGACGGAACTGATGCGCGTTTGCGACCGCTCTGTCTTAGTATTCCCCGCGAAAGAGGGCAGCACGCAAAAGGCAGCACCTGCCATCCAGCACCCCAAAACAGCCGCGATTTTGTCTGACCCGTTGGTGAGCCAAAGTGCCACCCGGTCACCAGACCCGATGCCATGTTCGCGCAATTGCTCGGCAATGGTATGTGCATAGCCGCAGATGTCCTGGGCAGACACGTTCACCCCATCCGGGGTGCTTTTGCTGATGAACCTAAAATCAGTGGGCCAGTCTATCTGCACAATAATGGGGAACCTTGCTCTTCCAGCTTTGTCTTTAGGCGTAAACCTATCTTCCATGCTTGACCATTGCATCCCGAAATCGTCACGAGACGGCTTGGCCCATGTCAAATCGCGCTGCTTGGTGCCACAGGCCAAATTCCGCCTTTGAAATGGGCACCGGCGCCTGACGGGGGCGTCTTGGGTGGAAAGTGGAGCGGAAATTACACCTAACAGGCGCGGATCAGGGGGCTGGGCCTATACCGATTTGGTGTATGGCGCACCCGAGAGGATTCGAACCTCTGGCCTCTGCCTTCGGAGGGCAGCGCTCTATCCAGCTGAGCTACGGGTGCCTGTCCTTTGCCTATACGGGCTTGGCCGGGGGCTTTCAACGCCGTTTTGACGCGTGCCTGCCCAACCGGGTTTCCCGAACCCCTTTTTTGTGTTAACGTTGTCTTGTCGTTTAAGACATTTCAGAAAATGACCCACTATATTTTTAGGGTCTTTGTTACATAGTTAAAGGATAACGTATGGCTACGCTCCATCACGGGTTGACCCGTTTTGATCTCTTTACAAAAGCATGCGCCGAAGGCGGCGCGACAAATGCAGATGTGCTGCCGCAAAGTTTCGGCAGGCTGTTTGGTGACGACGCCAAAGAGCCGCTCGTCTGGGAAGAACACAAGGACAAGGAAGACCGCGACTACGACAAGCTGATCGACCTCTATGTCAAGCTGCTTCACTCAATCAAAGCCGAGAACGCGAGCACCGGTAAGGCGGCCGAAGCCGGGATGACATTTTTCGGCCAGTTCATCGACCATGACGTGACGCTGGATGCCACATCCGCCATCGGCACCAGAATTGATCCGCGCGCCGTGCGCAATGTGCGCACACCAAACCTGGATCTCGATTGCGTCTATGGTGACGGGCCCGAGGCCTCGCCGCATCTTTATGGCAGGCTGAAAGTCGGCAAGGAAGAACATGGCGAGTTTCTGGTCTTTGGCCGGAAGGACAACACGCTTGATCTGGCACGGACCGCGTCTGGTGCGGCCCTGATCGGCGACCACCGCAATGACGAAAACATCTTCCTCAGCCAGCTTCAGGGCGTGTTCATCTGCCTGCATAACATCCTGATGGCCGAGGTGTTCAAAGGCGGCAAGATGAAGTCGGACATTGAGCATTGCGCCCAGATGGGGGTCGATCCTCATGTCTGGAAGGATACGGTGGTGCCCAAGTTCCGCAGCTTCGAAGAGGTGCGGCGCTTCATCCGGCTGCATTACCAATGGCTGGTGCTCAAACGGTTCCTGCCCGCCTTTGTCACCGACGAGGCGATCCACGCAGCCAAAGGCAGCACCTATCCCGACGACGCGCCGATCATGCCTGTCGAATTCTCCGTGGCCGGGTTCCGTTTTGGCCACGCCACGGTGCAGCCCACCTACCGGCTGAACCCCGGCACGGAGCGCATCAAGCTCTTCGAGGCCCAGGGATTTGGTCCGCGCGATACGAAGTTCAACATCACTGATTTTGGCGCGTTCTTTGGACCTGACGCAGACCCCGCACGCCCCGTTGGGTTGGGGATGGCGGATGAGCTGTTCACCTTGCCCTTCGTGAGTGATGACATCACCTTCCAGGACTTCCCCGGCGTGACGGTGAAACACCCGCATCGCGCCAATCTCGGGCTGCGCAATATCCTGCGCGACCGGTTCGCCTTCTCGCTGGAATCAGGCCAGACCCTGTCGGCACGCTTCCGCACGCACCGGTTGCCCGTGCCACCGATCCTCGCCAAAGCAGGGATCACCCGGACGCCGCTGTGGTTCTACTGTCTCGAAGAGGCGAAAAAGAGCGGTCAGGGCAAGCTGGACGGTGTCGGCGGACGGATCGTGGCGGGCACTATCATCAACCTGCTGCGGCAGGATCCGATGAGCGTCTATCATATCCTCGACGAGTTCGAGCCCTATAAAGGCTTTGGCGGCAAGGATATGACCATGTCCCATCTGATCAAATTCGTTGAAGGGCACCGCGAGCTGCCGAACCGGGACTCCCTGTTCAACGGGTAAAGACAACAGCCTCTGCCGCGGGCGTTATGCAAACAGCTCGTGGCAGAGCTCCAAAGCGTCGACAAGCACATCGACCTCGGCCTCGGTATTATACATCCCGAAAGACGCGCGGCAGGTGGCGTTGACGCCCAGATGCTCCATCAGGGGTTGGGCGCAATGGTGGCCCGCCCGCACGGCCACACCGCGCTTGTCCAGCACGGTCGAGATATCATGCGCATGCGCGGCCCCTTCCAAGGTGAAGGAGAAGATGGCCGCCTTGCCCGCCGACTGGCCCTGCACATTGAGCCAATTAAGCCCGTCCAGCCGGGTGCGCGCATAGTCGCGCAGCTTTCGCTCATGGGCTGCGATCTTGTCCATGCCCACGCCCATCATATATTCCAGCGCGACGCCCAGCCCGATGGTCTGCACAATGCCCGGCGTGCCAGCTTCGAACATCATCGGCGGGTCGTTATAGGTGACCATCTCCTTATGGACCTCGCGGATCATGTCACCACCGCCCATGAAGGGGCGCATCTCGGCCAACCGGTCCGCCTTGCAGTAGATCGCGCCAGAGCCGGACGGCCCATAAAGCTTATGGCCCGTGACAGCATAGAAGTCGCAGCCCAAATCCTGCACATCGACCGGCATGTGCACCGCGGCCTGCGAGCCGTCGACCAGTACCGGCACAGCCTTGGCATGGGCGCCCTCGCAAATGGTTTTCACATCGATATGGGTGCCCAGAACATTGGACAGATGCGTGATCGCGATCAGTTTGGTCCGGTCGGTGATCGCGTCGAGAACCTTTTCGGGCGCCAGGTCGCCATTGGCGTCGACATCCACCCAGACGAGTTCTACCCCCAGCCGCTCGCGCAGGAAGTGCCACGGCACGATATTGGCGTGATGCTCCATCACGCTGAGGATAATCTGATCGCCCCGCTCCATCCGGGGCATGGCCCAACCATAGGCGACCATGTTGATCCCCTCGGTGGTGCCGGAATTCAGGACGATCTCATCCTCGGATTTGGCATTGAGAAACCGCGCGATGACACCGCGCACCGCCTCATATTTCTCGGTCGCGACGTTGGACAGGTAATGCAGGCCCCGGTGCACATTGGCGTATTCATGGCTATAGGCCGTGGTGATCGCGTCGATGACCACCTGCGGCTTTTGCGCTGATGCCCCATTGTCGAGATAGACCAGCGGCTTGCCATTCACCTCCCGCGACAGGATCGGGAAATCGGCGCGGATCGCGGCGACATCGTAGGACACAGTTTCAAGCATTGGGCATCTCCACCCCGAACAGAATTGCGATCAGCGAGGTGATCAGGCTCAGGCCCATCATCACGCCCATCAAGGCCGCAAACATACCGCCCAGCACGACGGCACGGTTCTCAAACGCATGCAGGACCGCCACGAATGTTGCGAATATCCAGATCCAGTAGACCAGAAAACCGATCCCCAAAAGGGCTGCCAGACCCATCGAGACGGTCGCGATCAGGAACTGCAGAACCTGAGAGACCATAAGCAGGAATTGCAGCCAGATCACCGCTGTCAGACTGTCCTGAAAGCTGCCCGTCCCGCCAAACGCCCGGCCGATATAGTAGACGCAGAACACCATCAGAACGAGGCTGCCCCACATGATCAGAGCAAACAGAACCGGCGAGCTTTGGAAGGGCATAAGCGGCGCCGCATCCTCGGGCTGCGGGAAGGCGTAGCGCATCACCTGCACCATCAGAACCGATAGGATCGTCGCCAGGCCCAGCAGCGCCCACAGAAACTCCCTTGGGTAGGCCTTGGTCAAAACCGCCTTTGCCCCGGCACCCGGCGTCTGCAACGTCAGCAGTGTCAGGCGGATCAGCTCTTCCCTCATGCGGCAACCTCCGGGTGGCGTTCCATCTCGATCAGGCAGGACATCCAAAGCACGACAAAGACCGCAAACGCCAGAAATGATGCTGCCGTCAGCGCGCCGCCGGGCCCGATGAACCCCGCAATCAGACCTTGCAGCAGCACGAATGGCGCGGTGCACAAAAGCGCCCAGAACAGGGCCAGGCGCGCCCCGCGCCACGTCCCCTTACCGCCGAAAACCCGCGCGACCAGATGGGACAGCGCCGCAATCAGCAGAAACATCAGCGGCGCCAATAGCACCGTGCCGTAAAACAGCGGCAAGGCCAGGCTTGCCACCGGCGTGTCGACCCCCTCGAGGCTTGCGAGATGCGATTGTCGCGCGACCTCCGGCAGGCGGGCCACGAAGAACAGGATGCAGGCCACAAAGAGCCATGTCAGCCCGGAAGCCTCATCCGCCCCCGCCGCCCGGTGGGTCGCCATGACAGTGCGTGGCGCCCGGTAGGTGCGCAATATGGCAGTAACCGTCGACATCTTACCCGCTGCGCCGCGCCAGCCAGTCTTCGAGCCGGTGCAACAGCTCTTCCGCCAGCTCTTCGCGCTCGACCTCTTCCAGCGCCTCCGCCAAGAAAGCCAGGACCAGCAGGTCCTGCGCCTGTTTCAAAGGGACGCCGCGCGACTGCAGGTAAAACAGCGCATCCTCATCGATCGCGCCGGAGGTGGAGCCGTGGCTACAAGCCACATCATCGGCGTAGATCTCAAGCTCCGGTTTGGCCAGGAACTGGCTGTCATCATCCAAAAGCAGCGACTGGCTGATCTGATACCCGTCCGTCTTTTGCGCGCCCTCCTTCACCAGGATTTTGCCTTGAAACACGCCAACGGCCCCATTGCGGAGCACCTTCTTGAAAACCTGCCGGCTTTCGCAATTCACCGCGTCATGGGTGATGAAAACCGTGTCATCATGGTGAAACACCCCGTCGCCCACAGCTGCACCGGCCACGGTCGCCACAGCGTCATCGCCCGTCAGCTCGATTATGCATTCGTTGCGCGTGAGCACCCCATTTGCGGTCAAGGTGAAGGATTTGAATGTGCTTTCCTTGCCCAGACGCGCAAATGTATGGGTCACGGCGCGGCGTTCATGGTCGCGGCCCTGGGCGCGGACATGGTGGAAACCCGCGCCATCGGCAATGTCGACCTCCATCACCTTGTTGAACCGGGCCGCAGCCGGGCCGTTCTCGGTCAGGGTCAGGTCACCGCCCTGCTCCACCTTGATCACATGATGCAAGATCGCGTCGGAGCTTTCTGATTTATGGCGATAAATCAGGCTGACCGGTCTGCTGACCTTGCCCGTCACACGGATCAGCACGCCATCAGTGGCAAGCGCGGTGTTCAGCGCAGCCAATGGGCGTTCAACAGGGTCTTGCCCGTTGGCCTCCAGCGTTCCGTAGAGGGTTTTGGCCCAGTGAATATCGGCAGAGGCGGTCTCTGCCAGCCGCGAGATCTCGACATTTTCCAAGCTCAGATCATCCGAGGCGTCGGCGTCAAAGACACCGTCAACGAACACGATCTTCAGCCGGTCCACATCGTCAAATAACGGCTTCTCGCCCGCATCAAATAGGGCCGCCTGCGGCGCGTCCTGCGATGTCAAAGTGGAAGGATCGGTGTAGCGCCAATACTCGTCGCGCTTCGTGGGCAGGCCCATCGCGCGCAGTCTCGCAAGCGCGGAGCTGCGCGCATCTGCGGCCCACCCCGTGCCATCCACCCTCAACGCGTCCAGCGCCGTAGGTGCCGTATTTGCATCTGCAACCGACATCAGGCGACCTCTGCCAAAAGATCGGCATAGCCGTTATTTTCAACTTCCAGCGCAAGCTCCGGCCCGCCGGATTTGATGATTTTGCCACCCGCCATGATATGCACGACATCCGGTTTGATGTGGTCCAGAAGCCGTTGGTAGTGGGTGATCACCAGAAAAGACCGCCCCGCATCGCGCAACGCATTCACCCCGTGAGAGACCAGTTTCATCGCGTCCACATCGAGGCCCGAATCCGTTTCGTCCAGAATGCACATCTTGGGCTCAAGCATCGCCATCTGCAGAATCTCATTGCGCTTTTTCTCGCCGCCCGAGAAGCCCACATTCACGGGGCGCTTGAGCATATCAGCGTCAATCTCCAGCTCTTTCGCCTTGGCGCGGATGATCTTGAGAAATTCGCCGGCCGACAGTTCCTCCTCGCCGCGCGCCTTGCGCTGGGCATTCACGGCCGTGCGCAGGAAGGTCATGTTGCCCACACCGGGAATCTCGACCGGGTATTGGAAGGCCAGAAACAGCCCGGCCGCGGCGCGTTCTTCAGGCTCCATATCCAGGATATCCTCGCCGTTCAGCGTGGCCTCGCCGCCGGTGACCTCATAGCCGTCCTTGCCTGAGAGCACGTAAGACAGCGTCGATTTGCCCGAGCCGTTGGGCCCCATGATCGCATGCACTTCGCCTGCGCCAATCTTGAGGTCCACACCTTTGAGAATCTGCTTCTCTTCCTCTTCCAGCCCGACGGCCAACCCTTTGATCTCAAGCATTTCTGTCTTCCTCTGTGCAGCATGCGTCGCGCATGCAGTGTTTCCGTGTGGGGCCGCGCCGGTCAGGGCTTTGGCACGACAAAATAATTCTCGTTGGTCTTGTAATGCCGCAAGCGGCGCTGAATTTTGTATCCGCGATCCTCGACCCAGGCCTCGAAGCGTTCGGCGTTCACTTCGTCCACCTCGACCATGAGCGTCGGCGCGTGGGTGATGATCGTGGCGTCGAGCCCTTCGAGCACGTCCATCTCCATCCCCTCCACGTCGATCTTGATCATCGAGGGGGCCACGCCGCGCAACAGATCATCTCCGGGCCGCACATCAATATCGCCTTCGCCTTCCAGCATCTTTGCCCCGCCCAGGTTCTTTTCCCGCTTTTGCATGGCATAGCCGGAGGCGGCTTTGGACGACACGCCCAATCCAAGATGGCGCAGGTCGAACAGGTCGGTGAAGCCGTTGAGGTGAACATTTGTGCGTAACAGCTTGAATGCCAACGGGTTTGGCTCAAACGGGATGATCGCCGCAGGTTGCAGATACCGCGCCACATAGAGGCTGTGATTGCCCACATTCGCCCCAATATCCACGAAGACGCCGCCCTTGGGAAACCAACGGCTGATCAACCGCAGCTCTTTTGGCTCATAGAACCGCCCCAACCGGTGATTGCGCTGAATGGGGTCGTTTTCCATATCGACAGCAAAGAGCATGCGTCTGCCCTCAATGGAGCAAGCCACGACGTCAACCCCGGAGAAAATCTCCGGCGCGGGCGCGATATCTGCCCCCTGCTGCGTCATTCGATGGTGACCGCCGTGCCGGAGGCCGACACCATCAACATGGACTGCCCGACCACCTCGTAATCGAGGTCAATGCCGACAACCGCATTGGCCCCCATGGCCCTCGCCCGGTCTTGCAGCTCACCCATGGCCGTGTCGCGCGCGTCTTGCAGCTTGGCCTCATAAGCGCCCGAGCGCCCGCCCACGATATCGGTCACCTGTGCGAAAAGATCGCGCACCACATTCGCCCCCATGATCGCTTCCCCCACGACAATGCCGTGATAGGCGGTGATCCGGTGGCCCTCGATGTTGTTTGTGGTTGTGGCGATCATTGCGGTTGCCGCATTCTATGCTCTGAGCGGACAAGGCTTTCCAAAAGCGCAATTGTCGTACTTGCGTCCTGAAGCCGTGTAACCCCATCCGAGTGCTTGACGATATATTCGAAGGGCCTTTCTTCGCCCGCAACCAAGCTGACGGTAGCGAAATCCAACAGATGATTTGAACCCATGGTGTCTTGCCGCGGATCACGAAGGCCGAGTTGACCGTTCATTGTGCGCACAACCACAAAAGGAATGTTATCGAAATGGCTGGCGATCACCTCCAGCAAAGCTGCAACCTGCTCTTGGGGCAATCCCTCAATCACTAGTCTTTCCATATCTAGACCTCAATCTTTTCAGAAAGCCCCATGATAAAACCTTTAGAACGGTTCGTGCGGCAGAACCTACCCCACGCTCCCCTCAAGCGAGATCGCGACCAGCGCTTGGGCCTCCATGGCGAACTCCATCGGCAGGGCTTGCAGGACCTCCTTGCAGAAACCGTTAACCACCAAGGCCACGGCCTCCTCCTCATCCATGCCGCGTTGACGGCAATAAAAGAGCTGGTCGTCATCCACTTTGGAGGTCGTCGCCTCATGCTCGACCCGGGAGGAGTTATTCTTCACCTCGATATAAGGCACCGTATGCGCCCCGCATTTGTCGCCGATCAGCAACGAGTCACACTGGGTGTAGTTGCGCGAGTCTTTGGCGCGCGGGTGCATAGATACGAGCCCGCGATAGGTGTTCTGCGCCTTGCCCGCCGAGATGCCTTTGGAGACGATCCGCGACTTGGTGTTCTTGCCCAGATGCACCATCTTGGTGCCGGTATCGGCCTGCTGCATGTTGTTGGCAATCGCGATGGAGTAAAACTCCCCCTGGCTGTCATCGCCGCGCAGGATGCAGCTTGGATATTTCCACGTCACGGCCGAGCCGGTCTCCACCTGCGTCCACATCACTTTGGAGCGCGCGCCCCGGCAATCGGCGCGTTTGGTCACGAAGTTATAAATGCCACCCTTGCCGTCTTCGTCGCCGGGATACCAGTTCTGGACGGTGGAATATTTGATCTCCGCATCATCGAGCAGCACCAGCTCCACCACCGCCGCGTGCAGCTGGTTGGTGTCGCGCATGGGCGCGGTGCACCCCTCCAGATAGGACACGTAAGAGCCCTTGTCGGCGATGATCAGCGTCCGCTCAAATTGGCCGGTATTCTCGGCATTGATGCGAAAATAAGTGGACAGCTCCATCGGGCATTTCACCCCCGGCGGCACATAGACGAAAGACCCGTCCGAAAAAACTGCCGAGTTCAGCGTCGCAAAGAAATTATCCGATTGTGGGACCACAGAGCCGAGATATTTCTTGACCAGCTCGGGATGGTCCTGAATGGCCTCAGAGATAGAACAAAACATCACCCCCGCCTTCTTCAACTCGGCCTGGAAGGTTGTCCCGACTGAAACACTGTCAAACACCGCATCCACAGCGACCTTGCGCCCTTCGGCTGGCATATCCTCAGCCCCTTCGACGCCCGCCAGGATCATCTGCTCCTTCAGCGGGATGCCAAGCTTCTTGTAGGTTTCCAAAAGCTTGGGGTCGACGTCATCAAGCGATTTTGGCTTCTCAGCCATGGATTTGGGCGACGCGTAATAATAGATGTCCTGATAGTCGATCTTTGGGTAATCGACCATGGCCCAGTCCGGCTCCTTCATCTGTTTCCAGCGCGCGAATGCCGCCAGCCGCCACTCGGTCATCCACTCAGGTTCTTTGTTTTTCTCGGAGATCAGCCGGACGATGTCTTCATTGACGCCAATCGGCGCGTAATCCATCTCGATCTCTGTCTCCCAGCCGTATTTATACGCGCCGCCCACCTCGCGGACTGCGTCCACGGTTTCCTGATCGACGCCTTCTTTGACTTCGGTATCGAGTGACATCTCGGTTCTCCCTGTTCAGGCGGCCTTCGCCTGGAATTTCTTGTGCGCCTTCAGCCACGCATCCGCAAAGCGCAGCACCTCATCTTCTGTCGTCTCCGGCCCCAGCGAGACCCGGATAGTGCTCGCCGCCGTCATCTCATCATGCCCCATCGCCCGCACGACCCGGCTGGCCTTGACCTTGCCGCTGGAACAGGCCGAGCCCGCACTGATCGCAAACCCCGCGAGATCCATCGCCATGACTTGCGTCTCACCTTTCCAACCGGACGTGGCGAAACAGCTGGTGTTGGGCAGCCGTGCCGCGCCTTTCCCTATGAAGATAGTATCCGGCGCTTCGGCCTCAATGGTGTCTTCTAGAATCTTTCTAAGGTCCGCAACCCGGTCCCAAACGCCATCCGCCAAATCCCGCGCCGCAGCCTCTGCCGCCGCCCCAAACCCGGCAATGCCAATGATATTTTCGGTGCCCGACCGGCGTCCCATCTCCTGACCACCGCCTTTGATTTGCGCAGAAACATCAAGCCCCTGCCGCAATACCAATGCCCCCACGCCTTTGGGCCCGCCCAGCTTATGCGCCGAAACCAGTGCCATCTCGGCCTCCGTCCAGGCAAAACTCACCGCCAGCCTTCCAAAGGCCTGCGTCATGTCGCAAACCGCCACGCCTTTGGCCAAATCCTGCACCACACCTGTCTCGCTATTGGCCAACTGTATGGCTGCACCCTCCGGATCCCCCACGTGGACCTTGCCTTGTGCGTCAACAGCAAGATCATCCGCGCACCAGGCCGCGACTGCATCATGCTCGACCGCTCCGCAATGCAAGCCCCGCCCGGCACAGGCAAGGGCGGCTGCTTCCGTCGCTGATGAGGTAAACACAATATCCGCGCCAGACGCGCCCAAAGCCTCAGAAATCTGCGCCCGCGCCCGCTCGATCACACCCTTGGCCGCGCGCCCTTCGGCGTGGACCGATGATGGGTTTCCCACCACATCCATAGCCGCGATCATTGCGGCGCGCGCCTCAGGCCGCAGCGGCGTGGTCGCATTATGATCCAGATAGACCCGGCTCATCTCATCATTGTTCCAAAAATATCCCGGGGAGCGCGAGGGGCTGGCCCCTCGCCTATCGCGGCGCAGGCACTGCGGCGCAAAACCTCACTCATCGACCAGCTCGAACAGATTGGGCACCGCAGGGCACGGGGTCAGGTCGTTCTTCACGACATCCGATAACCGCGTCTGGTGCAAAAACACGTAGACATGCGCCGACAGCCCTTCCCAAAGCCTGTTGGTCATGGATTGCGCGCGCGAGCCTGACAGGCCGCCCGAAGCGCCGGCCCCGGTATGCAGCGCATTGACGGTCTCATCCACCGCTTCCAGGATCTCCGAGACACGGATTGCATCGGCGCTTTTGGCCAGCTTGTAGCCGCCTCCCGGTCCCCGCACGGACGCAACCAGCCCCGCCCGGCGCAGCTTCACGAAGAGCTGCTCAAGATATGGCAAGGAGATATCCTGCCGCTTTGAAATGGCCCCAAGCGAGACCAGCTCCGCCTCCGGTGCCAGGGCGAGGTCGGCCAGGGCAACCATCGCATAGCGACCTTTCGTGCTTAATTTCATGGGCGACCCCAGCCATTCAAATCCCGTTTACCATTGACGCTGTGACATGCGGCGCTTAGGTCTCACGGACCTACCGGCGCGCGGTGCAGCGTCAACTTAGAACGTTTCTAAATTACCTGAGCGAAGTCGTCAAGAATGCACGGCCGCCGGGCCCGCATAAAGGACCAAGAGACCCTATGCCCGAAGTGATTTTCCCCGGACCCGAAGGGCGCCTGGAAGGCCGGTATCACCCCCATAAGGCCATGAAAGATGCGCCAATCGCGATCATCCTGCACCCGCATCCGCAATTTGGCGGCACGATGAACAATCGCGTGGTCTATAACCTGCACTACACCTTTTTCAACATGGGCTTTAACGTCCTGCGCTTCAATTTCCGGGGTGTGGGGCGCAGCCAGGGTGAATATGATCAGGGCATAGGCGAGCTCAGCGACGCGGCCTCCGCGCTCGATTACCTGCAATCGATGAACCAGAATGCTAAACATTGCTGGGTCGCGGGCTTCTCTTTCGGGGCGTGGATTGGCATGCAGCTTCTGATGCGGCGTCCTGAGATCACGGGCTTCATCTCGGTGTCTCCGCCTGCCAACATGTATGACTTCTCCTTCCTTGCCCCCTGCCCATCCTCCGGGCTGATCATCAACGGCTCGGGCGACCGCGTGGCCCCACCCGCCGATACCGAAAATCTGGTGGGCAAGCTGCATGAGCAGAAAGGCATCACGATCACCCACAGCCAGGTCGATGGCGCGGGACATTTCTTTGAAGAGGATCACATGGACACATTGACCGGCTCGGTCGAAGAATATGTCCGCCGCCGCCTGACGGAAACGTCCCGATAGCATGGCCATCACCGATGACATTGCCGATGAGCTGGCCATTGAGGCGCTGAAACGCGAAGCTGAAAGCGGTGATGAAACCATAGTGACGCGGGTGGCGGAGATACTCGGTGCCTCGTCACAGACCACGCAGGAGGCTTTTCTGACCTCGGTGCGGGTGCGCCGCGCCGAAGCGCGGGCGCGCATCTTTCTCGACAAGCTCGCCGCAGGTGAGGCCGTACCGGATGCAGGTCCTGACCCCAGCAAGGATGTCGGCCCTGACATGGGCGGCCACTAGCCATCAAGAGCCACCAAGGCTCAGCGGTCGGGTTATCCGATCCAGACCCCACCTGACTTTTCTCAGCATATGGCGCCTGCCTGCCTTCGCGCGCTGCGCAAATATCCGCAGCTTTCCCCTCGGGCGATGCTTGATGCGCTTTGCCATATCCACCACATTGGGGCGAGACCGACGCATCCAGATTGTCGACGATGGAAGGAACGCCCCTTTGGCCCGACGCATCCCCCCCGCCATGTTTTTCTGCGCGACCCTGGCCGCAACGGCGCTGCCAGCTGCGGCCGATGTGAGCCCCGATGATGTCTGGGCAGCCCTCCGCGCGCAGCTGCAAATCTATGGTCAATTGAAGGCAGACGAGACCCGCAGGGGCGACACGCTGGTGATCTCCAACATCGTGTTGCGAACGGTGCAGGATGCGGCCAGCTCGACCATCACCATGGCCGAACCCATCATCTTTCGCCCGCTGTCGGGGGGCCGGGTTGCGGTTGATATGCCGCCAAGGCTGACCACAAGCACGGAAATCGCCTTGAAGGGAGGCAAGCCCGCGCAGCACAGCTACGCGTTCACGCAGACTGGCATGGTGATCGAGGCCAGCGGGACGCCGGACAATATCCTGCACAGTTTCAGCGCGCCGCGCATGACATATGAGTTCCGAGATTTTGACGTCAAAGGCCGCAAATTTGCGGGCGATATCAACCTGATCCTGAGCGCCTCGGAAGGCAGTTGGCGCAGTTCGGGGGAGAACCTGAACACACATGATGCAGCATATACAGTCGGAGCCTTGAGCGTTCAGGCGGAGCTTGAGGCCGCTACGGATCGCGACGCCATCAAGCTCAACACTCAGTTCAACGGGCTTGATATTGACACCTCCTACATCCTGCCCGAACGGGTTGTTGAGTTGCCACTTGCAGAGCTGCGGCGCTCGGATTTTTTCGTGGACTCAGATCTCGCATTCACAGATGGCAGCTTCGACATCGCCGTGACCGCAAACGGATCGACGACCAATCTGCAAGGCAGGACGGGCGGCGGCGCCATCGATATCGCAATCGATAACGCAAAGGTCAGCTACGGGACCGAGCTGAACGACCTTGCCGCCAAGGGCCGCCTGTCCAACCTGCCCTTCCCACCGATCGAGCTGAGCTATGACCGCTCGCGCGTTGACTTGGCCATGCCTCA
Organism: uncultured Rhodobacterales bacterium; assembly: GCA_964387155.1. Lineage (GTDB taxonomy): Bacteria > Pseudomonadota > Alphaproteobacteria > Rhodobacterales > Rhodobacteraceae > Litoreibacter. The sequence goes on along the minus strand of CAYLVP010000001.1, from coordinate 25,916 downwards.
CTCGAAAACCGATATGCCTGAAGATTTTGGGCTGGGCTTGGTTTTGGAGGGCGTTAAGGTCAGCGACTTTCTTTGGGCGATGGTCGATCCGGAAGGCCGATTGCCGCGCGATGCCGCAGACATGGTGCTGAACCTGAACGGGGCCGGCAATTGGCTGGTGGATTTCTCGGACCTCGCTGCCGCAAGGGGTGAGGGGAAGGCCGTCGGCGCATTGGAAGCCCTGAACCTGGCGTTGCGGGTGAAGGCCGCAGGGGCCGAGTTGACGGGCGACGGGGATTTCACCTTTGATAATTCCGATGTGACCACATTCAATGGGCTGCCACGCCCGATGGGGGCACTCAATCTGGCCCTGTCCGGCGGCATGACGCTGCTCGACAATCTGGCGGCTTTGGGTCTTGTTACCGACCAACGGGCAGTGGGGATCCGCATGATGTCGGGTCTGTTTGCCAAGCCTGGACCAGAGCCGGACACATTGACCAGCACAATCCTGATCGACCCATCCGGCAAAGTTTCGGCCAACGGTATTCCGCTTCGGTAACCGGGCTGTGCAGCGCTAGTCCTGCTCCGCCTGTTGGTGCGTCAGCAGGCTGATTTTGTGCCGCGCCCGCATCTTTGACGGCGTCATGCCGTATTCCTCGCGCACCGCTTTCGCCAGCGTGTCGGTCGAGCCGAACCCGGTTGCAACCGCGATCTCGATCATTGGCATCAACGTCTCTTCGATCATGGTGCGGGCTTTTCGCGCGCGCAGACGTTTGTAGAATTTCGCAGGCGTGTCGTTGAAAACCTTGCGGAAGACGCGTTCAAGATGGCGGGTGGACAATCCCGCCTTCTCGGTCAGCTCTGCCATCGACATCGGCTCCGCGACACTGTCCTCCATCAGCTTGATGGCATGGGTCACACGCGCATCAAAGAGGCTGGCATTATCGGCAATGTCCTTGGGCTGCTCTGCGTCGCTTTTGCGGATCGTGTGAAGCAAAAGCTGGCTGCCAAGCTCAGCCACTTGCGGCGCCTCAAGGAACGGGGCGATGAGCCCGATCACCAGCTCAGCCGTCGCCCCATGGCCCGCCGCCGTGATGATGCCGCCGGAATTCTCGGAAAACCGCGCGGTGAGATTGGCATAGAGCCCTGTCTCCGCGAGGGTGGCTACGTCGCGCCAATGGGTTGTCACTTGCCCCGGCGGCGTCTTGGTGGCCTTTATATAAGCCGTCGCAGCATCAGACAGCAGAACGACCGGCAACCCCTTGCGTTGCATGCTGCGGGCCCGCGCCAGCCAGGCCGACGCCTCCACCGAGCGCCCGCCCACCACGATTATACAATCCGCAAAACCATGATCCGGGATCGCAGGTTCGGCCCGCACCAGCATGCCATCGCACCCTTTGAGAAGACCCGGGGCGTTAGAGGCGAATGTCCATGTGAACCGCTCTTGGGCGGCAATCGCATTGGCCGCAGTGAGGACTTGCGTCACGGCGGACAGCTCAAAACTGGCAAAGCCGCGGGACACAAACAGCTCGAACCGGCGCGATGTTGCGTCTTGCTGGGCCGCCTGCGAAACACCGTCAGAGATATGTGGCGCGATGCGGTTGATGATGGTCGTCCCATAGCTGCAGCTGTCAGAGGAAACAGTAACGCCTCCGCCCAAGCAGGAAAAGGGGGCGCGGCATCGCCCTGCGCGCTGTTTCAGCGCCGCGGCGCACGGATGTTTGACCTTCTTGATCACGCGTGTTTGACTTGGGCAAAGTCGCGCCCCAACCGGCGTCGACATGTATTGCGTTGGAGTAAGGATGCCGAAGCCCGATCGCGGACAGACCTCATCACGAACCTCATCCCCGGCCCTGCCGGAGTTTCTCACCCAAGCCGATATAGACGCCCTCAACCAGGGCATCCACCCTGCCCCCTATGACGTGCTTGGCCCCCACAAAAGCCGCAACCGCCGCTGGGTGGTCAGCTTCGAGCCTGCTGCCACCGCCGTCACGGCGACCGTCGCGGGCAAGAGTATATCATTGCCCCGTGTGGGTGGGGACGTGTTTGCGGGCCCCGTGCCCGGCAAAAGCTACACGCTTACGCGGCGCTACGCAGACGGGTCGGACCACACCAGCCACGACCCGTTCGCCTTTGCGCCCATGCTCAGCGATTTCGACAAATACCTGCTGGGCGAAGGCACCCATAAGCAGCTTTGGAAAGCGCTGGGCGCGCATGTGACCACCCATGACAGTGTCGCAGGCACCCATTTTGCGGTCTGGGCCCCCAATGCGCGGCGCGTCAGCGTCGTGGGGGCATTCAACAGCTGGGACGGCCGCAGGCACCCGATGCGCCCCGCAGGTGAGACCGGCGTTTGGGAGATCTTTCTGCCCGGCGTCAGCGACGGCGCGCTTTACAAATACGAGCTGCTGGGGGCCGACGGCGCAATGGCCATCAAGGCAGACCCGGTGGGGTTTGGCGCGCAGCATCCGCCTGAACAGGCCTCTGTCGTGCGCGACATTGGCGGGTATGGCTGGCGCGACGACGCCTGGATGAACACCCGCGCGGCGCGCGCGGACCGCAGCCAGCCCATGTCTGTCTACGAGGTGCATCTTGGCTCCTGGCGCAGGGGCTATGACGATGGTGGCAGGCCGCTCAGCTATAAAGAGCTTGCGCGCGATCTGGTCGATTATGTCAAATGGATGGGCTTCACCCATATCGAATTGCTGCCCATCTCGGAATTCCCGTTTGACGGGTCCTGGGGCTACCAGCCCGTGGGGCTTTATGCACCCACGATCCGTTTTGGCCCGCCGCACGAGTTTCGCGATTTCGTCGAGGCCGCCCATGCCGCCGAGATTGGCGTGCTGCTGGATTGGGTGCCGGGGCATTTCCCGACCGACGCGCATGGGCTTGCCAAGTTTGACGGCACCGCGCTTTACGAGCATGCTGACCCGCGCGAGGGCTTCCATCAGGACTGGAACACGCTGATCTACAATTACGGCCGCACCGAGGTGAAAAACTACCTGGTGGCAAACGCGCTTTACTGGATGGAGGAATATCACCTCGACGGGCTGCGCGTGGATGCCGTGGCCTCGATGCTGTATCGCGACTACTCGCGCGAGGACGGGCAATGGGTCCCCAACAAAGACGGCGGGCGCGAGAATTACGAGGCGATTGAGTTCCTCAAGGAAATGAACGTCGCGGTCTATGGCGCCGATGACAGCGTGATCACCGTGGCCGAGGAAAGCACCTCTTTCCCGCAGGTCTCTCACCCGGTCCATAGCGGGGGGCTGGGCTTTGGTTACAAATGGAACATGGGGTGGATGAACGACACGCTGCGCTACATGGAAAAAGACCCGATCTACCGCCAGCACGACCACCACCTGATGACCTTCCCCATCGACTGGGCTTTTACCGAGAACTTCATCCTGCCGATCAGCCATGACGAGGTGGTCCACGGCAAGGGCTCGATGATCGAAAAGATGCCCGGCAACACTTGGGAGAAATTCGCCAATCTACGCGCCTATTACGCGTTCATGTGGACCCAGCCGGGCAAGAAGCTTTTGTTCATGGGCTGCGAGTTTGCCCAGCCCGAAGAGTGGAACCACAACGCTGAGCTCAACTGGGGCGCTGCAGCTGAACCGGCACATGCGGGCGTCCAGCACCTGATCCGCGATCTCAACAGGCTCTACCGCGACACCGCTGCACTTCACGCAAAGGATTGCGAGGCTGATGGGTTCGCCTGGCTCAGCAATGACCCGGCGCAATCCACGATTGCCTACATGCGCAGGGGCGCCGCCGGTGACGCCTCGGTTGTTGTCATATGCAACTTTACGCCGGTTGAGCGGTTAGGCTTTAGGGTTGGCGTGCCCGGACAGGGCTTTTGGGAGGAAGTTCTGAACACGGATGCGTCGATCTATGGGGGTGGCAATAGGGGCAACCTGGGCGGCTGCGAAGCGTCTCAGTCGCCGTGGGACGGGCAAGACCAGTCCGTGACCCTGACCTTGCCGCCCCTTTCCGTGATCGTCCTCAAGCAACAGGACGACAGCTAAAAACATAATGACAGGTTGGAGAACTCACATGCCCACTAAGCGCCTCACACAGCGATCCATGGTTTTCGTGCTGGCCGGGGGGCGTGGCAGTCGCCTCAAAGAGCTCACCGACCGTCGTGTCAAGCCAGCCGTCCCCTTTGGCGGCAAGGCACGGATCATCGACTTCGCCCTGTCCAACGCGATGAATTCGGGCATCCGCAAGATGGCGATCGCCACGCAATACAAGGCCCACAGCCTGATCAGACATGTGCAGCGTGGCTGGAATTTTATGGGCGCGGAGCGCAACGAATTCATCGACGTGCTCCCTGCCTCCCAGCGCGGCGGCACCGAAAGCTGGTATAAGGGCACGGCAGATGCCGTCACCCAGAATATCGACATCGTGGACAGCTACGGGGTCGATTACGTGGTGATCCTGGCGGGCGACCACATCTACAAGATGGATTACGAAATCATGATCCGCCAGCATGTCGAGGCAGAGGCGGACGTGACCGTGGGGTGCCTGACCGTCCCGCGCGAGGAAGCAACCGCTTTTGGTGTCATGGCTACCGACAAAGCGGGCAACATCACCTCATTCCTCGAAAAACCGGCGGACCCTCCAGGCACGCCGGAAGACCCGGACATGGCCCTCGCCTCGATGGGGATTTATGTCTTCAACTGGAAATTCCTGCGCGATCTGCTGCTGAAAGATGCAGGCAACCCCGACAGTTCCAACGATTTTGGCAATGACCTGATCCCGGACATCGTGGCAAACGGCAAGGCCGTCGCACACCGCTTCGACGAAAGCTGCGTGCGCGACGACAACGCGCCGGCCTATTGGAAAGATGTGGGCACAGTGGACGCCTTTTGGCAGGCGCATATCGACCTGACCAACTTTACGCCCGACCTTGATCTGTGGGACCGCGACTGGCCGATCTGGACCTATAACGAGGCCGTTCCACCCGCCAAGTTCATCCATGACGAGCGTGACCGGCGGGGCATGGCGATCTCGTCGATGGTGTCGGGTGGGTGCATAGTGTCGGGAACCGAAGTGCGCAATTCCGTGCTCTTTACCAATGTGCATACGAACTCCTACGCGGTGCTCGATCATGCTGTGCTGCTGCCCAATGTGGTGGTGCACCGGTCTGCCCGCCTCAGGCAGGTCGTCGTGGATGGCGGCGTGGTGATCCCCGAAGGTCTCGTGGTGGGGGAAGACCCGTCCGACGACGCCAAATGGTTCCGCGTCACGGAACGCGGCACAACGCTGATCACCCAGGCCATGCTTGATAAACGAGCCGCTCAAACATGACGAAAATTCTGTTCGTCGTGTCCGAATGCGCGCCGCTGATCAAAACCGGCGGGCTGGCGGATGTGGCGGGGGCTCTGCCCAGTGCATTGGCGGCGCAAGGCTGCGAGGTCAAAGTGCTTTTGCCCAGCTACCGCGCCATTGCCAGCAAGCTGGGAAAGACAAAGACCGTCGCGAAATACGCGGATCTGTTCGGCGGGAAGGCGGCGTTAGAGTCCTGCAAAATGGGCGCGCTTGACCTTCTGATCCTCGACGCGCCGCATCTGTTTGACCGGGATGGCGGGATATACGGCGATGCGGCGGGCCAAGATTGGCCCGACAACCCGGAGCGTTTCGCGGCGCTGTCTTACGCCGCCGCGAAGGTGGCCGCGGAGGGCGCGGGCAAGTGGGTGCCCGATATCGTCCATGGCCATGACTGGCAGGCCGGGCTGACGCCGGAATATCTGCACGTACTGGGTGTTGCCACGCCATTTGTCTTCACCGTCCACAACATCGCCTTTCACGGCAACGCACCCGCGTCGAAACTGACCAGCCTGCGGTTGGAGCCCGACCGGTTCACTGCCGATCACTTCGAATTCTGGGGCCAGATTTCTGCGCTGAAGGCCGCCCTTGCCGGGGCTGCGCAGATCACCACGGTCTCGCAGACCTATGCCAAAGAGCTGCTGACGCCAGAGTTCGGCATCGGCATGGACGGCATCCTGCGCGCGCGACAGGGCGATCTGATGGGGATCGTCAACGGCATTGATCTCGATGTCTGGAACCCTGCGACCGACCCCGAGATCAAGCCTTACAAGACCGCCGCCGGGAAAGCCGCCAACAAGCGGGCGCTGCAAAAAACCTTCGGGCTGGGCAAGGCTGATGGCCCGCTCTGCGTGCTGGTCTCTCGGCTGACAGAACAAAAAGGTATCGATATCCTGCTGGATGCCCTGCCCGCCCTGCTGGATCGCGGCGGGCAGCTAGCGCTTTTGGGCAGCGGCGCGCCTGATCTTGAGGTCGCCCTGTCAGAGGCCGCGGCCCGCCACCCAAACCTTGCCGTCAAGATCGGTTATGACGAGGCCCTGTCGCATCAGATGATGGCCGGTGGCGACGCCATTCTGGTTCCGTCTCGGTTTGAACCTTGCGGTCTCACCCAGCTCTATGGGTTGCGCTATGGCACGCTGCCGCTGGTGGCATTGACGGGCGGGCTGGCCGATACGGTCATCAACGCCTCCCCCGCTGCAATGGCGCGTGAGGTGGCGACGGGCATTCAGTTTCATCCCATCAACGCGCAGGCCCTCTCGGGTGCGCTGGGGCAGCTTTGCGAGCTCTATGCGCAGCCTGCCATCTGGAAGAAGATGCAGCGCAACGCCATGGCCCAGCCCGTGGGGTGGGACGCCTCGGCCGCGCTTTACGCGCAGATGTATCAAGACCTGATCGGAGCCAAAGGGTGACGCAAAGCCACGGTGCCATCCAGGCTGGCCGGCCCACACCGCTTGGCGCAACCGTCGACGAAGACGGCGTCAATTTCGCAGTGTTTTCGCGCCATGCCACCAAGGTCGTCTTGTGCCTGTTTGATCAGACCGGGGCGGAGATTGAAAACATCGCACTGCCTGAGCGCGAGGGCCATGTCTGGCATGGCTACCTGCCGGGCCTGCAGGCGGGCCAGCATTACGGCTACCGGATGGACGGCCCCTACAAGCCGCGTGACGGGCATCGGTTCAACCCCTACAAGCTGCTCATCGACCCCTATGCCAAACGCCTCACCGGGCATCCCACATGGAACAATGCGCTGTTTGGTTACAAGGCCGGGCATCGCGACAAAGACCTGAGTTTCGACAAGACCGACAGTGCGCCCTTCATGCCCCGCAGCGTGGTTACCGACACGCGCTTTGACTGGCAAGACATCGACAGACCCAACGCGTCGCTGGCCAATTCGGTGATCTATGAGGCCCATGTCAAAGGGCTCACGGCGGGGCGGCAGGACATTCCGGCGCGCGGCACCTATCAGGCCATGGCGTCAGACCCGATCCTGGACCATCTCAACCGGCTGGGCGTCACCGCTATCGAGCTGTTGCCGGTGCAGGCTTTCCTCAACGACAAGTTTCTCACCGACCGGCAGCTGACGAATTACTGGGGCTACATGACCTACGGGTTCTTCGCGCCCGAGCCGCGCTACATGCAGAACGGCGATATCGCCGAGTTCCAGCAAATGGTGCAGCGGTTCCATTCCGCGGGTATCGAGGTGATCCTGGATGTGGTCTATAACCACACAGCCGAGGGCAACCAGATGGGCCCCACGTTGATGTTTCGCGGGCTCGACAATGCCAGCTATTACCGCCTCGCTGACAATCCGCGCTATTACATCGACGACGCGGGGTGCGGCAACACGCTGGATTTTGAAAACCCTTTCGTGATCCGGCTGGTCATGGACAGCCTGCGGTTCTGGGTCGAGGTGATGCATGTCGACGGGTTCCGCTTTGATTTGTGCACCACGCTTGGCCGCACCCGCAACGGGTTCGAGCGCGACGGCCCCTTCTTCCGCGCGATCGGTCAGGACCCTGTCCTGAACCGCGTCAAGCTGATCGCTGAGCCCTGGGATATCGGGCCGGGCGGGTACCAGCTGGGAGCCTACCCCGCACCTTTTGCCGAATGGAATGACAAGTTCCGCGATGATGTCCGCCAGTTCTGGCGTGGAGACCGCGGCAAGGTCTCGGCCATGGCCGCACGGCTCGCAGGCTCGGCCCAGTTCTTTGACCATGACGGGCGCGCGGCAACCTCCTCGCTCAATTTCCTGACCGCGCATGACGGGTTCACCCTGCAAGACACGGTCAGCTTCAACGAGAAGAACAACCTCGCCAACGGGGAAGACAATCGCGATGGCCATTCCAACAATCATTCCGACAATATGGGGGTGGAGGGGCCCACGCAGGACCCGAAAATTCTAGCCGCACGCGCCCGGCGCAAGCGCAACATGATGGCCACGCTCATGCTCAGCCAGGGCACACCAATGCTGTTGGCAGGCGACGAGATGAGCAACAGCCAGGGCGGCAACAACAACGCCTATTGCCAGGATAACGAAACCGGCTGGGTCAACTGGCCTGCGCAGGAAGACCCGTTCTTTACCTTCTGCGAGCAGGCCATTTCATTCCGAAGGATGCACCCGCTGCTGCGTCAGACCCGGTTTCTGCATTCGCGCAAACGGCTTGTGGATGGCGAACCCGACCTGTTCTGGCGTCGCGCCAACGGGGAGCCGATGCGGCAGGCCGATTGGGACGACCCGGATCTCGACATCCTCGTGGCCGAGATGCGCATGGCCTCGGGCTCCCCGGAATATGTGCAGCGCGAAGGTGCCTTGCTGGTCGTTCTGAACCGCGGCAACGCGGTCGAAATTACGCCCCCCGCCCTGTCAGAGGGGCGGTGGGTGCGCCGTTTCGACACCAGCCAGGACAACGCCATCGAAGTCACCGACGGCATGCAGGTCGCAGCCGACGCCGTTGTGGTGTTTTCGCATGAGACCTGACCCCGCACCAACGGCCGCCAATGGCCGCCTTGAACCGACGCCACACCAGGGAGAGTAGCCAAATGCCCATGCAAACCGTACGCACAGACCCGATTGCCGGGCAAAAACCCGGCACCAGCGGGCTGCGCAAGAAAACCGCTGTCTTCAAGCGGCCGCATTACCTTGAAAACTACGTCCAAGCCATCTTTGACGGGATCGGTGGCGTCGAGGGCAAGACGCTTGTGGTGGGCGGCGACGGGCGGTTTTTCAATGACGACGCAATCCAGATCATCTTGCGCATGGCGGCGGCCAACGGGGTCGCCAAGTGCATCGTCGGGCAAGGCGGGATATTGTCCACGCCTGCAAGCTCTCACCTGATCCGCAAGCGCGGGGCGGATGGCGGGTTGATCCTGTCGGCCAGCCACAACCCCGGCGGGCCGGACGCCGATTTCGGCCTCAAGTACAACGGCCCCAATGGCGGCCCCGCGACTGAGGCCGTGACCGACAGGATTTTCGAGCGGACAAAGACCATCGATATCTACAAGATCACTGCCTCGGGCGGCGTCGATATCCATGCGCTGGGCCGGCACAGCCATCAGGGCATGGAGGTCGAGATCGTCGATCCGGTGGAAGATTATGCCGCCTTGATGGAAGAGCTTTTTGATTTCGCCAAGATCCGCGCGCTTTTCTCGGACGGCTTCACCATGCGCTTTGACGCGATGCATGCCGTGACAGGCCCCTATGCCCGCGACATCCTCGAAACCCGTCTAGGGGCCGCGAAAGGCACTGTGGTCAATGGCACGCCAAGCCCGGATTTCGGCGGCGGCCATCCTGACCCCAACCCGATTTGGGCCAAATCGTTGATGGATGAGATGTACGGCCCCGCAGCGCCCGATTTCGGGGCAGCTTCGGACGGGGATGGGGACCGCAACATGATCGTGGGCCGCAATTGCTATGTCACCCCGTCAGACAGCCTTGCGCTGTTGACCGCGCAGGCCCATCTGGTGCCTGCCTACAGGGATGGCTTGTCCGGCGTCGCGCGCTCCATGCCCACGTCGCGGGCGGTTGACCGGGTGGCCGAGGCGCTCGGGATCGCCTGCTTTGAGACCCCCACCGGCTGGAAATTCTTCGGCAACCTGCTGGATGCAGGCCGGGTGACGCTATGTGGCGAGGAAAGCGCGGGCACAGGGTCAAACCACGTGCGGGAGAAGGACGGGCTTTGGGCGGTCTTGCTCTGGCTCAATATTCTTGCCGAAACCAAGAAACCGGTCGCCGCTCTGCTTGCCGAGCTTTGGGCCACGCATGGGCGCTGCTATTATTCCCGGCATGACTACGAGGATGTCGATAGCGCCAAGGCGGGCGATGTGATGGATACGCTCTGCGCCAAGCTGCCATCACTGGCTGGCACATCCGCCGGGGCGCTGGTGGTCGAAACCGCCGACGAGTTTGCTTATGACGATCCGGTCGACGGGTCTCGCGCCACCTCACAGGGCATCCGCATTGCCTTCACCAATGGCGCGCGCGCCGTGTTCCGGCTGTCAGGCACCGGCACCCAGGGTGCCACGATCCGGCTTTATCTCGAACAGTTGGAAACCGATGCGAGCCGCCTGGACATGACGCCCGAAGAGGCGCTTGCCGATGTGCGCAAGGCGGCTTTGGCGCTGTCTGACCTCGCCACCAAGACCGGCAGAGAGGCGCCTGACGTCATCACGTGACACCGCGCCAGCTGGTTTGGCCTTTTTCCCGCCCTCATCTTATGGCAACACCCCGCCTCTAAGAACCGCACCTGACGGGGCGAGATAAGGGATCTTGGTTGTATGAATGTGATGAGTGATCTTTCCGCACAGGCGCTGCAGCAGCGCGTGACGCAGCACCTGACTTACACGCTGGGCAAGGACAAGGCGCATGCCAGCCTCTATGATTGGCGCATGGCGGTCAGCTACGCGGTACGCGATATCCTGATCGAGCCCTGGTTCGAGGCCACCCGCAAGACCTACGAGGCGCAAGGCAAGCGGGTCTATTACCTGTCGATGGAATTCCTGATCGGTCGCATCCTTGAGGATGCCATGGTCAACCTGGGCCTTCTGGAGACCGTCCGGGATGTGTTGCACAGCGAAGGTATCGCCCTGCGTGACGTGATCGAAGACGAACCCGATGCGGCACTTGGCAATGGCGGGCTTGGCCGCCTCGCAGCGTGCTTTCTTGAAAGCATGTCGACCCTCGCCTGCCCCGCCTATGGCTACGGCATTCGTTACGAGCACGGGCTGTTCCGGCAGAAATTCGAAGGTGGCCGTCAGGTCGAGCATCCCGAAGATTGGCTGACCCAGCCACATCCGTGGGAATTCGAACGCCCTGAGGCGCGCTACACCATCCCCTTCAAGGGCCATGTCGAGATGCAGGACGGCCGCGCCATCTGGCATGCGGGCGAAACCGTCTACGCCAAGGCCTACGACATGCCTGTGGTGGGCTGGCAGGGCAAATGGGCCAATACGCTGCGCCTTTGGGGGGCCCACCCGACCGAGCTGTTTGATCTGGAACGCTTCAATTCCGGCGACTACACCGCCGCCGCCGCGCCCGAGGCTCTGGCCCGGACGCTGTCGCGGGTGCTCTACCCCGAGGACACCACCGATAGCGGCAAGGAGCTGCGGCTGAAACAGGAGTTCTTCCTCACCTCCGCCGCGCTGCAGGATATCTTGCGCCGGTTCCTGAGCGAATATGACGATCTCGCGCTTTTGCCCGAAAAGGTCGCGATCCAGATGAACGACACGCACCCGGCCCTTGCCGGGCCCGAGCTGATCCGACTGCTGGTCGATATGCACGGGCTGGACTGGGACACGGCCAAGCAGATCGCGCAGGCCTGTCTCAACTACACCAACCACACGCTCCTGCCCGAGGCGCTGGAAAGCTGGTCGACCTGGCTGATGGGCAACATCCTGCCCCGCCACATGCAGATCATCGAGCGTATCGATGCCGACCATAAGGCCGCGACCGGCTGCGCTGACGCGCTTGGCATTGTTGCGCATGATCAGGTGCGAATGGGCACGCTGGCCTTCGTCATGGCCTCCCATGTCAATGGCGTCTCGGCCCTGCACACGGAGCTGATGAAAGAGACCGTTTTTGCCGGGCTCAACGGCCTTTACCCGGGGCGCATCCTCAACCAGACCAACGGGGTGACGCCCCGCCGCTGGTTGAAGCTGGCCAATCCGGGCCTGTCGGGCCTGTTGAGTGAGACATTAGGCGCGGGTTGGGAGGATGATTTGTCCCGCCTAACTGATCTTTCCAAACACGCTGAAGACCGTACCCTGCGCGACGCCATTGGCGCGGTGAAACGTGACAACAAGGTCGCGCTGTCGAACTGGGCGGCGGAGCATCTGGGCGTGCGGCTCGACCCTGACGCCATGTTCGACGTGCAGATCAAGCGGATGCACGAATATAAGCGCCAGTTGCTGAACCTGTTTGAAACCATTGCCCGGTGGCAGGCCATCCGTGCCAATCCCGACGCAGGCTGGACCCCGCGCGTCAAGATCTTTGGCGGCAAGGCTGCCCCGGGTTATTTCATGGCCAAAGACATCGTGCGGCTGATCAATGATGTGGCTGAGGTGATCAACACTGACCCTGTGACGGGCGACCTGCTAAAGGTCCTCTACCCTGCCAATTACAACGTCTCGATGGCCGAGCGGCTGATCCCTGCCGCCGACCTGTCGGAGCAGATATCAACCGCCGGCAAAGAGGCGTCTGGCACCGGCAATATGAAATTCACCATGAACGGTGCCCTGACCATCGGCACTTTGGACGGCGCGAATGTCGAGATAAGGGAGCATGTGGGTCCCGAGAACTTCTACCTCTTCGGCATGACCGCCGCCCAGGTGCGGGATCGCTACCGCGTCAAAGATCACGCCCGCAAGGCCATCAAGGCCAGCCAGCCGTTGCTGGACCTGTTGCAAATGATTGTCGAGGGCCGGTTCAACCCGACCGATCCCGACCGCTATAACGGGCTGGTCGATGCGACCTGGAACCACGACCCGTTCCTCGTGACCTCCGACTTTGACAGCTACATGGCCGCGCAGGCCAAGGTCGACCGAGACTACCGCGACACTGACCACTGGAACCGACTGGCGCTGTACAACATCGCGGGCTCCGGCCACTTCTCCTCCGACCGCACGATCCGCGGGTATATGGAAGAGATTTGGGGCGCGCGTAGCCTAGGGTAGTCGCGCCTGTTTGGGCTAAGACTGGCACCAAACAGCGCGTCCTTGGGACGATATCAAGACGTGGCGTCGCAACCCGGCTCCTGCCCTCAATGCGTCGTCTCTTCCCGCTTCACGGTGAAGAAAAAATCTGGCGGGATTGTCTCGCGGAAGGCGATCTCGTCCGGCACGCTTTCGGGGCCTGCCAGAAAGACATTGGCACCGAAATATGCGTGCATGCGAGAAAGACGTCGCATACGCTCCGAGGTCAGTTCGGAATGGAAACGCGCGTGGTTTTCCTGCCCCTTGAGCGCAATGATTTTGGCACGATGCTTGGCCACGCAAGCGGCGTGCAAGGCGGCGACCTCCGGGTCAGCCATGAGCGTGTCGTACTCCGCCTGCAGAGCCGCGCGCTTGGTGAGGATCGAGCGGTCCTCCTCCCAATTGTTGTTCATCCGAAACCAGTAGCTCAGCCCCTGATCCCGGTCGACATGGTTGACCCGGCCCCGGTCCCGTTTGACCAGAAAGCTCTCGGCGCTGCGCACGGCGTAATGGTTCAGCGTCACCAGATCATAGCCGTAGCTGTCTGTCGTGGACCGCCATCCATTGCGCATCAGCTTCGTGGGCATGGCGCGGCCTGAGCCATTGACCCAGTTGATCCGATCCCACAGGTCGGGCTTGAGCCCTTTGGGCCGATGCACGCCCATTTTCTTGTAGATTCCGAGGTTGCGGAACAGCGTCTTGAACCCCCAGGCCTGATGCGGCTTGCGACACAGCTCGGGCGCGCAGCGGGTAAACTGGTCGGTGACAAACCGATCCTCGAACCCGTCCACATCCGCATTGCCAAAAAGCCGCCAGGTCAGCGAGATCATGTTGGCCTCGCCCACCGCCTTATAGAGATCAGCTAGCCGCCCTTCGCCTGCATGAATGTTGATGAACTCATCCACATCCATCGAGATGATCCAGCCCGCGTCTTTGAGCACCTGCTCCTTCTCAGAGGCCGCGAGCGCCCAATGCTGCGGCTTCAGCGCGGTGCCGTGAAACCGGTTGTCCCGCCGCTGCACGATGCCGCGCGCCATCAGCGCATTCAGAAGCTCATCCGTGCCGTCATCGCAATCATTGGTGTAGATCAGAAAATAATCGACCCCGATGGCGCGGTGATAGGCCACCCATTCCAGAATAAACGGCCCCTCATTCTTCATGCAGGTCACAATCAGGGTGCGCCCTGCGGCGCTTGCTGCCTTGGGCGCGGCAGCCATCTTGCTGGCGGGCGGGCGCACCGGTTTGTGGCCCCATATGTCCTCGGCCATCTTGATCAGTACCGCATCCTCGATGAGGGAGCTTTTGGGCACGATTTCAGCCGCACTGCTGTCGGGGTGACGGATGGCCATGGCCCGCCAAAACCCAGCCTGCTCGCCCGGCTGAGGCTCAACCCCGCTGACCCGCACATAGCGCCAAAGCGGGTCAGCCCCCAGCCGCGCGGGCGCGACGCACCACCGCCTATTGGCACGCGGGTTGTCAAACTGATGGCAGATATGATCGCCAAATTGCGGCGGTGCCTTGGGGCGCACCCGCCACGGGTAGATCCGCTGACCGATCAGGGTCATCACGCCCCCGCTGGTATCATGTACCGCGTTGAACGGATCAGCGCCGGGCTGCAGCAGGTCGGTCAGGTCCAGGTTCATCACCGCCCGCGCCCTGGCCAGGAAGCGCCATTTGGCGATCTCGTAGATCTGGACCTCGGACAAGGGCGCGGACCACGGATCGGGCTCAGGCAGCGTCATCCTGTCCTTGCCCGGAGCATCATGTGCGTTGAACGGATGCGACGCGGGCGGCAGATCCTTGGCTCCCAGCGGATGATCAGAGGTCAGATAGACGCAGCGCTTGAGCTCCAATCGCTGGCAGAGTGCTTCAAGGTCGGCCACGAACACATTGTTTGTAATTTCTTTTTCACGCTCTATCAGCAACAGCCCGTCAAGCCCGAATTGCGAGATATTATAGCGCAGCCAGGCCTCGATCAGCTCTATAGGCTCGCCATTGCGCTCCGCGATACAGACATTCATATCCGCGAAAAGCTCTGTCTCGGTGGGTTGAACGCCCAGCTCTATCTCCCCCTCGGTGAGCGCGATCTTGATTGTGTCTGCGACCTGCTCGGCCGTGCCTTTCAACATAGTGGCACCATTGATGCCATGCGCCTCACTGATACGGGCGCAGCCCTCTCGCGGCGCTTTGGCGAAGCGTTTCAGATCGGTGCCTTGCGCAAAGAACGCGCGCAGCCCCATGCCGCCCACCGGATCAGGCCAACCAATGCAAGAAAGGGCTGTAAGCCCTTGGTCTGAAGTGAGATTGAGGGATCGCGATTGGAATACGGATAGATCAGCCATGCAGCCTCCGGTAGGCATTGATCAGGCCCATTGCCACATCGCGCGGCAGGCTGTTGCTGCCTCCGGCCAGCAAAAGCCTGCCAAAGAGCTTAAGCGCGTCTTCATCCTGCATCAGGGACGCGAATTTTGCCGCCTGCCAGTCGCGACACGCCTCTTGCGCAGCGGCCACACCGGGCAGGGAAAGAAAGGCTGCCTCCACTTCCGCTGTTGCGGCGCGCATATGCGCGATGGTGGCATCCTCGACCGCGTTGAAATTGCGCTCGACCCAATAGGTCAGGTCAATCGGCTTGTCCGTGTGGTTCGGCAGGCCGCGGCTGCGTTTGATCAGAAACTCGGCTGCCGAGCGCACCGAATAGTGGTTCAACTGCACCAGTTCGCGCGCGATGGGCGCGCCCCAATGCATGATCTGCCCGTCATTGGCCGCCAAGGCGTCCGGCACAGGATTGCCCGAGCCGTCGCGGATCGTGGGGACGCCGTGGCGTTTTGGGTTCTTCTGCTTTGGCCTGTGAACGCCCAGTTGACGAAACGGGCCTGCAAGGCGGAACAGGGTTTTGAAATAGCTGCCGATGGCCGGATAGTGCATGTCGGGCGCAGCGGCGCGGGTGAACCGCTCCGTCGTGGGGGCGCTCGAGATATGCGCATGTCCGTTATGCCCAAAGAGCCGCCAGGGCAGCAGGATCATCCCCGCCCCTGCGCGTTCAATCACGTCAGGAATACCCTTCAAGCCACTGGCGATATTGATAAATTCATCACAGTCTATACACGCCACCCAATCGGCATTCACCACGGCGGGATGATCCCATGCCGCCTTGAGCGCCCGCCATTGCGGCGGCGCCTCACCAGGGCCTTGGCGGACGAGATGCACACAAGGCAGCAAGTCCAACAGCGCCTCGGACCCGTCTTCGCACTCATTGGTGTAGACCAGAAAATCGCTGACGCCCGCCGCATGATGATGGGCCACCCACTCAAGCAGATGGGCGCCCTCATTGCGCATCGTCGTCACGATGGTGATCTTCATAAGTCGCTCAATCTCAAGGCTTTTGCCCCATTTTTGCCGCTCTGAGCCGGCAGGCTCCGAATCAGCTTTTTCTTGCGTTTTAACCCGCCCTTTGCGAAATTCGAAACAATGATAAGCATCAAGGCGGGCAGAACCCGCTGATCACGAGGCACGCCGTGGCGAAAGACTATGCAATTGCGCAGTTGTGGATTGGCGGCGCGCTGACCTACATGGAACAGCTCTGCGCCGTGTCCTTCCGCGACGCGGGCCATCACGTGAAGATGTATACATATGGCGAGGTTGGCAACATTCCCGATGGGATCGAGATATGCGACGCCAATGAGATCATGCCGATGGACACGGTCATCGCGCATAAGCGCACGGGCTCGCCCGCACCGCAGGCTGATAAATGGCGCTACAACATGCTGGCCAAGACCGATGATCAGATTTGGGCTGATACGGATGCCTATTGCGTCAAGGCCTTTGCGACCCCGAACGGGCATTTCCATGGGTGGGAGAGCCAACACCATATCAACAATGGCGTGGTGGGCCTGCCCTCCGACAGCGAGACGCTGGCCGGTCTGATTGATTTCACCTCTGACGAATACGCCATCCCCGACTGGTTCAACGAGGACCTCAAGGAAGAGATGCGGCAAAAAAAGGCTGCCGGAAACCCCGTCCATGTGGGGGAGCAAAGCTGGGGCGTCTGGGGTCCGCAGGCGCTCACGCATTTCCTGCACAAGACCGGCGAGCACAAATATGCGATGCCGGTCGACGCGCTTTTCCCGGTGAGCTTCAAGAAACGGCGGATGATGCTCAAACCCAATACGGATTTGAGCAATTACATCACCGACAATACGCTCTCGATCCATTTCTGGGGGCGGCGGATGCGGATGCGGATCATCGAACGCGAAGGCGGCGAGCCGCACCCGGACAGCCTGATCGGCAAGCTGATCAAGAAACACGGCATCGTGCCGTCCGACGCGCCGATGCCGAAGTCCAACCCGCACAGACCGGCCGAGCCCACGATGATCCCCGGCACCGCCATCCCGGTGGTGACCAACGCCGACAAGGCAGGGCGCGGTGGGGTGAATTTGACCGATATCGCGGATGAGCTGGGGCTGGACCAAGGCAGCCAGAAACACAGCTTCACCGAGCTGTATCACATGCTGCTCAACCCCATGCGGGGCCGCAGCCTGCATATGGCATTGCTGGGGCTTGGCGGCGCGCAAGATGCAGGGCGCGGCGAAAGCACCACCGCGCCGATGTGGCTGCGCTACCTGCCCAAGGCGCAGATCACCGCCCTGGACGAGGTCACCTACCCCAAGACCCATGACCCGCGCCTGAGCCAGCTTCAGACCGGCTTTGACACAAGGTCCGAAATCGCACAGACCGTGGCGGGTCTGGACAAGCTGGACCTGGTGCTCGACGACGCAACGCATGTGTCGCATCACCAGCAAAATGCATTCGTTGAGCTGTTCCCAAAGCTCAAATCCGGCGGGCTCTATATCATCGAGGATCTGCGGTTCCAGCCCAAGGCGCGGGAAAGCTCGGGCTTCCCGAAGACCTCCTGGCTGTTTCAGGGCTACCTGCGCGACGGCGGCTTCACCCATCCCGACCCCGCGATGCAAGAGGCGCTCAACGCGCTGCGCGTCGATATCTCGGGCTGTTTCATCCACCAAGCCAAATGGCACAAAGACAAGCGCGACCAGGTGCTGGTCGTGCATAAGAGGTAGCGGATGGCACCGCAGCATTTGATCCTGACCTGCATGAAGAACGAGGGGCCGTTCATCCTTGAATGGGTGGCCTATCACCTCAGCATCGGGTTTGATCACATTCTGGTCTATACCAATGATTGCGAGGACGGGACGGGCAAGATCCTCGACCGGCTGCAAGCGCTGGGCCATGTCACCCATCGCGACAACACCCGCAAGCCCGGACAACGCCCGGCCCATCAGGTCCGCGCCTACCGCAAGGCACCGCGCGAAAAGGTCTATCAAGAGGCCGCATGGGTCGCCGTGATCGACGCTGACGAGTTTATCAATGTCCATGTCGGTGACCGCTCCGTGCAGGCGCTGCTTAAGGCTGTGCCGGACACGCGCTGCATCTCGCTGATGTGGCGGCTTTTCGGGGCAGAAGATTTGACGCAGTTTACCGGCGGCTTCGTCACCCAGTCCACCACCCGAGCCGCCCCTGAGTTTTGCCCGCGTCCGATGCAGGCCTGGGGCATGAAAACGATCCACCGCACCGATGCCATCGAGATCGTGGGA
The DNA here is from genome assembly GCA_964387155.1 of uncultured Rhodobacterales bacterium. GTDB lineage: Bacteria > Pseudomonadota > Alphaproteobacteria > Rhodobacterales > Rhodobacteraceae > Litoreibacter. The sequence goes on along the minus strand of CAYLVP010000001.1, from coordinate 7,308 downwards.
TGCCACCGACCCAAAAAGGTGCCGGACGAGGATTGGGAAGGCCTGAACTGGGTCAATGGCAACGGTCAGCCGATGCCGGAGAGCTTTTTCAAAGGCAACTGGCGGATGGACCGGCGCACCGCAGGCTACGGGCTGGCGCAGGTCAATCACTACGCGCTGCGCTCGCGCGAGAATTACCTGATGAAGGTCGCGCGTGGGCGCGCCTATACACCCGACACGCTGGGCGCAGACTATTGGCACAAGATGAACCAGGTCGGGGCGGAAGATGACACGATCCTGCCCCTGCTGCCCCAGGCCAAGGCGATCTACTACACGCTGATGGCCGATACCGAGCTGCGCGCATTGCATGAGGCCTCGGTGGCATGGCATCGCGACGCGATTGACGCCGTCTCCCAGACCGAGGCAGGGCGCGCGCTGATGGCCGAGATCACCCCAAAGGACAGCGCAGCATGAGCGGCCCGATTGATTTGGAGGCGGCAGGTCAGGAGGAGGACCGCACGGCCTGGAACGCAGAGCTGCGCGCGCTGGGCGAGGCGCACGGCTTTTTCGAAGACCTAGGCCGCGACCATACGGCGCTCTTCGTCAAATCCGGGCCGACGCTGATTGTGACCTTCGAAAATCTCGACCATGTGTTTGAGCATGGCACGCGTCTGCCATGGGGCTTTGATTTCGTGCAAAGCCAGGGGTGGTCCATCCTCGGGCTCATGGCCCATGACTGGACCTGGTACCGTGACAAGGATGTCTTCGCCTTCTTCAACCGGCTGCGTGACGAGGGGTTCTTTGATCAATTCGAGCGTGTGGTGTTCTACGGCGCCTCGATGGGGGCCTATGCGGCCTGCGCCTTTTCTGCCGCCTGCCCCGGTGCCACCGTGGTGGCCATCAGCCCGCAAGCCACGCTGGAGCGCGACCTCTGCTCATGGGAGAAACGGTATCAAAAGGCCTGGAAGCGCGACTTCACCTCGCAATATGGCTATGCGCCTGAGATGGTGCGCAAGGCCCGCGAGGTGTCTATCTTCTATGATCCACTGGAGGCCCCGGACGCCATGCATGCGGCCCTGTTCCAAGGGCCCAACATCACCAAGCTGAAATGCCGCTTTCAAGGGCACCGCATCGCGTCGGGCCTCATACAGATGGGGCTTTTGAAACCTGTGGTGGGCGCCTGCGTGGACGGCACCCTGAATACGACCGAATTCTACAAGATGCTGCGCGTGCGCCGCACCTTCCGGCGCTACCTGCGAGAGCTGATCCACAAGATCGACATCGAACGGCACCCGCTGATGGTGGCGCGTCTGGCTGAATATGTGCTGGCTCAGGGGGCAGGCCCGGTGTTCCGCAAGAAACTCAACGCCGCCAATGCGCTTCTTATACGCCGCGGCCTGACGCCCCCCGGCCCCTGCAAACACCCCGCGAGGGAGCAGGCATGACCGGAGACACCGCGCAAATTTGGCTGCATATTGGCTCCCCCAAGACGGGCACAACCTCGTTGCAGGGGTTCCTGAATGACAACCAGGATTATCTGCGCGACAACGCTGGGCTGAACTATGTTACAGCCGGCCGGGTAAATATCGCGCATAACCGCTTGGCCACGCAGGCCCGTATCGGCGAGGCGCAGCCCATCTTCGACAAGATTGTCGAGGAAGTCGACGCAGCGCCCCGGATGCGGCATGTCATCTCTTCCGAGATGCTGTTCAACCTCTATACTACGCGCAAATTTGTGCAGGCCGTGCCGGAGGCAATGCGCGGCGGGCGCACAAGGGTGATCTGCTATCTCAGGCGTCAGGACGCCTATCTGGAAGCGCTCTACAAGCAGCTGCTGAAAAACGGTCGCATCGCGCCCGACCGCGCGGCCTTTCTGGCCGACTCCCGCCGCATGCTCAGCTATGACCTCGTCCTCAATGCCTATGCAGAGGTGTTTGGCGCGGACAATATCGAGCTGCGACCCTTCAGCCGGGACCGGCTGGCCCAAGGCGATGTGGTCGCCGATTTTGCCGCGCAGCTTGGCTTCGAGATCACGCCCGAGATGCAGCAGAACACGGGCTTTGCAAACAAGACATTTTCTGCCGAGATGTCCGAGACATTGGCAACTCTGGCGACGGAGACCAAGTTCAACATCCGCGAGGTGATCCGCGAGATCAGCGCGCTTGACGCCCAGGGCCTGATCCGCTCCCACGACGTCTACACCCGCGCCGAGCGGCTTGCTCTGATGGACTCCGTACAAGACGCAACGGCAGAGATCATCGCGCGCTACATGCCAGACGATGCCGACTTCTTCGACTATGCCGACCTGCGGGGCGCCGACCACCGCGGCGATCTGACCCCAGAGGACAGGCTGGCCGACCGGCTGGCAGCGACCCAGGCCGTGATGACGGCCATTGGCAAATTGCAGGACCGCGACGCGCAGGTAACGGCCCCCGCCGAGATCACCCCTGACGCGCCTGATGACCGGCCCCCCAGCTGGTATGAGGAGATCTACCCCGCAGGCCCCTGCGACGGCTGGTATCGTAAATTCGGCGATCACAGCGCGTCTTTCGTGACCCGTGATCGCACCCAGCTTGTCGTCAGCTTCGACAACCTGCATCAGGCCGGGGACACGCGGTTTGCCCGTGAACCCTGGGCGCAGAAATTTTGCGCCGACCGGGGGTTTTCGCATCTGGGCATCTACGCGCAAACCGCCAGCTGGTTTCGCGACACCCGGCTGATCGCCGAGCTTGAGGCGCTGCGCGATGCGGGCTTCTTCGCCGGGTTCGAGCGTGTGGCCTTCGTTGGCACCTCAATGGGCGCGTTCGGGGCGCTGACATTCTCTTCCCTTGCGCCGGGCAGCACCGTCGTGGCCTTCAGCCCGCAAACGACGTTGGACCCTGAACTCGTCCCTTGGGAAAATCGCTTCGCAAAAGGCCGCGCGGCAGATTGGTCCCTGCCCTATTCCGACGCTGCCCTGCACACGTCAGAGGCCAAGCGCGTCTATCTGATCTACGACCCGTTTCACATTCGCGACCGCAAACATGTGATCCGGCTGGACGGCCCGAACCTGACCCACCTCAAAGGCTTCGGGCTGGGCCATAAATCGGCGCTCCTGCTCAACCGCATGGGCGTCCTGAAAGAGGTGATGGCAGACGGGATCGCCGGCTCCCTGGAACCGCAGGCGTTTTACAAGGCGATCCGCGCCCGCAAGAACGTCTACCTCTACCGGACCACGATGGAACACCATCTCAGCAATCGCGGCCAACAAGACCGGCGCATGAAATTTGTCGACGCGTTCATCAGGCGGCGGCGGGCGTTGCTGGCCAGCTAGCAGCGATAGGCCGTTCCGTTGACCTCGAAAGCCTGCGCGCCCTCGGGCACCGGGTCAAAGACTACATCCGTCGCCCCCTGCTCAAGCGCCACGCGTTTGGCAACATTGCGCGCATCGTTCAGGCCGACCTGCGCCAATGGCCCAAAGACCTTCGGAACGCCTTTGACTCGACCCAATTCGGAACATCCCACCACATCAGCGGGCGTGGCATCGCGGACGGTCTTGACCGCAACCGCAGGCGGGGTGCAGGCCGACAGCGCCGCGGACAGGGTAAGGCACAAGGTAAGGCATAGGGAAATTCGCGTCATATCACCGCTCTTTTTCTTGGCACCATAGCAGCGCCTCGCGCCCCCCACAGCCCAAAAATGGCGGCTGCGCGAAATCGGCGGGCCTCCACCCGCTCTGACCACTGGCCCCGCCCAGCCAAATTGGCTAAAGGAGCGCAAAGGACCAGCCCGGGGGTATCAAGGACATGACGACGCTGACCATTGCACGCCCCGATGATTGGCACCTGCATCTGCGCGACGGCGACATGCTCAAGGCGGTGCTGCCCGAAACCGCGCGCCACTTTGCCCGCGCCATCATCATGCCAAATCTGGTGCCACCTGTCGTGACGGCCCGCGACGCGGCCGAATATCGCGACCGGATCATGGCCGCCAAGCCCGACAATTCCGATTTCAAACCGCTGATGACCCTCTACCTGACCGAAGAGACGGACATCAAAGACCTGCGCGCGGCCCATGAAATCGGGCTGATCTCGGCCGTGAAGCTCTACCCGGCGGGGGCCACTACCAACTCTGCCTCCGGCGTCAAGAATTTTGATGCGATCCGCCGTCAGCTGGACACCATGGCTCAAATCGGTCTGCCGCTCTGCGTGCATGGCGAGGTGACTGACGACGATATCGACATTTTCGACCGGGAGGCCGTGTTCATCGACCGCATCCTCGACCCGATCCGGCGCAGCCTGCCCGACCTGAAAATCGTCATGGAGCATATCACGACCAAGCAAGGGGCCGATTATGCGGCGGCACATGCCAATACCGGCGCCACGATCACCACGCATCACCTTGTCATCAACCGCAACCACATCCTGGCAGGCGGCATCAAGCCGCATTACTACTGCCTGCCCGTCGCCAAGCGCGAGACCCACCGCCTCGCCTTGCGCAAAGCCGCCACCTCCGGCGATCCGACCTACTTTCTTGGCACCGACAGCGCGCCCCATACCGACCCGCTCAAGGAACAGGCTTGCGGCTGCGCGGGCTGTTTCACGGCCACCAACACGCTCTCCATCCTCGCCGAGGTCTTCGAACAGGACGGTGCGCTCGACAAGCTCGAAGGCTTCGCCTCGCTGCACGGCCCTGCCTTCTACGGGCTGCCTCCCAATACAGACCAAATCACCCTCGCCAAAGGCGATCCCGTCACATATCCCGCCAAAATCGACACAGCTGACGGCCCCGTCACCGTCTTTGATCCGCAAATGCCGCTGCATTGGCGCGTGACCTAAGCCTCATCATTGTTCCAAAAATATCCTCGCCGAAGGCTCCGGCGGCTGCCAGAAGGACAACGACATGATCCCCACAAGCTTCCCCAGCAAAGACGAAATCGCCCGTCTTTCCGCGTCCATGCTTTTGGAAATCAAGGCGGTGAATTTCAACACCCGCGAGCCCTTCATCCTCGCCTCCGGCCTGCCCTCTCCCAGCTATATTGACTGCCGCAAGCTGATCTCGCACCCGCGCATCCGCGCGACGCTGATGGATTTTCTGACCGTCACCGTGATGCGCAATGCAGGCTTTGAGAGGTTCGACAATATTGCAGGCGGCGAGACGGCGGGCATCCCCTTCGCAGCCCTTGTGGCCGAACGTATGGCGCTGCCGATGACCTATGTGCGCAAGAAGCCCAAGGGCTATGGCCGCAACGCGCGGATCGAGGGAGATATGAGCGAGGGGCAAGAGGTGCTTCTGGTCGAGGACATGACCACCGATGGCGGCTCGAAGCTCAGCTTTGTGGATGCGATCCGGGACACCGGCGCGGCCTGCGCGCATACCGCGGTGATCTTCTACTATGATATCTTCCCTGAGACGATTGACCGGCTGGGCGATCATGGCGTCACGCTGCACCATTTATGCACCTGGTGGGACGTGCTGGCCGCCGCAAAGGAGCGTCAGGACTTGGATGCCGAGACACTGGCCGAGGTCGAACGCTTCCTCAAAGCCCCGCGCGACTGGCAGGCGGCATGGCAGGCGGCCAACCCGGGCTAAGCCTGCGCCTACGATTCGCACCGGATCATTGCTTAATATCGCGTTACCGACCGTAACCCTGTGGGGATAAGCAAAGGCCCGTTCCTGCAGCACGGAGGCCAACACAATATGTTGACGGCCGCAGCTCATTCATCGCAAGATAACTGGTGAACAACCCCCAATCGGTCCACAGGATATCCAGATTGATCGGGCCCTCCAGATAGGTCAAACCCAAGCTCAAGGGGCACAACCCTGGGGCAAAATCATAAAAAGGGGCGCGGCGTATGAATGACATGAGTAACATGCAAGGGGAGGCTGCGCAGGCCGAAACCCTGACCGCCCTGCCCCATAGCATCGAGGCAGAGCAGCAGCTTTTGGGCGCGATCCTGACAAATAACGAGATCATGGACCGCGTCGCCTCCATCGTCTCGCCTGAACATTTCTTCGACCCCGTTCACCGCCGCATCTTCGAGACCGCGAGCGCGCGCATCCACAAGAATCTGCTGGTCTCACCGGTGACGCTCAAACCCTATTTCGAAGATGATGACGGCCTCAAAGAGCTTGGCGGCCCCGCCTATCTGGTGCGGCTGCAAGGTGCGTCTATCTCGTCCTTTGCGGCGCGCGACTACGCGCAGATGGTCTATGATCTGGCTATCCGGCGCGAACTGATTGGCCTGGGCGAAGAGATCGCCGCCCGCGCGCATACCGTCGACACGGAAAGCGACCCCAAAAGCCAGATCGTCGACGCCGAACAGCGCCTCTATAAGCTTGGTGAAGAGGGCAAATCGGAAAGCGGATTCCAGAGCTTCCTGAAGGCCGTGACTGACGCCGTGCATGTGGCCAATGCCGCCTATATGCGCGACGGCGGCATGGCGGGCATCTCCACCGGGCTTGTCGACATGGACAAGAAGCTGGGCGGGCTGCACCGTTCTGACCTGCTGATCCTGGCGGGCCGTCCTTCCATGGGGAAGACGTCGCTGGCCACCAATATCGCCTTCAACATCGCCAAGGCCTACAAAAAAGGTATGACGCCCGATGGCATTGAAGGCGCCATTGAAGGGGGCGCGGTCGGTTTTTTCAGCCTTGAGATGAGCGCCGAACAGCTTGCCGCCCGCGTGCTCTCCGAGGCCGCCGAGGTGCCGTCGGAGCAAATCCGCAAGGGCGATATGACCGAGGTCGAGTTCCGCCGCTTTGTCGAGGCCGCCAAGGCGCTCGAATCCTGCCCGCTCTTTATCGACGACACACCTGCGCTGCCGATCTCCCAGCTTGCGGCGCGGGCTCGGCGGTTGAAACGGACACATGGTCTGGACGTTTTGATCGTCGACTATTTGCAGCTGGTGCGTCCCGCAACAGCGAAAGACAGCCGGGTCAACGAGGTCTCCGAGATCACGCAAGGCCTCAAAGCCATCGCCAAAGAGCTCGACATCCCCGTCATCGCACTGTCCCAGCTGTCGCGCCAGGTGGAGAACCGCGAAGACAAACGCCCGCAGCTGTCAGACCTGCGGGAATCCGGCTCGATCGAGCAGGACGCCGACGTGGTGATGTTCGTCTATCGCGAGGAATATTACAAAGAACGCGAAAAACCCGGCGACCACGACCTCGAAAAGATGGCCGTCTGGCGGGAAGAAATGGAGCGCCTCCACGGCAAAGCCGAAGTCGTCATCGGCAAACAACGCCACGGCCCCATCGGCACGGTCGAGCTTTCCTTCGAAGGCCGCTTCACCCGGTTCGGGAACTTGGTGAAGCCCTGGCAAAATGACGATGGCGGGGCGGCTGAGG